>NZ_JBFAHO010000005.1:0-388211 GCF_040654215.1 Nonomuraea sp. NPDC050733 | reverse complement strand
TCGCCGCCCCGCCCCCCCACCGCCGCCCCCCCCCCCCGCCCCCCGGCCCCCCCCCGGCCGGCCGGCCCCCCCAGCCGGACCGGCGGGCCCCGCCCGCCCGGGCCGCCGGGCGGCGCCGCCGCCCGGCGGATCTTCAGCGGCGTCTCCGCGTCGGCGTCCGCGGCGGCCCGGCGCAGGCGTGCCAGCGCGGCGCGCCCCGGTCCGACCCCGTCCACGACGGCCGCCGCCAGCAGCACGTCGTCGGCCGTCCGCAACCCGAGCAGCCCCGGCAGCCCCGGTCCCGGCTCGGCCGCCTCGAACCACACCTCGCGGTGGCGCAGCCTCCGGACGACACCCAACTCCATGATCTCCGCGGCCACCAGGGGCTCGATGCCACGCACCGCCCTGGCCACGGCGAAAGCACGCACGTGTCCTTCTCCAACGTCGCGACCCGGGACGGCCCCTTGGCCGCCCCGCATCGCCGGCGGTGGGTCGTCCGCGACCCGCCGGCGGGTCGCTAACGCAGGAAGAAGAAGAACTGCACGCGGCCATGCTAGCGATCACCGGCCGCGCGGCCGAACGAATTTCCCGGGCTCCAGGACGAGCACGTACGCTGTACGTCACGACCATTGACGTAAGTGGCCACTTGCCCAAATGATGGCCCTATGAGTGCCCTCGACTTCGATCTCTCGGACCAGGCCTTCTGGTCCAGGCCCATGGCCGAGCGGGAGCGGGCGTTCGACCTGATCCGCTCGCTGGAGCGGCCGCCCTACTTCGAGGAGATGGAGATCTCCTTCGCCCCGAAGGGTCCGGGTTACTACGCCCTGGCCAGGCACGCCGACATCGTCGAGGTCAGCCGGCACCCGGAGATCTTCTGCTCGGGCGACGGCGGGGCGACGAACATCCCGGACATGCCCGCCGAGTTCGCCGAGTACTTCGGCTCGATGATCAACATGGACGACCCGCGCCACGCCCGCCTGCGCCGGATCGTCTCGCGGTCGTTCACGCCAAAGATGATCAAGCAGTTCGAGACGGACGTGGAGGTCGCCGCCGCGCGCATCGTGGACGACCTGCTCGCCAAGGGCCCCGGGGCCGACTTCGTGACGGACGTGGCCGCCCGCCTGCCGTTGAAGATCATCTGCGACATGATGGGCATCCCCGAGCGCGACTACCAGTTCGTCTTCGAGCGCTCGAACATCATCCTCGGCGGCTTCGACCCCGAGTACTCCGGCGGCGACCTGGCCGGCGTGGCCGAGAGGCTGCTCACGGCCGGCATGGAGCTCCAGCAGCTCGTCCAGGACCTCGCCGCCTACCGCGCCGAGCACCCCACCGACGACCTGACCTCGTCGCTGGTCAACGCCAACATCGACGGCGAGCGGCTCACCATGCAGGAGCTGGGCTCGTTCTTCATCCTCCTGGTGGTGGCGGGCAACGAGACCACCCGCAACGCCATCTCGTACGGCCTGCGGCTGCTCACCAGGAACCCTGACCAGCGCGCCCTGTGGCTGGAGGACATCGACGGGCGAGCCCCCGGCGCCGTCGAGGAGATCGTCCGGCTCGCCTCACCCGTGAACTTCATGCGCCGCAAGCTGACCCGGGACTTCGAGCTGAACGGCCAGCTCTACCCGGCGGGCATGAAGGTGGTGCTGTTCTACTGGGCGGCCAACCGCGACCCGGAGGTGTTCGCCGACCCCTACCGGTTCGACATCACCCGCGACCCCAACCCGCACGTCGGCTTCGGGGGCCCGGGCCCCCACTTCTGTCTCGGGGCGCACCTGGCGCGGCGCGAGATCACGCTGATGTTCCGCGAGCTGCTGCGCCGCGTCCCCACGATCGAGGGCGGCCGGCCGGACCGGCTGCACAGCAGCTTCATCAACGGGATCAAGCACATGGAGTGCACGTTCTGACGGCGTCGCCGCCTACTGGCTGATCACCTTGAGCTGCCTGACCACCGTGTTCACGTCGGGCAGGAGCTGCTTGCCCGTGGCCGGGACCGACATGTACACGATCGCCGGCACGTCCTTGCCCGTGTTGACGGCGGCCGTGACGATCGTGGCGTTGCCCGAGGCCGAGGTGAGCGAGTACGCGATCAGCTGCCCCGTGGAGTTGCCGACCTTGAGCGGCTGCTGGGCGATCTTGCGGACCGTGTTGCCCTCCGGGAAGAACCGCTTGCGGGCGTTGACCACGACGCTCTTGATGGCCGGCTCCAGGTCCTTCTCCGAGGTGAAGGACGAGGCCATGGCCGCGGGCAGCGGGCCGGTGAGGATCTGGGCGTAGGTGTCGGTGCCCGTCTTGACGTACTGGCGGGTGACGAAACCGTACGTGCCGCGGACCGTGCCGCGCTGGTCGAGCTGCCAGGTGCCGCCCAGCCGCGGGACGCTGAGACCGGCCGTGGTGTCGGACACCGTGCCGACGACCGGCGCGGCCTTGCCCGGATACGTCTTCAGGCGGCCGAGCGAGGTGGACGACCTGGTGGTCCTGGGAGTGGACGAGGCCGACGGCTTGGCCGTGTCCGCGGCGGCGGGCGTCTCCTTGTCGCCCGCCAGCGGACCCGCGAGGAACGCCCACAGCAGGGCGCCCACGAGCGCGATCGAGACGGACCCGGCCAGGGCGTAGATCCAGATCGGCTTGCCCGGCTCGTCCAGCGAGTCGGGCTCGCCCATGCCCTCGTACTCGTCGCCGAAGACGTTGTTCCAGAGCTCCTGCTGGCGGTCGGGGGGAGGCGTCCGGGAGCCGCTGATCTGGCCGGCCGTCACGAACGGGCGGTCGGGGTCGGACGGGTCGCGGCTCAGGTTGGAGCCGGGACGCGGCTGGCCGGGCTGGTCCGGCTGCCCCTGCTGGTCGTGCTCGCCGGGGTGTCCGGGCTGCCCGTGCTGTCCGAGCTGCCCGTGCTGTCCGTGCCGGCCTTGCTGTCCGGGGTGACCCGGCTGGCCAGGGTGCCCGTGCTGTCCGGGGGGTCCCTGCTGTCCCGGGTGTCCGGGCTGTCCTTGCTGTCCGGGGTGTTCCTGCTCTCCGTGCCGTCCGGGCTGCCGGCCCTCGGCCGGGTACGCCTGGCCGGGGGCGTGCTGGGCGTGGCCGGCGGCGTCGCGTCCGGCCGGGCCCGCCGGCGGGTGCCCGGCGCCGGGGTGCGCGTTCGCGGGGTGGCCGGGGCCGGGGCGGTCGCCGCCCGGCCGCGTGCGCTCGCGCCCCTGGGACGCGGCCCGCTCGTCCAGCGGCATGCCGTCGCCGTACGAGCCCTGCGGCACGGGCTGGGGCCGTTCGTGGGAGCGGTCGTCGAGCCGGGCGGTGTGCGGGCCCTGCGGCATGGCGTGGTCGTTCAGCGGCGTGCCGGCGCCGTACGTCATCGTGCGTTCCATGGCGTCGGCGGACGACGGGCGCACGGGGGCGCTGTCGGCGGGCGGCCACGGAGCCGGGGAGCTGAGGTTGGACCAGGCGTTGGAGGGCGAGGACGGGGAGCTGGAGGGGTCCTGCCAGGCCGGCACGGGATCGCGGTGGACGGGCTCCCGGGAGCCGCCCCGCCCGCCGTCCCTCATGCCGTCCCTCATGCCGTCATGCCGGCCGGCCGGGCCGTCCTGACGCGGCGTCTCGGGCCAGGAGGCGTTCAAGGCGTTGGAGGCGTTGGAGGCGTTCGGGGCGCCGGAGGCGACGGTCACGTCGGGCCACGATGTGTGCGACGGCGAGGCGGCCTCCTGCCAGGAGTGCTGGGCGGGCCGCTCGGAGGACTGGGCGCGCCTGGCGGACGGGGACTGGCGGGAGTCCCCGCGCGAGGATCCCTCCCGGGGCGGCACCTCGGGCCAGGATGGTGGCAGGTGCTGTGCTCCGGAATGCTCCGTTGCCATTGCTCCCGTACCTCCTGGTGGTGTTCTGTCCGCTTTTGACGTGTCGGACATGATCTCATGGGATTTTCCAGGAGAGTCGGGGGGTTCCGCAGCGAAACGCGCGAAGCCGTGCGGATCCGTGGGGGGATCCTGCATGGGCAGGCCGGCCAGGGATCGGTGGGGCTCGACGGGGTGTACCACGGCGTCGAGCGTAATCTAAAGGGACATATGAGGTCACAACGGATGGATCACCATCAGATCTCATGGGCCGGGAATCGGCTGGTGACCCCCCCTTGCGCCCGACGGTCATCGTCGAGTATCGGCAAAGTCCTGATGAGGTGCGCTAGGCTTGACCTATGCGTTCCGCGACCCTGCTTCTTAGCGGGCCGCGACGGCCCTGAGCTCTCGCCGTCGCGGCTGCCCCTCGTCCTGCGCACGGGGGGTTTTCTTATGGGTCCGAGTCGAGGCAGAAGGACATTCGCCGTGAGTGAGTACGATCCGCAGGCGCTGCAGGCCAAGTGGCAGCAGCGGTGGGAGGAGCTGGACCCGTTCCGGGCGGGCGAGGACGCCGCCGACAGCCGGGAGCGGCGCTACATGCTCGACATGTTCCCCTACCCCTCCGGTGACCTGCACATGGGGCACGGCGAGGTGTTCGCCATCGGCGACGTCGTCGCGCGCTACTGGATGCAGCGCGGCTACAACGTCATGCACCCCATCGGCTGGGACTCCTTCGGCCTGCCCGCCGAGAACGCCGCGATCAAGCGCAACGCGCACCCGGCCGAGTGGACCTACGCCAACATCGAGACCCAGGCCACGTCCTTCCGCCGCTACGGGATCTCCTTCGACTGGTCGCGCCGCCTGCACACCAGCGACCCGGAGTACTACCGGTGGAACCAGTGGCTGTTCAACCGGTTCTTCGAGCGGGGCCTGGCCTACCGCAAGGGCGGCCTGGTCAACTGGTGCCCCAACGACCAGACCGTGCTGGCCAACGAGCAGGTCGTGGCCGGCAAGTGCGAGCGGTGCGGCGCCGACGTCATCCGCCGCGAGCTGACGCAGTGGTACTTCAAGATCACTGACTACGCGGAGCGGCTGCTGGACGACATGGCGCAGCTGGAGGGCGGCTGGCCCGACCGCGTGCTGACCATGCAGCGCAATTGGATCGGCCGCTCCGAGGGCGCCGACGTGCTCTTCGAGATCGAGGGCCGCGAGGAGCCCGTCCACGTCTACACCACCCGCCCCGACACGCTGTTCGGCGCGACGTTCTTCGTGGTGGCCGTCGACGCCGCGCTGGCCGACGAGATCGTCACCGACGACCGGCGCGAGGAGTTCGAGGCCTACCGCGCCGAGGTCGCCAAGCTGAGCGACATCGAGCGGCTGTCCACCGACAAGGAGAAGACCGGCGTCTTCCTGGGCCGCTACGCGATCAACCCGGTCAACGGCGAGCGCATCCCGGTCTGGGCGGCCGACTACGTGCTGTCCGACTACGGCCACGGCGCCATCATGGCCGTGCCCGCCCACGACCAGCGCGACCTGGACTTCGCGCTGAAGTTCGGCCTGCCGGTCAAGGTCGTCGTCCACACCGGCCTGGCCGACCCCGGCGAGACCGGCGAGGCGACGCCCGGCGAGGGCACCCTGGTCAACTCCGGCCCCCTGGACGGCCTGACCAAGACCGAGGCCATCACCAGGATCATCGAGATCCTGGCGGCCGAGGGCAGGGGCACCGCCTCGGTGAACTTCCGCCTGCGCGACTGGCTGCTGTCGCGCCAGCGGTTCTGGGGCACGCCGATCCCGATCATCCACTGCCTGGACTGCGGCGAGGTGCCCGTCCCCGACGACCAGCTGCCCGTCACGCTGCCCGACCTGCGCGGCGAGGCGCTGGCGCCCAAGGGCGTCTCCCCCCTGGCCAGCGCCACCGACTGGGTCAACGTCGACTGCCCCAAGTGCGGCGGCCGCGCCACGCGCGACACCGACACGATGGACACCTTCGTCGACTCGTCCTGGTACTACCTGCGCTACTGCTCGCCCGGCTACACCGACGGCCCGTTCGACGTCGAGCAGGTCCGCAAGTGGGGGCCGATCGACCAGTACGTCGGCGGAGTCGAGCACGCCGTGCTGCACCTGCTGTACTCCCGGTTCTTCACCAAGGTCCTGCACGACATGGGCATGGTCGACTTCACCGAGCCGTTCCTGCGCCTGCTGAACCAGGGCCAGGTGATCAACGGCGGCAAGGCCATGTCCAAGTCCCTGGGCAACGGCGTCGACCTGGGCCAGCAGATCGACGCCTACGGGGTCGACGCGGTCCGCCTGACCATGGTGTTCGCCGGGCCGCCCGAGGACGACATCGACTGGGCCGACGTCTCGCCGGCCGCCTCGCAGAAGTTCCTGGCCCGCGCCTTCCGGGTGATGGACGAGGTGAGCAGCGAGCCGGGCGTCTCCTTCGACGGCGGCGACCTGGAGCTGCGCAAGTTCACCCACCGCACCATCGACGAGGTCACCAAGCTGGTCGAGTCCCACCGCTTCAACGTCGCGGTGGCCCGGCTGATGGAGCTGACGTCGGCAGCCCGCAAGGCCATCGATTCCGGCCCCGGCGCGGCCGACCCGGCGGTGCGCGAGGCCGCCGAGGCGCTGGCCGTGATGCTGTCGCTGGTCGCCCCCTACACCGCCGAGGAGGGCTGGGAGCGGCTGGGCCACACCGGCTCGACGGTCGCGCTGGCCGGCTGGCCGGTCGCGGAGCCGGCGCTGCTGGTGCAGGACTCCGTGACCTGCGTCGTCCAGGTGGCCGGCAAGGTCCGCGACCGCCTGGAGGTCTCGCCCTCGATCGCCGAGGACGAGCTGCGCGCGCTGGCGCTGGGCTCGGACAAGGTCCGCGCCTACCTGGACGGCCAGCCCCGCAAGGTGATCGTCCGGGCGCCCAAGCTGGTCAACATCGTCCCCTGACCCATGACCGCGGATGAGCCCCCGCCGGCCGTACGAGCCGGTGGGGGCTCATGCATGGAGAGACGCACCCCCGGGCGCGGACGGTCACAGGGAGCGCAGGGCCGGCAGCAGCTCCTTCTCGGCCCAGCGGAAGAACGGCTCCTGCTGGTCGTGCCCGACCTGCACCAGGGCGACGTGCGTGTACCCCGCGTCCGTGTACTTCTTGACCGCCTCCACCACCGCCTCCACGTCGCTGCCGCAGGGCACGCTGGAGGCCACGTCGTCGGGCGTGACGAACTGGGAGTACGCCTCGAAGTTCACCGGCCCCGGCAGCTCGGCCATGACCTTCCACCCGGCGGCCGACCAGCGCCACAGCCGGTGGGCGCGCTCCTTGGCCGCCTGGGCATCGGTGTCGTAGGACAGGGCGAGCTGGCCGTACACCGGCTTGCCCGCACCTCCGGCCTGGGCGAACTGCCCGACCACCTCAGGCATCGGCTCGTTGATGATCAGCAGGTCGCCGTACTCCGCCGCGATGGCGGCCGAGCGCCCGCCCGAGGCCGCGATCCCGATCGGCACCGGCCGCTCCGGCAGGTCGTACAACTTGGCCGAGTCGACGTCGTAGAACTCGCCCTCGTAGGTGACGTACTGGCCGCCGAACAGCTCGCTGATGATGGTGACGGCCTCGCGGAACATGCGGTGCCGCCGGTCGGCGGACGGCCAGCCCTCGCCGATGACGTGCTCGTTGAGGTTCTCGCCCGAGCCGAGGCCGAGGGTGAAGCGCCCGTCGCTGAGCACTCCCATGGTGGCGGCCTTCTGCGCGACCACGGCCGGGTGGTAACGCATGATCGGGCAGGTCACGTACGTCATGAGGGGGAGCCGCTCGGTGGCGTGCGCCACCGCGCCCAGCACCGACCAGGCGTAGGCCGCGTGGCCCTGCTCCTCCACCCACGGGAAGTAGTGATCGGAGATGACGGCGTAGTCGAAGCCGACCTGCTCGGCCCTGGCGGCGTCGTCGACGAGCTGCCGGGGCGGTGTCTGCTCGCACATCAGGGTGTAGCCGATTTGTACCATGATGAGCGGGCTACCCCAGGAGGCACGCGGCTAGCTCACGAGACCGGAGATCCCTACCGGTCCAGCAGCTCCTCTGCCATCAGGCTGAGCCCGATGCCGAGCAGCCAGAAGTCCTTGGCCAGTGCGATCCCCTGCTGCGACGGCCGCAGGCTGCCCTCGCGGCGCATGCCCGGCGTTCTGAGGTAGAGGCCGACGAGGCCGCCCGCGAACGCGGTCAGCGCGGCCCCCGCCACGAACGAGGGCACCACGGGCACCAGCAGGGCGGCGCCCACCGCGACCTCCGCCTTCGACAGCAGGCTGACGAACCGCGCCGGGTCCTGCTTGCCCAGGAACGGGTACGTGCCGGCCGCCATGCCGTGGACGCCCGCGGCCGTGTCCGGGTCGGCGCCGGCCAAGTCGATGCCGGCGTTGAAGATGTACGCGCCGGCGGCCAGGCGGGCCGGGATCTGATGGGCCTTGGGGAAGAGTCTCATGGTTCCTCACAGTGGGAATGTGACAGTGGGAATGTGGAGTTTGGGATGTGCTGTCCCTTTCCCGCAGGGCCGGTGAGCATCCGTCCCGGCCCGCCATCTTGACCGTGACTTGCACCGCTCCCGGCGACGAGTCGTGCGCCAGGCCGGGTCGCGGGCGGAAAACCCTTCTCGGCATCCGGACCGACGGCACTAGGGTTCACGTGTGACAACTGGCGCATACCTGAGATATCCGCATCTGTGGGGTGACCTGCTCACGTTCGTCGCCGACGACGACGTGTGGCTGGCACCTGTGACGGGCGGCAGGGCGTGGCGGTTCACCGCCGACCGCGCATCCGTCTCCTTCCCGAGGTTCTCGCCCGACGGCGCGCGCATCGCGTGGACCAGCCACCGGGAGGGGGCGCCCGAGGTGTTCGCCGCGGAGGTCGACGGCCCGCAGGGCGACCGGCTGACCCACTGGGGCAACGCCACGACCGCGACCCGGGGATGGACCCCCGACGGCGACGTGCTCGCGGTCACCGCCGCGGGCGAGGGCGGCCGGGCGCGGACCTGGGCGTACGCGATCCCGCTGGACGGCGGACCGGCGACGCGCCTGCCGTACGGATGGGTGAGCGAGGCGGCCGTGATCGGGGCCGGGCCGGAGGAGGCCGGCGCGGACCGTGACGGCGGTCCGGGGGCCGGCCGCATCAGGGTGGCGACCGTGTCGTCCATGTTCCGCGAGCCGTCGCACTGGAAGCGCTACCGGGGCGGCACCGCGGGCAAGATCTGGGTGGACGCCGACGGGAACGGGGAGTTCGCCCGGCTGTTCGCCGACAGCGACGCGCAGTACTGGTCGGTCATGTGGGTGGGCGACCGCCTCGCGTTCCTCGCCGACACCGACGGCACGGGCAACGTCTACTCCTCCCTGCCCGACGGCTCCGACCTGCGCCGGCACACCTCTCACACCGAGTTCTACGCCCGGCACGCCTCCACCGACGGGCGGCGGGTCGTCTACGCCCACGCCGGGGACCTGTGGCTGCTCGACGGGCTCGACGCGGAGCCGTACAAGCTGGATGTCAGGCTGAGCGGGCCGCGCCCGGCGCGCGCCGCCCGACCGGCGCCCGCCCGCGTCGGCGGCTTCTCGCCCGACGCGACCGGGCGGGCGAGCGCCGTCGAGATCCGCGGGACCGCCCACTGGGTCACCCACCGCGACGGACCGGCCGGCGCGCTCCGGGCGCGGCCAGGCGTCCGGGTACGGCTGCCGCGCGTGCTCGGCGCCGACGGCAAGGCGGTCTGGGTCTCGGACACCACCGGCGAGGACGGCCTCGAAGTCGGCACCCCCGGCGGTGAGATCCGCACGCTGGCCGCGGGCGAGCTCGGCCGGGTGCTCGCCCTCTCCGCCGCCCCCGACGGCAAGCACGTGGCCGTGGCCACCCACGACGGGCGCCTCCTGGTGGTCGACGCCGAGACCGGGACGCTGAGGGAGCTCGACCGCACCGAGCACGGCGACATCAGCGGGCTGACGTTCTCGCCAGACTCGGCGTGGCTGGCCTGGGTCCACCCGCACCAGGAGCCGCTGTCGCGGATCAGGATGGGCCGCCTCGACGGCACGTCCGTCATCGACGTGACCCCGCTGCGCTTCGCCGACTACGACCCCGTCTTCACCAAGGACGGCAAGCACCTGGCGTTCCTGTCGGTGCGCACGTTCGACCCGGTGTACGACGCGCACGTGTTCGACCTGTCGTTCCCCGTGGGCTGCCGGCCGTACATCGTCCCCCTGCGGGCCACCACGCCGTCGCCGTTCGACCCCAGCCTGCAGGGACGCGGGTTCAACGGCGAGGACGACAAGCCCGCGCAGGACGACAAGAAGGACGACGCGCCCCCGCGGACCGAGGTGGACCCCGAGGGGCTCGCCTCCCGCGTCGTGCCCGTGCCGGTGCCCGCCGGCCGCTACGGCAACCTGCGTGCCGCCAAGGACGCCCTGCTCTGGCTGCGCCACCCGCTGTCGGGCCAGCTCGGCGACGGCACCGAGCCGGCCGGCGAGATCGTGCTCGAACGCTACGACCTCAAGAAGCGCTCCCGCTCCGAGCTCGGCGCCGAGGTGCGGGCCTTCGAGGTGAGCGGCGACGGCACCCGGCTCGTCACCAACGGCAAGAACGGCCTGCAGACCCGCTCCGCCGGCGAGGGCGACGAGGTCGTCACCGTCGACCTCGACCGGGTCATGGTCCAGCTCGACCCGGTCGCGGAGTGGCGGCAGAGCTACCTGGAGGCGGGCCGGCTCATGCGCGACCACTTCTGGCGCGCCGACATGAACGGCGTCGACTGGCCGGCCGTCCTCGACCGATACCTGCCGCTCGTGGAGCGCATCGGCTCCTACTCCGAGCTGATCGACCTGCTGTGGGAGGTGCAGGCCGAGCTGGGCACGTCCCACGCCTACGCCCGCGCCAACGCCGCGCCCGCCGACCCGCGCCGCCGGCAGGGGCTGCTCGGCGCCGACCTGGCCCGCGACGAGGACGGCACCTGGCGGGTCACGCGCATCCTGCCCGGCGAGTCGTCCGACCACGACGCCCGCTCGCCGCTGCTCGCGCCCGGCGTGGCCGTACGGCCCGGCGACGCGATCGTCGCCGTCGGCGGGCGCCCGGTCGACGCCGTGCGGGGCCCGCTCGCGCTGCTGTCCGGCACGGCCGGCCGTCCCGTCGAGCTGACCGTACGGCCCGCGTCGGGCGGTGATACGCGCCGTGTCGTCGTCACGCCGCTGGAGGACGAGACCCCGCTGCGCTACCACGAGTGGGTCGAGGGGCGCAGGGCGTTCGTCCACGAGGCGTCGGGCGGCCGGCTCGGATACCTGCACGTGCCGAACATGGTGGCGTCGGGCTGGGCGCAGTTCCACCGCGACCTGCGCACCGAGATGGCCCGCGAGGGCCTGGTCGTGGACGTCCGGGAGAACGGCGGCGGCCACACCTCGGAGCTGGTGCTGGAGAAGCTGTCCCGCCGGGTCACCGGCTGGTCGCACGCGCGCGGCTACGAGCCGATGCGCTACCCGGAGGACTCGCCGCGCGGCCCGATCGTGGCGGTCACGGACGAGTTCGCCGGATCGGACGGCGACATCGTCAGCGCCGGCGTCAAGAACCGCGGCCTCGGCCCGCTCGTCGGCACCCGTACCTGGGGCGGGGTCATCGGCATCGACTCGCGCTACTCGCTGGTGGACGGGACGGTCGTGACGCAGCCCCGGTACTCCTTCTGGCTGGAGGGCCCGGGATGGGGCGTCGAGAACCACGGCGTGGACCCGGACGTGGAGGTGGTGACGACCCCGCAGGACCGGGTGGCGGGACGCGACCCGCAACTGGAGAAGGCGGTGGAGCTGGCGCTGGCCGCCCTGGAGGAGCGCCCGGCCGCCACGCCGCCGTCCCTTCCCCCACTGGCGCCATGACCGGGTGACCCCTCCACCGGCGCCTCGACCGGGCGGCCTCACCACCGCCCGGTCACCCGCCCGGCTGACGCGTCGGCTCGCGGCGACCCGGGCGGGCCACGGCAGGGCTATCGCTGGAGGCGGTCCAGGACCTCGCTGAGGATCGGCTCCGTGGTGGCGAAGTTCAGCCGTACGTGGCCCTCGCCGCCCGGGCCGAACGCCGCGCCGTCGCTCAGCAGGACCTTGGCCTCCCGCTCCAGCACCTCCGCCATGCCGGGACGGCCGTAGTCGAGCCAGGCCAGGTACGTCGCCTGGGGCAGGCGGTAGCCCACCCCCTCGGGCAGGCGGGCGGCGATCGTCTTGCGGTTGCGGTCCAACAGGGCGACGGTCTCCTCCAGCCAGGCGTCGCTGTGCCGCCACGCGGCGATGGTGGCCTCCACACCGAACAGATGCGACGACCCGTACAGGAACGGCGGCTGCGCGGCGAGCGCCGCACGCACGGCGGGGGAGCCGATGTGGGCGACCGAGCAGCGGATGCCGCCCAGGTTGAACGCCTTGGTGGCGGACGTCAGCGTGACCGTCCGCTCGGGCAGGAGCGTCGCGAATGGGATGTGCTGGTTCGGGGCGTACGTCAGGTCCGCGTGGATCTCGTCGGAGATGACCAGGAGGTCGTGCCGTTCGACGTGCTCGGCCAGCTCCTCAAGCTCCTGCCGGGTGAAGACGCGGCCGGTCGGATTCTGCGGGTTGACCAGCAGCAGCGCCCGGCACCCGGACAGGTCGGGCACCTCGAACCGCCACGAGTCGCCCTCGTCGGGCACGAGTTGGAGCGGCGTGAGCGGCCGGTTCATGGTCTCCAGCGTGCCGAGGAACGGGTGGTAGGCCGGGGTGTGGAGCGCCACCCCGTCGCCCGGCCGGGTGCAGAGGTGGAGGAGCACCTGGAGGGCCTGGTTGATGTCGGTGAAGGTACGCACGAAACCCGGGTCGGGACTCCAGGAGTAGCGGGCGGCCATGCGCTCGGCGAACGCCTCCGCCAGGGGCCCGCAGCCAGGGTCGTCGAGCCAGACCGGGTAGCCGAGATCGCCATCGGCGCGCCGCCGCAGGGCTTCGGTCACCGCGGGGGCCGTGGGCAGGTCCATGTCGGCCACCCAGGCGGAAATGACGCCGGGACCAGCTTTGGCCCACTTCAACCCGTCGTGCAGGGCTTTGAGGTCATTGGGGCTCGTTGCATCGGTCACCGCATCATTCTAGATTTCCGATGCTTCGTCACCATATGCGAGGGTCGGCTGGGGACCGGAGGAATGCCGTCCCAGCGTTCATGGGCACCCGGCGGGGCGGCGAGCGACGCCGAGATGGAAGCGCGGCTGGGCTCAGGCGGTCTTCCGGACGTGCGACGCCTCAGCGGAGAGCGGCGCGCCGTCCTGGCCGAGCGGCTGGAGCTCGGGAAGCTGCCGCCCTTGGTCGTCGACGAGAACGGAGTGCGGCTCGTCCGGGGCGAAGGCGTGCCGCTCGCCCCATTGGCGGAGAGCGACGACGGCCGTGAAGAGGTCCTGCCCGGCTTCGGTGAGCCGGTAGGTGTGCCGTCTGCCGTCGGTGGCGGCGCTCTTGTCAAGGATGCCGTGCTCGACCAGCCTGCGGAGCCGGTCGGTGAGGATGTTGCGGGCGATCCCCAGCCGCTGATGGAACTCGGTGAAGGTCGTCGCCCCGTCCATCGCGTCGCGGATGATCAGCAGGCTCCACCGGTCGCCGATCAGGTCGACCGTCCGTGCGACCGGGCAGGCCGGGTCGGTCCACGAGCTTCCCGCAGCGAGTGCGACGTCCACTGGGCCCTCCGCGATGAGTTGCAATATGAAACCAGTATGCCCTAGCGTCAGGTGAGTTGCATTTCGCAACTTATCGGAGGGTGACATGTCGTCAGGATTGACCGGGAGGCAGCGGGCCGTGCTCGCGCTGGTGTGCGCGGTGGCGGTGTCGGCCATCTACGGCATCCAGCCGGTCCTCGAGGCCGCGGGCGAGGACCTCGGGCTGAGGGAAGGGGCACTGGGGTGGCTGGTCGCCGCCGGCCAGATCGGCTATCTGGCGGGGCTGGTGCTGCTGGTCCCGCTCGGTGACCTGTTCGACCGCCGCAGGCTGATCATGGTGCACCTGCTGCTCACGGCGGCAGGTGCGGTGGTGGCCGCCGCCGCACCCAGCGGTGGCATCGCGATCGCGGGCCTGGCCCTGGCCGGGCTGTTCGCCGTGGTCGTCCAGATCACGGTGGCCTACGTCGCCGCCGTCTCGCCGGCCGGCGAGCGCGGCCGCAACATCGGAGCGGTCACCTCGGGCGTGGTCATCGGGATCCTCGGAGTGCGGGTGGTCGCGGGCACGCTGGGCGAGCTGGCCGACTGGCGCATGGTCTACCTCGTCATCGCCGGGCTCTGCGCGGTGCTCGCGCTCGCCGCCCGATTCACCCTCAAGGCCGACCTCCGCCGGCCCCGCGCCCGGTACGGGCAGTTGCTGTCATCGGTCGGTCGTCTGGTCGTCGGCGACCGGCTCTTCCTCAGCCGGGGACTGGTCGCGTTCTTCCTGTTCGCCTCTTTCGGCACGCTGTGGAGCGGGCTCGCGCTCCCGCTCGGCGACGCGCCATGGCGCCTCGGCACCACCGACATCGGATTGTTCGGACTCGCCGGTCTCACCGGGGCGCTGGGCGCGGCCCGGGCCGGCCGATGGGCCGACCGAGGTCTGGCGCCCTCGGTCACCGGCTGGTCACTTGCCCTGCTCACAGCCTCGTGGCCGCTGATCGGCCAGGCGGGATCATCCCTGTGGCTGTTGATCGTCGGCGTCATCGTCCTGGACTTCGCCGTGCAAGCCGTTCACGTCAGCAGCCAGCACCTGCTCACCGCCGCCCGCCCCGACCAGAGCAGTGGCGTCATCGGCGCCTACATGGCCTTCTACTCCCTCGGCTCCGCGCTCGGCGCGATCACCACCACCTGGGCCTACAGCGCCGCGGGATGGCCGGCCGCCAGCCTGCTCGGCGCGGCCTACGCCGCACTCGGACTCCTCGTCGCCATCTCGACCCGACGTTTCGCCGCCCTGCCGGGGGCGCAACCACGTACGTCCGTGTCGGCTACGCCCCGCTGACACCCGGTGGCGCGAGCGCACAGCGCCTGCTGGAGCCGGTCGCGGCTCCCCAGGGTGTTCCCGGGGAGCCGTCGGCGGCGGGGTGGGTCAGAGGCGGCGGAGGACCGCCACGACCTTGCCCAGGACGCTGGCCTCGTCGCCGGGGATCGGGTCGTAGTTGGGGTTGTGAGGGACCAGCCAGACGTGGCCGTCCTTGCGCTTGAAGGTCTTGACCGTGGCCTCGCCGTCGATCATGGCGGCCACGATGTCGCCGCTCTCGGCGACGGGCTGCTGGCGCACGACCACCCAGTCACCGTCGGCGATGGCGGCTTCGATCATGGAGTCACCGGCGACCTGAAGGAGGAACAGGGTGCCCTCGCCGACGAGTTGCTTGGGCAGCGCGAAGACGTCTTCGACGCTCTCCTCGGCGAGGATCGGCCCACCGGCGGCGATCCGGCCGACCAGCGGCACATAGGCGGCCGTGGGCCGGCTCACCGTGGGCTCCTCGGAGGAGGCGTCGGGGTCGACCCACAGTGCCGGCTCACCCGGCAGGCGGACTTCGAGGGCGCGCGGCCGGTGCGGGTCGCGCCTCAGATAGCCCTTACGCTGCAACGCCGTCAACTGGTGCGACACGCTCGACGTGCTCGTCAGCTGGACGGCCTCGCCGATCTCACGCATGGACGGCGGATATCCGCGCTGTTGCACCGAATCGCGAATCACTTCGAGAATCTTGCGCTGCCTGGGCGTCAGGCCCAGGGAGTCGCGCCGGCGCACCGCGAGGTCTGTGACCCCGTTTGCGTCATCTCGCTCGCTCATGCTCTCCTCCTCGTCGCCGGGTGGCCTGCCGCTCCGGCCGGCCCTCCCGGTCCGTGGTCTCCATGTCGCACACAGCGACCGTATCGCTGTTGAAGATCATCTTCAAACAATTGTTCGAGTCGTCCTCGAAATTATCAGTGACGTGGTGTACAACATCGTACGGGAGTTCGATCGACACCGTGTTCGATTTGCTGATCTTTATTGGGTCTTTTTCTCGGACCCTGGACGGCGTGGGAGGTCAATCGTGCGCGCCACCGCGGTCACGGACATGACCAGCGACGACGTCGGGCGACCGCGGGTCGCCGGGGGCCGGACAAAGGCGATCAAGAACGACGGTGTCGGGAGCGGGCGGACCGTGGGGGAGGACAAAGCGTTCAGTATTCGCAGACGCCTCGGTTTACGCCACAATTCACCATCCGGGCAGGGCGGAGGTGGTGGTGAGGTGACCAGAGTGGCCGAGCGGAACATGCAGGCGGGACGGCCGGAGCCGGCGCGGCACGCCGTCCGGTCGTCACAAGGCGTCCGTCGTCACCCCTGGGCCGGGACCGCGCTTCCGGAGCAGACGGTGGCGGTGCAGAGAGCCGGCGGAGCGGCCGTAATCCCGGAGCAGACGGCTGCGGTGCATGGAGACGGGAGCGCCGGCCCGTCGTGACGGCGGGTCTGGCTGAGCGCTTCGCGCGTTCTGGGCGTACTGGATGGTAGGGCCGGACCCGGCGACCGGGTCCGGTTCGCGGCCGGGTGGACCGCAGGTGGCACTTCGAGGGGTGGGGTTCAGATGCGGGAGGACGTCTCGCGCAGTGGTGGTGTGTCGCCGGGCACCGACGCGACGCCGGCCCGCGGGGCCGGTCGCGCCTCCGCCGCGAGAGGAAGACCGCAACTGTGGCTCGTCCCGCCACCCAGAACGGACGCCGAGGGCCTTGACCTCCCCGGGGAGCCGTGTGAGGGCCGGCGCGGGGGAGAAGCCGGCGTACCGGAAGACCGACGAGTCGGGGGTGGCGGCTCCCCCGCGGCAGGCGCGAATGTCGCCGAAGGCGGACAGGCGCCGGGGTGCGGTTCGCCCCCGGGGCGCGGGCGGCTCTCGATCGTGCCCGGCGGCGCTGGGATGGATGGCCCTGGGACGGGTCGCGTCGGGACCAAGGGTGCTGGGGCGGGCGGTGCGGGGACCGGTCGCGTTGGGGCGGGCGGCGTTACAAGCGGAGACGCTGCCGCTTCGTACGTTGGGGGGAGAGGAGCTGAGGCTGGTGGCCGGGGCGGTGGGTCTGTGCCGGTGGCTCGGATCGGCTCCGTCGTTCAGGGGGGCCGCAGCGGGGAGCCCGTAGCGGGTCAGGGGCGAGGACTCGGCCAGGGACGAGAGGCTGCCCCGGGCGCGAGGTCTGCCCGGAGGCGAGGAGTCTCCCAAGGGGCGGCGGGCGCACAGGGGGGAAGGTCGGCTCAGAGCGCAAAGTTCGCTCAGGGGAGAGGCAGTGCTCAGGGGCGGGGGGCCGATCAGAGACGAGGGGCCGGTCAGAGGCGAACGGGCGATCAAGGGCGAGGGTTCGGTGAGAGTCGAGAGGCGGGGCTCGGCCCGGGGGTCGGATCAGAGGCTCGGCTCGCAAGAGGGGCTCGTGAGAGGCCGGAGAGGGCGCGTGAGCGAAGGGCCGTGCGGAAGACGTCTGATCGGATGGGGCCTGTTCGGACGGGCGCCGTTCGGAACCGACCCATGCGGACGGCTCCCGTCGCCGGGAAGCGTGGGCGGCAGGCGAGGCCGGTGCGGCTGACCCGGCGCGGACGGGCCGCGATCATGGTCGCGGTGGCGACGCTGTTGTCGGTGTGCTGCTTCTGGCTCGGCGCCAGAACGGCCGCCCATGCCGCCATGGCACCGAATGCCGCTACGGCCCATGTTTCGACGGCTGACGGCGCTGCTGCGGCCATTCACGGCTCGACGGCTGATTCGGCGAACGAGTTCGGGCGCCGGCCTTGAATGTGTTCCGGTAGCAGTCGGAGATCTTCGAACGATCGTCGGCGAGCGAGTTCTGGTACCACTCCGCGCTCGTGATGAGGCAGCCGGCTGACTCGCTGCCCAATGAAGTGGGCACTATGCCCATTCGAAGGTGGTTCGATCCGCAAGGGGCGGTCTCGGTGGCCTGGCGTGCAGCGTGGGTTTTGAACGGTGTGAAAGGTGTTCTTCTCCGCGTACGGGACGGTCGCCTGGGGCGTACCCGTCGAGAAGGGGCCGACACGCCGGGGCCGGCGGGAACATGCCGTGCTGATCAGCGGCTTCCCTGAGACAGGTGTGGCTCAACTTGCGTTCATGGTCGCGCGCTTCTACGGTTGGACCACAACATCTAGTACTTACACCGATGTAGTTCACCACACCTTGTGTTTTCGTGACCGCCCTATGGCATGCCATGGGGCGGGCGTGAGCGTTCCCTGGTCAACCCGGGCAGGGGCGTTCGACGCGGCGGCGAGGCCGGGTGGGGTGGCCGCGGGGCAGGAGGCGAAACGCGTGCATTGTCCGTTCTGTCGCCATCCTGACACGAGGGTCATCGACAGTCGCTCGACGGACGACGGCGGGGCGATCCGGCGTCGCCGCACCTGTCCCGAGTGCGGCCGCCGGTTCACCACCCAGGAGACCGTACTCCTCATGGTGAGCAAGCGCAGCGGCGTGACGGAGCCGTTCTCGCGGGACAAGGTGGTCGCGGGCGTGCGGCGGGCCTGCCAGGGCAGGCCGGTCAGCGAGGACTCGCTGGCCCAGCTCGGGCAACGGGTCGAGGAGGCCATCCGGGCGAGGGGCGCGGCGGAGATCCCCTCGAACGAGGTGGGCCTGGCGATCCTGGGCCCGCTGCGGGAGCTGGACGAGGTGGCCTACCTGCGGTTCGCATCGGTATATCGCGGCTTCGAGACCTTGGCGGACTTCGAGGCCGAGATCGAACAGTTGAAGGCGGAGAAGGGGGAGTCATGACGGAGACGGCAAGCGGTTCAGTCGCGCGCGGAGGAAAGCGTCCCCGCAAGGGCCTGAAGATGAAGCGGATCTTCACCAAGCCGGGCGTGCATCCGTATGACGAGATCGCGTGGGAGCGTCGCGACGTCGTCATGACCAACTGGCGGGACGGCTCGATCAACTTCGAGCAGCGGGGCGTCGAGTTCCCCGAGTTCTGGTCGGTCAACGCGGCCAACATCGTGACCACCAAGTACTTCCGCGGCGCCGTCGGCACGCCGCAGCGCGAGTGGAGCCTCAAGCAGCTCGTGGACCGCGTGGTGGGCGTCTACACCCGCACCGCGATCGAGCACGGCTACTTCGCCGACGACGAGGACGCCGAGATCTTCGACCACGAGCTGAAGCACGCGCTGGTCCACCAGGTCTTCGCCTTCAACTCGCCGGTCTGGTTCAACGTGGGCACCCAGTCGCCGCAGCAGGTCAGCGCCTGTTTCATCCTCTCGGTGGACGACCAGATGGAGTCGATCCTCGAGTGGTACAAGGAAGAGGGTGTGATCTTCAAGGGCGGCTCCGGCTCGGGCGTCAACCTGTCGCGCATCCGCTCCTCCAAGGAGCTGCTGTCGAGCGGCGGAACGGCCAGCGGCCCGGTGTCGTTCATGCGCGGCGCCGACGCCAGCGCGGGCACCATCAAGTCCGGCGGCGCCACCCGCCGGGCCGCCAAGATGGTCGTCCTCGACGTGGACCACCCCGACATCGAGGAGTTCATCGAGACCAAGGCGCGCGAGGAGGACAAGATCCGCGCGCTCCGCGACGCCGGGTTCGACATGGACCTCGGCGGCAAGGACATCGTCTCGGTCCAGTACCAGAACGCCAACAACTCCGTCCGCGTCTCCGACGAGTTCATGCGTGCGGTTGAGAAGGGCGGCGAGTTCGGCCTGCGCGCCCGCCTCACCGGCGAGGTCATCGAGACGATCGACGCGCGGGACCTGTTCCGCAAGATGGCCAAGGCCGCCTGGGAGTGCGCCGACCCCGGAGTCCAGTACGACGACACGATCAACGACTGGCACACCACCCCCGAGACCGGCCGCATCACCGCCAGCAACCCGTGCAGCGAGTACGTCCACCTGGACAACTCCTCCTGCAACCTGGCCAGCATCAACCTGCTGAAGTTCCTGAAGGACGACAACACCTTCGACGTCCCGAGCTTCGTCAAGCTGACCGAGCTGATCATCACCGCGATGGACGTGTCGATCACGTTCGCCGACTTCCCGACCGAGAAGATCGGCGAGACGACCCGCGCCTACCGCCAGCTCGGCATCGGCTACGCCAACCTGGGCGCGCTGCTCATGGCCACCGGCCACGCCTACGACTCCGACGGCGGCCGTGCCGTCGCCGGCGCCATCACCTCGCTGATGACCGGCACGTCGTACCGGCGCAGCGCCGAGCTGGCCGGCGCGGTCGGCGCGTACGACGGCTACGCCCGCAACGCGGAGCCGCACAAGCGGGTCATGCGCAAGCACGCCGCCGCCAACGACAACCTGCGCACCGTCGGCTCCATGGATTCCAAGATCCACGCCGAGGCGTCGCGCCAGTGGTCGGAGTGCCTCAAGCTGGGCGAGAAGAACGGCTACCGCAACGCCCAGGCGTCGCTGCTCGCCCCGACCGGCACCATCGGCCTGATGATGGACTGCGACACCACCGGCATCGAGCCGGACCTGGCGCTGGTCAAGTTCAAGAAGCTGGTCGGCGGCGGCTCCATGCAGATCGTCAACCAGACGATCCCGCGCGCCCTCAGGCAGCTCGGCTACCAACAGGAGCAGATCGAGGCCATCGTCGAGTACATCGCCGAGCACGGCCACGTCGTCGACGCGCCGGGGCTGCGCAAGGAGCACTACGAGGTGTTCGACTGCGCGATGGGGGAGCGGGCGATCGCGCCGATGGGCCACGTGCGCATGATGGCGGCGACGCAGCCGTTCCTGTCGGGCGCCATCTCCAAGACCGTCAACCTGCCCGAGTCGGCCACGATCGACGACATCGAGCAGGTCTACCTGGAGGGCTGGAAGCTCGGCCTGAAGGCGCTGGCCGTCTACCGCGACAACTGCAAGGTCGGTCAGCCGCTGTCGGCCGGCGGCAAGAAGGACGAGGCCAAGAAGGGCGAGGCCAAGGAGGAGGTCAAGGCCGAGCCCGAGGTCAAGGTCATCGAGGTCAACCGCCCGACCCGGCGGCGGATGCCGAACCAGCGCCCGAGCACGACGACCCGTTTCACGGTCGGCGGGGCCAAGGGCTACATGACCGCCTCCAGCTACCCGGACGACGGGCTGGGTGAGGTCTTCCTCAAGATGTCCAAGCAGGGCTCGACGCTGGCGGGCGTCATGGACGCCTTCTCGGTGGCGATCTCGATAGGGCTCCAGTACGGGGTGCCGCTCGAGACGTACATGAGCAAGTTCGTCAACATGCGGTTCGAGCCGGCCGGCATGACCGACGACCCGGACATCCGGATGGCGACGTCGGTGATGGACTACATCTTCCGCCGCCTCGCGCTCGACCACCTGCCGTACGACGAGCGGGCGGCGCTGGGCATCTTCTCGGCGGCCGAGCGCGCGGCGCAGCAGCGCGGCGAGGACCCGGCGCCGCTGCAGGAGACGGTCGACCGGGAGGCGCTCGCCCAGTCGGCGCCGATCGAGGCCCGCCTCGAGGACAAGGCGGCGGACAAGGCGGGCGACCAGCCCGATGAGTTCAAGCCGTCGGCCAAGGCGCTGGAGAGCCACCAGCGCTTCACGGCGGACGCGCCGCTCTGCATGACCTGCGGCACCAAGATGCGCCCGGCGGGCAGCTGCTACGTCTGCGAGGGTTGCGGCTCGACGAGCGGCTGCAGCTGATTCCCAGGCGCTGAAAGCTCCAGAGGACAGGGAACCGGACGAAGGTCCGGTTCCCTGTCCGCGTTGCCGGCAGGCCTGCTGTCGCGTGCGGTGCGACGAGTGCTGTCCAGTACGCGTGGTCTGACATGTTCCGCAGGGCAGGTCGGGGCGTCACCCAGGTCGAAGGGCCGCGGCTAGCCCTGGACGGTCGGGCGGATGGTGACTTCGCCGATCTCGACGTCGTGCGGCTGCTCGATGGCGAAGCCGATGACGCGGGCCACGGCCTCAGGGTCGAGGGCGAACGTGTTCATGTTGCGACGAACCTGCTCGCGGACCTGAACGTCGTCGATCGAGTCGACGAGTTCGGTACGGACCACGCCCGGCGAGATGGCCGTCGTACGCAGCACGCCGTCGGTCGACTCCTGCCGCAACCCCTCCAGCAGGGTGCGGACGGCGTTCTTGGTCGCCGCGTAGACCGCCTGGGTGGGCACGATCTTCAGGCCGGACGTCGACACCGTGGTCACCAGGTGGCCGTGGCCCTGCCGGCGGAACACCGGCAGGGCGGCGGCGATGCCGTTCAGCACGCCGCGGAGATTGACGTCGATCATCGCCGACCAGCCGTCGACGTCGAGGTCGGCCACGGGGCCTGTCTTGGCGATGCCGGCATTGCCCACCAGCACGTCGAGCCGGCCGAACTCCGCCACGGCCCGCCCCACGAGCCGGTCGAGGTCCTCGCGCCGGGTGACGTCCGTGGCGCAGGTGAGGACGCGTCCGCCGCGGTCGCGGATGTCCCGGGCGAGCTCGTCGAGACGTCGCGTCCGGCGCGCGCCGAGGACGACCGCAGCGCCGCGTTCGGCCAGCAGGCGCGCGGTCGCCTCCCCGATGCCGCTGCTCGCTCCGGTGATGGCGACGACCTTGCCGTCAATGGCTGTCATAGCGGACCCTCTCATGCAGACGGACACGTGTCCGCTTGCATGAGAGTACCGGACACGTGTCCGCTTAGTAAAATGAGGCCACTATGGACTCAACCCAGCGCCGGGCCGACGCCGCCGGTAATCGCGACCGGATCATCCAGGTGGCCCGGGCGGTCATCGCGAACGCGGACGAGGTCAAGCTCAACGCGATCGCCAAGCAGGCAGGGGTTGGCCAGGGCACCCTCTACCGCCACTTCCCGACCCGGGAGTCGCTGCTCGCCGAGGTCTACCGGGAGGACGTGGACGAGCTCGTGGCGGCGGCGCCGGCCCTGCTCGCCGAGCATGAGCCGCTCACCGCGCTGGCCCGCTGGTTCGATCGGGTGGTCGACTATGCGCAGGTCAAGCGCGAGGTGTTCGCCGCCGTGGAGGCGGCGGTGTGGCAGGACCTGTCCGCGCACAGCCTCGGCCCGATCGGCGCTGCGCTGACCGAACTCCTCGACGCCGGCAAGGCCGCGGGGGCCGTCCGCTCTGACGTCGACGCCCGTGACGTCATTCTGCTCATCGGTTATCTGACCCGTCTGGAACCGGACGAGTGGGACGCCAGGGCCCGGCATCTGCTCCACATCGTCCTCGACGGGCTGCGCCGTCCCGGGGAGTGACCCCCGGAGCGGCGGGCGATCGAAAGCAGCGGTCGATGTGCAGGCGGCTGCGGGCGTTACCTGCGGTAATTCTTGCCGGGGACCTTGCCGGGGATCGGCTTGGCGATGAGCGCGACGGGGATGAAGAAGAAGATCTGGCTGATCGCCAGGGTGAGTGTCCACAGCGCCTTGTCGTCGTAGTGCGCGGACGCCCTGGCGTACAGCTCGTCGGGGACCCGCTCCCCGGACGGGTTCGGGGTGAGTACGGCCTCCACGAGCTCCAGCGCGACCCGTTCGGCGTCGGTGAAGTAGGGGGCGTCCTGCCATGACGCCACGGCGGTGATGCGTTCCTCCGCCTCCGCGGCCTTGCGGAGCAGGCCCGTCTGCCGGACCGTGTGGTACGTGCTGCCGACGATCTGCCCGGCGCGCAGCTGCATCAGGTGGACGGTGGTCTGCGGGATCGAACCGTTCAGGGCGGCCTTGTTCATGGCACCGGCGATCTGTGCCATCTCGGGGAAGAGCAAGGCGGGGTCGGGCAGACGCGACTGGAGTTCGTCCTGCTCGGTCGTCGTGGACGTGGACATGGCGGGTTTCCCTTCTGGATTTCGGCGGGGGCGGCGCGCCGGCGTCAAGCAGCGACGGTCTCGTGCGTACGGCGGCCGGTCCAGACCCGGGCGAGCTGAAGGAGGCTCATACCGAACATCAGGACCCCCAACGGGAGGTGCACGGTCTTCAGGCCCGCGATGCCCAGCGCTATCTGCGCCAGCGTGAGCCCGAAGAAGACGACCGCGTACAGGATGGGCCTGGGCGAGCCGCCGCCCGGCCGCCACGCCAGGACCGCGGCGAGCACGTGTACCAGCGACACGGTGAACACCCCGTACGCCGAGACACTGTGCAGGGCACGTCCGCTGGGCGCGGACAGCAACAGTCCGGCGGTGATGGGCGCGGAGAAGACGGCCAAGGTTTGCAGGATGATGGCGACACGCAAAAACATGAAACTGCCCTTCTGGATCTCACCGGTGGTCTGAGGCTTGTGACCCGGTGTCTCACTTATCCGACGACACAGCGGACGGGAACGTGAGGTGCGGTATCGATCTCACGTCCCGCGGCGTTGTCTCGTCGGAACAGTGAGGGCAGCTGCGACAGAGGGAAGTCGGCGACACCATGGGCACCACCGCATCCGGGGCAGGAGACGGCCGGTTCGATCCGAGCCTGAGCGCGATCATGGGCGAGCGGCGTCAGCTGATCAATCTCGCCTACCGCCTCCTCGGCTCCCTGGCCGACGCCGAGGACGTCGTGCAGGAGACGTACGCCCGCTGGTACGCCATGTCCCGGCAGCAGCAGGACGCCATCGCGGCACCCGGCGCCTGGCTGACGACGGTCGCCACCCGCATCTGCCTCGACCTGCTCGGCTCGGCACGGGCCCGGCGCGAGAACTACGTGGGCGAATGGATTCCCGAGCCGCTGCCCGACCGCACGGAGTGGGTCGCCGGGATGTCGGACGGCACCACGGTCGACCCGGTCGACCGGGTCACTCTCGACGAGTCGGTCAGCATGGCCTTCCTGGTCGTGCTCGAAGCGATGACCCCGGCCGAGCGCGTCGCGTTCGTCCTGCACGACGTCTTCCGCTACTCCTTCGCCGAGGTGGCGGAGATGGTGGGCCGCAGCCCGGAGGCCTGCCGGCAGCTCGCCTCGTCGGCCCGGCGTCGCATCCGCGCGTCGCAGGCACCCGGGACCCCGGCCGCGCGGCAGGACGGCATCGTCCGGAACTTCAGGCAGGCATGGGAGGCCAAGGACATCGACGCTCTCGTCGGCCTCCTCGACCCCGGCGCCACGATGATCGCCGACGGAGGCGGCCTGGTCCGCACCGTGCTGCGCCCGATCGAGGGCGGCGACCGGATCGCCCGCTACCTCGTCGACATGGCCGGCTGGGCGCCCGGCCTGGTGCTCCTGGAGCGCACGGTCAACGGGCAGCCCGGCCTGGTGGCGCAGCACGACGGCGTCACCGTGACGGTGGCGGCGTTCGACGTCGCGGACGACCGGATCACGCGCATCTGGGCGGTACGCAACCCCGAGAAGCTCCGGCCGTGGACGGCCGGCCACAGCACCTCGGCCGGCGAGCCTCACAGAACGTGAGGGGCGGCAGGTCACGCGGCGACACCCACCGCGTCACCCCCGGTCAGCCCGCGACGGGCAGCGCGGTCCCGTACAGCCGCGACACCCGCAGCCGGATCACCATGCGCCGATCGGCCACCATCTGGCGCAGGAACGCCTCCTCCCGCGCCGGGTCGGCGAGGCCCCCCGCCATCGCGAGCAGCTCCAGGCCGACCTCGTCGCCCGGCTCGGCGCTGACCGGGGACAGCTCGGCCTTGCCCTCGGCGACCGCGAAGGACCAGAAGTCGTCGCTGGTCACGTAGAGGGAGCCGCGCGGGTCGCGCTGGAGCTGGCGGACCTTGAGCCGGTCGGCGATCGTCGAGATCCGCGCCACGCGCTGCTCGGCGTCCCAGCTGTAGACGACCGTGGACAGGTGGGGCACCCCGCTGCTCCGGGTGGTGGCCAGCGCGCCGAAGCGCTGCCCGGCGATCAGGTTGGAAAGCTCCTCCTCCGGCAGTGAGACGGGTGCCGGTCCGGCGCCAGGTCCATAGCTTTCATCAGCCATATGGTGATTCCTCCTTGTTGTGGGGAACCCTACCGCCGCAGCCCCCGCCCGGTCGCCGAGCGCCCGACCACCCCGTCAAGCGACTGTCAAGCGTTCGTCGACATCGGGCGCCCATAGTGGGACCCCGAGCGAAGAGAGGCGTGACGATGACAGTCCCCCTGCGCCCTCCCCTGCTGGTCCAGCGGCGGCCCAGCAAGGTCCTGCTGATCGGCCTGGTCCTCTCCAGCGCGCTGGCGCTGGTCGTGCTCGCCGTCCTGCTGCGCAGCGGCGGGCCGGTCGGGTTCGGGCTGTCGCTGCTGCTGGCGCTCGCGCCGCTGCCCGTGCTGCTCGCCGCCGTCCTCTCACTCGACCGGCTGGAGCCGGAGCCGAAGCTGCACCTCGCGTTCGCGTTCGCGTGGGGCGCCGGCGTGGCGATCGTGCTCGGCGTGGCGCTCACCCTGGCCGGGCAGGCGCTGTTCAGCAGCGCGGGGTACGGCGCGCAGGTCGTCGACGCCATGGGCACCGTGTTCCTCGCCCCCGTGATCGAGGAGGCGCTGAAGGGGTCGGCGCTGCTGCTCCTCCTGCGCCGCCGCCGGGAGATCGACGGGCTGACCGACGGCATCGTGTACGCCTCGATGGCCGGGCTGGGCTTCGCGGCCGTGGAGAACGTCGGCTACTACCTGAGCGCCTTCATGCAGAGCGGCGTGGACGCGACCGTGCAGCTCTTCGTCATGCGCGGGCTGATCGACCCGCTCGGCCACCCCGTCTACACCTCGATGATCGGGCTGGGCGTCGCCTACGCCCTCACCCGGCGCGGCCCCGCCCGGTACGCCATGATCCCGCTCGGCTACCTGGCCGCGGTCGTGCTGCACGGGTTGTGGAACGGCACCGCCTCGCTCAGGTCGCTCGGCTGGCTCGCCACGGCGTACCTGGTGATCATGGCGGCGCTGGTCCTGCTCGTCGTCGTCACCGTGCTGGAGCGGCGGCAGTTCCTCGCCAGGATGGGCGCCTACCTGCCCGCCTACCGGTACACGGGGCTGGTCACCCCGCCGGACCTGGCGATGCTCGGCTCGCTGGCCGGACGCAGGCGCGCCCGCCAGTGGGCCGGCCGCGCCGGACTAGGGCGGGCCATGAGCGACTACCAGCACGCGGCGACCGAGCTGACCATGCTGCACCTGCGCGCCGAGCGGGAGGGCATGGAGCCGGTCAGGTTCGCCGCGGAGCGGGACGCGCTGCTCGGCGTCATGGCGAACGCCCGCCGCTGG
Organism: Nonomuraea sp. NPDC050733; assembly: GCF_040654215.1. NCBI lineage: Bacteria > Bacillati > Actinomycetota > Actinomycetes > Streptosporangiales > Streptosporangiaceae > Nonomuraea > Nonomuraea sp. NPDC050733. The sequence goes on along the minus strand of NZ_JBFAHO010000005.1, from coordinate 361,427 downwards.
TAGGTCCGTTCCCCGTCTCAGGCGCGGGTGAGCAGCGCGGCCACGGCCGTGGCCGCCGTCAGCACGACGCACCCCGCCACGGCCACCGTCCCGCCCGATCCCGTTCCGAGCTGCCCGACGGCCGCCGCCACCCCGGCCGCGCCCAGCGAGCTGCCCACGTAGCGGGCCGTGTTGTTGGCCCCCGACCCCATGCTGACCCGGTGCGCCGGCACGCTCTCGATGGCCAGATGGGTGATCGAGGAGTTGACCAGCCCCGACCCGATCCCGCTGACCACGAGTCCCGCCACCACCGGGACCAGCGAGCCGTCCGAGCCCACGCCGAGCAGCCCGGTGAAGCCCGCCGCGCTGAGCGCGAGACCGAGCGCGAAGCGCCCCGCCGTGCGCAGCCGTAGGTGCCTGGACAGCAGGGAGACCACGAACGACAGCGACGACCAGAGCCCGAACAGCAGCCCGGTCTCCATCGGGGTGAGCCCGCGCGCCTGCTGGAGCACGCTCGGCAGGTAACTCAGCAGCCCGACGATCGCCGCCCCGACGACGAGCGCGCCCCCGGTCGCCACGAGGAAGGCCGGCCGCCGGAACAACTCCAGGTCGAGCAGCGGGTCCGGCCGCCCGCGCTCGGCCGCCACGAACGCGACTCCCAGCGCCACCGCCACCGCGAAGGCCGTCAGGACCACCGGCCGCCCCCACCCGAGCCTGCTCTCGGTCACCCCGGCCACCAGCGCGGCCACGCCCACGCTGAGCAGCGCCACGCCCGGCACGTCGAAGCGCCGCGGCGCGGGGGAGCGCGACTCCTCCAGCACCCGGGCGGAGACCGCCATCAGCGCCAGCGCGCACCCGGCCACCAGCCAGTACGCGGCCCGCCAGCTCGCCACCGAGGCCAGCGCCCCGGACACCAGCGGCCCCACGGCGGTGCCGAGCCCGATCATCGCGCCGTACCGCCCGGTGGCCCGCAACCGCTCCGGGCCGGACGGGTAGGCGTGCCCGACCAGCCCGAGGCTGGCGGCCAGCATCGCGGCGCTCGCCGCGCCCTGCGCGAAGCGCGCCGCCACGAACACCGGCACGGCCGTGGCCAGCGCCGTCACCACGCTCGCCGCGGCGAGCACGCCGGTGCCGATGACCAGCACCCGCTTGCGCCCGTGGTCGTCGGCCAGCCCTCCGGACACCAGCAGCACCGAGGACAACCCGAGCGCGATCGAGCCGAGGATCCACACCGGCCCGGTCGGCCCCGCGCCGAGCGCCCGTGCGGTGTCGGGCAGCGTGACCATCGGAACGGTGTAGTTCGTCAGCACCAGCAAGGGGGCGAGCGAGGCCACGGCGGGCGCCAGCCGGGGCCGTACAGTCGGTTCAGTCATTGAACTCATGGCGGGCACGGTACCACGGTTCAATGAATGAACTAAGATGGGCCCCATGGCGCTCGGCAAGAACTACAACGGCCAGGACTGCTCCCTGGCCAGGGTCCTGGAGCTGGTCGGCGAGCGGTGGACCATGCTGGTGGTCCGCGACGCGCTCTACGGCGTGCGCCGCTACGGCGACTTCCTCGCCCATCTCGACATCCCGCGGGCCGTGCTGTCACAGCGGCTGGCCGCCCTGGTCGACGCCGGCGTGCTCGAACGGCGGCGCTACCAGGACACGCCGCCCCGCGACGAGTACGTGCCGACCCCGATGGGCCGCGAGCTCTGGCAGCCCGTGCTGGCCCTGGGCCAGTGGGGCGAGCGCCACCTCACCCGCAACGGCGCCCGCCGGCTGTACTTCCACGTGGACTGCGGCGCCCGCATCGACGCCTTCTCCTCCTGCACCGGCTGCGGGGCGCCGCACCTCCCGCCCGAGCAGATCGAGGTACGCCCCGGGCCCGGCCTGGAGGACGGTCGCGGCGATCCGGTCAGCGTGGCGCTGCGCGCACCCCACAGACTGCTGGAGCCGCTCCCATGAAAAGATTTCCCCGGACCCCCGAAGGGAGATCGCATGAACTGGGTCGAGATCGACTCCGAGTCCGAGCTGCGGGAGGTGCTGGGCGACATCATGCCCCGTGCCGTCACCAAGGAGCGGGTGCGCCTGCACGAGCGTGACCGGCAGTGGCTGGCCGCCTCGCCGTTCTGCCTGATCGCCACCTCCGGCGCCGACGGGAGCTGCGACGTCTCACCCAAGGGCGATCCGGCCGGATTCGTCCGCGTCCTCGACGACACCACGATCGCCATCCCGGACCGGCCCGGCAACCGCCGCGCCGACGGCTTCCGCAACATCCTGACCAACCCCAACGTCGGGCTGATCTCCATGATCCCCGGCCGCAACGAGACCCTGCGGATCAACGGCCGCGCCCGGCTCGTCCGCGAGGCGCCGTTCCTCGACGAGATGGTCGTCAAGGACCACCGGCCGCAGCTGGCCCTCGTGGTCGAGATCGACCAGATCTTCTTCCACTGCCCCAAGGCGTTCCTGCGCTCGTCGCTGTGGAAGCCCGACGCCTGGAAGCCCGACACGCTGCCCTCGCACGCCCGGCTCATCAAGGACGTGCAGGTGGTCGAGGAGTCGGTCGAGCAGCTGGAGCAGTACTACGGCGAGTCCTACGCCAAGAGGCTCTACGGCGGCGCCGAGCCCCGGCCCTGACCGGGAGCCCCCGGCTAGGCGGCCGGGGTCGGGCCGCCGGGGAAGCGGATCACGTTGCGGCCGGCGTAGGCGCGCAGGTCCACGACCTTCGGATCGGGCGGCGCCGGCCTGCGCCGGTCCACCGTGCGAATGTCTTGCACCTTGTGCCTGATGACGTGCGGCGGCACCACCGCTAGCCTCTTCACCGCGAGCCCCCCGTGATGTTCCTGTTATCTAATTTAACTACAGAAACACCCGTAAGCACGGTGTAAGAAACGGTTCGGCGGGGAAATCCTTCGCCGATCCGGACGCGATCCTCGGTTTTCGATCAGTAGGGGAGCCGGCGACCCGAGGGGGAGCGCAGGTCCAGGCCCGCGTTGGGATCCGGACGTGGTCTCGTCGGCCTGACGATCGTGACGCGTCTCATGGTGTGCCCCTCCCGGCGCCCGGCCGTACGAGCGCCGCGCGTGCGCGGCCGGCGGGCGCGGGGACCCGCCATGCCGGACAACCTAACGCGGGGTTACCTGCGCTTTCAATGGATTTCTACCGCTGAAGCCACACCTGGTCGGTCTGTCCGCCGCACGGCCACTGGATGACGACCTTGCCCTTGCGCCGCTCCGCCTTGCCGACGGCCAGGCACATGCCCGTGGCCCGGTTGCGCAGGCGCTGCATGTCGTCGTGGATCCACTTCTGCTCCGCGCCGCCGTCGGTGCACGGCCACTGGACCACGCCCTCGGCCTTCCGCGGTGAGGCGTGCGGGATCGCCAGGCACATGCCGGTCTTGGCGTTCGTGAGCCGGCCGTGGCGGTAAATCCACTTCTGGTCCTTGTTGTCCGAGCACGGCCACTGGATGACCTTCTTGCCCGCCCGGACCTCGCTGCGGCCGACCGCCAGGCACATCCCGGTGGCGGCGTTCGTGAGCCGGGATGCGCCGGCCGTCGTGGCGGAACCGGCCGTCGCGGCGGCGGGAACGGCGGCGAGGGACAGAGCGGTGGCCGCCGCCGCGGTGAGGGCCAGGACGCGCCGAGGGAAAGCGATCACGATCGGTTCCTTTCGGGATGTTCGTGAGGAACATGACGATCGTGAGATGCATCCCGGCCCGGTTTGGTTGGGATCTTCCCTCAGGCGCGGGACAACCGCCCGGAATGTGACAACCCCGGTGGACGACCCGGCATCCAACCCCTTGTGGAAACGCTCAGCGCGGGGGATCCGCAGCATGTCGGCCCGTACTGGCTGGCCGGACGGCTCGGCGCCGGCGGCCAGGGAGTCGTCTACGAGGCGTACGACGCCGAGGGACGGCGGGTCGCTCTCAAGGTGCTCCACCCGGGGGGAGACGGCGGCGGGAACGGCACGACCGGCCGGCTGGCCAAGGAGGCGACCGCCGCGCGCCGCGTGGCCTCGTTCTGCACCGCCAGGGTGCTGGCCGCCGACCTCGACGGCAGCCGGCCGTACATCGTGTCGGAGTACGTCCCCGGCCCGAGCCTGCGGCAGGCCGTGAACGGCGGGCGACTGTTCACGGGCGACGACCTGCACCGTCTCGCCACGGCGGTCGCCACCGCGCTCACCGCGATCCACGACGCGGGCGTCATCCACCGCGACCTCAAGCCCGACAACGTGCTCCTCGGGCCGGACGGCCCCCGCGTCATCGACTTCGGCATCGCCCGGACCCTCGACATGTCCCTGACCAGGACGGGCGAGGTGGCGGGCACGCCCAGCTACCTCGCGCCCGAGGTGTTCACCGGGCAGCGGGCCGGCGCCTCCGCCGACGTGTTCGCCTGGGGCGCGACCATGGTCTTCGCGGCCACCGGGCAGGACCCGTTCCACGCCGACAACCTCGGCGGCGTCATGCACCGCGTGCTCTCCCACCACCCCGACCTGACCGCCCTGCCCCCCGGGCTCCGCCCCCTCGTCGCCGCGGCCCTGCGCAAGGAGCCCACCGCCCGGCCCGCCGCCCGTGACCTGCTGCTGGCGCTGGTCAGCGGCGACGCCGCCGACACCGGCGGGCTGCTGGCGGAGGGCAGCCGCGCCGCCCGGGGCGTGGCCGGCTCCGACCGCGACGACCCCGCCCTCGGCACGATCGCCGAGGACGCCTACGGCTCACTCGGACCGGACGAGCGGGACGTGGCGGCCGAGGTGTTCCTGCGGCTGGTCGCCGTGGGAGACGACGGCCGGGAGAGCGGCCGGACGGCCTCGCACGACGAGCTGTTCGAGGGACGCCCGGAGGCGGAGGCCGAGGCGGTGCGCCGGGTGCTGCGCGCCTTCTCGTACGTCGTCTCCTCGGACGGTACGTCGGTGGAGCTGTCCCGGCCGGCGCTGCTGCGCGCCTGGCCCCGGCTGCGCATGTGGGTGGACGCCGACCGCGACGGCCTGGCCGTGCTCGGCGAGATCACCCGGGCGGCCCGGCACTGGGCCGAGCACGGCCGGCGCGACGCCGACCTGCTCCAGGGCAGCCGCCTGGAGCAGGCGCTGCGGTGGGCCGCCACCAGCCGCCGGCACGTGACACTGACCCCGCGCGAGCGCGACTACCTCCAGGCCGGCACCGACCTGACCCGGCGGCGCACCAGGCGACGGCGGCTGACCACGATCGCGCTGGCCGGGATGCTGGCGGTCGCGCTGGTGGCGGCCGGCGCGGCGGTGTGGCAGGGACAGCAGACGGCCAGGCAGCGCGACATCGCCGTCGCCAAGCAGGTGGCGGCCGAGGCGGACCGGATGCGCACCACCGACCCGGTCACCGCGATGCGGCTGAGCGTCGCGGCGTGGAGGCTGTCCCCGCAGCCGGAGGCCCGCAGCAGCCTGTTCTCGTCCCTCCAGCAGCAGGAGACGGCGGTGTTCCGCGACCCGCCCGTTCAGGGCGTGGCCTACCGGGCGCTCAGCCGTGACGGCCGGACGCTGGTGAGCGTCAGCAAGCAGGGGGTGAACGTCTACGACGTCCGGACGGGCCGGCGGACCGGCGGCTGGAGCGGGCTGGACCTCCACGGCGCGATCGTCGACGGTCCGGGGCTCAGCCGGAGCGGCCGCCTGCTGGCTCAGGCCACGCAGGATGAGCTCGGCGTCTGGGACCTCACCACCGGTCGCCGGCTCCTCAGGGAGAAGCTGGGGGAGGCGAGCGGTGGCTTCTACCCGCTGTTCAGCGAGCACGAGACGACCATGCTGTTGGTCTACTTCGACGGCCTCGCCCATGTGCGGAACCTCGTGACAGGCAGGACTTTCGGCAAGGCGGTCACCTTGGAGGATCATTCCGAGGCGCAGCCCAATGATCTGCTCGTGGACCCGACGGGCCGGCACATGCTGGTCACGGAAGGGCGGTTCGACGCGCTGTCGCTGCCAGACTGGAGGCGGGAACGGCCCTACCCCGCCTGTCGCGAGCAGTCCGCCGTAGCCGCCTTCAGCCCGGACGGCAGGACCCTGGCCTGCGGACGTGACGGAATCGTCCTGCTGGACGCCGCGTCCGGGCGGGTGCGGGTCAAGGACGAAGACTGGTCCTGCGAGCTCTGCGATGGCCCGTTGGCCCAGATGCGCCTGGACGACCGGAACGTCGCCGTCTTCGCCCGACGCGACCTGCAGGTGTGGCGAATAGCCGATCACAAGGAGGTGCTCAACTACCGTGCCGAGGGCGACCTGACCGACGTGCGCCTCGACCCCGATGGCAGGACTCTGCGTTACCTCATGGACGATGTCGTCGTGAGCGTGGACCTGACCTCCCGGGTGGCGTCCACGCGGGTGAGCGAGGACGCCGAGATCCGGTTCAGCCCGACCGGGCGATGGGCCACGGTCGCCGACTATGAGGCGACGCGCCTCCGGGTCATGGACCTCCGGACACATCGGACCGTCGCCACGTTCGCCAAGAGCCCCGAGGCGCAGTCCGTGGCGCCGGGCTTCGACGAGCCGCGCGAGCGCATGGTTCTGGCGGAGTCGGACGGCAAGGTCAGACTCATCGATCTGAGGACGTTGCGGCAGGTGTGGGCGGTACGGACGCCGAAGCTCAACAACCCCGATCAGGTGCAGTTCACCGCCGACGGCAAGGAAGTCGTCATGTCGATGGACCCACAGGCGCAGATGGGCGACTTCCGCGTGATGGTCTACGACGCTGCCACCGGACGCACCCTGCACGACTTCGCCACGGCGGAGCGCGGCGGCCCGCTGACCAAGGACGGCAGGGCGCTCGTCACCGGCAGCGGCAGGGTTCTCGACCTGGCGACGGGCCGGCCGTCCGGCAACGGGTTCGACCTGTCCGCGTCGAGCTACCGCCCTGCGCTGAGCAGCAGGGCCGTCATCGCGATCGGTCAGGACGACACCGGACGCATCGCCCTGTGGGACGCCGCCGGCTCCCAGGGGCCCATGCCGATCCGCCCCACCCTGCCCAGAGCGGCCGGCTCGGTCGCCCTGCTGGCCTTCTCACCCGACGGCGGCACCCTGGCCACCCTGACGAACAACGGGAAGATCCAGCTCTGGGACCTCGGCGGCAGACGCAGGCTCGGCGGCTCCTTCGACGTCCACACCATCCAGGAGCCGGACGCGCTCATCTTCAGTGCCGACGGCCGCACCCTGTACGCCGCCGTGGACGGCCGCATCCACGAGGTGCCGGTGGACCCGGAGCAGGTGGCGGCGGCCGTGTGCCGGCGCGCCGGTGCCACCCTGTCCGAGCGGGACTGGGCCCGCTACCTGCCGGACGTCCCGTACCGGAGGGTCTGCTAGCCCTTGCAGTTGCCCCAGGAGGTGCGGCCGCCCCACGCCTCGACGCGGTTGTCGGGGGTACGGGTCCAGCCCTCGTACTTCACGCACTTCCAGCTGCCGTCCACGTGCCCGGTCTCGGCGTAGAACCGGTACTTCTGCACGTCCTCCGACCGGCCGCCGCCCCGCACCTCCAGACTGGCGCCGGTCAGCGTGCGGGTGCCGGTGTAGCGCGTCTTGATCGCGGCCACGCAGTTCTCGCCGCTGCTCTTGCTGTACATGAGATAGACGTGCCCGAGCACCCGGCCGTCGCGCGTCCTCATGGCCCGGTGGCCGTCCTTGACCTGATGGAATCCGGACCCGCACACGCGCTCGGGCGTGTAGGCCGCCGACGCGGCAGAGGCGGAGGCGGGGACGGCGGCGATCCCGGCGGCGACGAGGCCGACCGCGACGATCGTACGCTTGAGCACAAGGTTCCCTTCGTCGAACAACATCGTCGATCTTTACCATGGCATGACTGCGGTGCGGGGGGATTCGTGAAATATCGGGGTTTGCCGCTCATCCTGGTCTGCGCGGCCTGGGGCATGTTCTGGGGCGCCTGGTCGGCCCTGCTGCCCGCCCTGAAGGACCAGCTCGGAGCCTCGACCGCGGACCTCGGGCTGGCGCTGACGGCGGTGCCGGTCGGGGCGATCCCGGCGATGGCCATGACCGGGCGGCTGGCCCGCGGGCGCGAGGGTGACGCCCTCCTCCTCGCCTGCGCCGCCTTCGGGCTGAGCGCCGCCGCGATCGGATGGACGTCGTCGCCGGTGACGTTCGGCGCGGTCCTGCTGGTGCTGGGGGCGGCCAGCGGCGCACTCGACGTCGCCCTCAACCTGACCACGGGACGGGTGGAGCGGGAGAGCGGGCGCCGGCTGTTCCAGCCGGTCCACGCGGCCTTCCCCGTCGCGGTCATCGTGGCCGCCCCCGCCACCGGCCTGGCCCGCCAGCTCGGCCTCGGCACCACGGCGGTGCTCGCCGTGCTGGGCGCCCTCGTGCTCGCCGCCTCGGCCGCGCTGCTCCGGCTGCCCCTCGGCCGCGGCGCCGTCCCCGGGGACGGCGCCGGCGGGCGGCGGCACTGGGGCGCGGCGGCCCTGCTCGGCGGGCTGACGGCGTGCGCCCTGGTCATCGAGAACGCGGTGGAGCAGTGGTCGGTGCTGCTGCTGGAGGAGCACCGTGCCGCCTCGGCCCTGGTGGCGAGCGCTGCGCCGGCGGTGTACATGGGGGCGCTCACGGCCGGCCGCCTGGTCGCGCAGGCGCTGCCCGGCCTGCGGCTGCGCCCCCTTTACCTGGTGGCCGGCCTGGGCGGGGGCACGGGGATCGCCCTCGCCGGCTGGGGCGGCGGCACGGGTGCGGGGCCCTGGGCGGTGCCGATCTCACTGGCCGGGTTCGCTCTGGCCGGGCTCGCCCTGGGGCCGCTGGTGCCGGCCGTCCTCAGCCGGGCCGCCGCCCGGGACCCGAGCGGCGCGCTCGTGTCGGGCGTCTCCGTCGTGTCGTACACCGCGTTCGTCATCAGCCCGCCGCTCGTGGCGGCGCTGGCGGCCGGGCTCGGCCTGCCGGCCGCCCTCTCGGCCCTCGGCCTGCTCGCGCTTCCCCTGCTCGCACGGGCCGTCCTGTCCCGTTGACACCTCTCCGGAAAATGGCCGGCTCTTGGGGCAACAGTGGCGGCCGACCGGGTATGTCCCTCCGGCGTACCGGTGACAGCACGAGGGGGACACCATGGCCGTCTGCGAGACGTGCGGGAACGACTACGACATGTCCTTCGAGGTCCACGCCCAGGGAGCCGTGCACACCTTCGACTCCTTCCAGTGCGCGATCCAGGCCATGGCGCCGATCTGCGAGCACTGCGGCACCCGCGTCATCGGGCACGGCGTCCAGTCGGGCAAGAACTGGTACTGCTGCGCCCACTGCGCCCGCCAGGAGGGCAGCGACGGCCTCGTTGACCGGGTGATGGCCGGCATGTCCGGCTGAACCCTCATGGCGTGAACCGCCCACCAGAGGGACACTGGAAGCGTGGCCGACTTCGAGGTTGCCGTCATAGGTTCCGGGCCCGGCGGGCAGAAAGCGGCCATCGCCGCCGCGAAGCTCGAGAAGCGGGTCGTCATCGTCGAGCGCCGGAACATGATGGGCGGCGTCTGCATCAACACCGGCACGATCCCGTCCAAGACCCTGCGCGAGGCCGTGCTCTACCTCACGGGCCTCAACCAGCGGGAGATGTACGGCCAGAGCTACCGGGTCAAGGACGACATCACCGTGGGCGACCTGGGCATCCGCACCCAGCACGTCATCGGCCGGGAGATCGACGTGATCCGCAGCCAGCTCTCGCGCAACCACGTCGCCGTGGTGCCCGGGACGGCCAGGTTCGTGGACCCGCACACGCTGGACGTGGTCGACGACTCGAACCGCGACGTCAAGATCACCGCCGACAAGATCATCATCGCGACGGGAACGCGACCGGCCCGCCCCGCGTCGGTCGAGTTCGACGAAGAGACGATCATCGACTCCGACGGCATCCTCAACCTCCAGGCCGTCCCCGACTCGCTCATCGTCGTCGGGGCGGGCGTCATCGGCATCGAGTACGCCTCCATGTTCGCCGCCCTCGGCACCAAGGTCACGGTCGTGGAGCGGCGGGAGCGGATGCTCGACTTCTGCGACCTGGAGATCGTCGAGGCGCTGAAGTACCACCTGCGCGACCTCGCGGTGACGTTCCGGTTCGGCGAGACGGTGGCCGCCGTCGAGCGCCGGGCCAGGGGAGCGCTGGCGCTGCTGGAGAGCGGCAAGAAGATCCCGGCCGAGACCGTCATGTACTCGGCGGGCCGCCAGGGCATGACCGACGGCCTCGGCCTGGAGATGGCCGGCCTGTCGGCCGACGACCGCGGTCGCATCCCGGTGGACGAGCACTACCGCACCACCGTCCCGCACATCTACGCGGTGGGCGACGTCATCGGATTCCCCTCGCTGGCCGCCACATCGATGGAGCAGGGCCGCATCGCCGCCCACCACGCCTGCGCCGAGCCCCTGCACGGCATCCATCACCTCCAGCCGATCGGCATCTACACGATCCCGGAGATCTCCTTCATCGGCCGCACCGAGGACGAGCTGACCACGTCGCAGGTGCCGTTCGAGGTGGGCATCTCCCGCTACCGGGAGCTGGCCCGCGGGCAGATCATCGGCGACACGTACGGCATGCTGAAGCTGCTGGTCTCGCCGGAGGACCGGTCGCTGCTGGGCGTCCACGTGTTCGGCACGGGCGCCACCGAGCTGCTGCACATCGGCCAGGCGGTGATGGGCTGCGGCGGCACGATCGACTACCTGGTGGACGCGGTCTTCAACTACCCGACGCTGGCGGAGTCGTACAAGGTGGCGGCTCTGGACGCCATGAACAAGCTCCGCCGGGTCGCCCGCTTCGAGCTCTGATCACGGCGGCCCGACGGGTGCCTACTCGTCGGGCTGGGTGCGGCGGGTTCGCCCCGGGGGCTTCTTGCGGCCCGCGACCAGGGTGTCGCCCGGCACCGGTGACGAGGCCGGCTCGTCGGCGGGCGCCGCCGTCTCGGCCTGCGGGCGGCGCGGGCGGGGGTGGGGCGCCGTGTCTCCCTGCCCGGCCTTCTCCGTCTCCGTACGGGCCCGCGTACGAGCCGCCGTGCCCGGCCCGGTGCCGGTCTCCGTGCCCGATCCCGCGGCGGTTTCGGTGGAGGATGTCTTCGGCCCGGAGGCGGTGGCGCCGGAAGGGGGGCCGGAAGAAGGGCGGGCCGTGTCGGGGTCGCGCAGGGAGGCGATGACCTGGTCCGCCTCCGTGTCGGCCGCGAACTCGCTGGCCGCGGCCGACTCCCGGCGCCGGATCACCACCATGTGGTCCACCGACACCCGCCCCGCGCCCACGACGGCCAGCAGCAGCGCGGCCACCCCGAGCAGGATGAGCTCGTTCACGGTGATGGGGTTGAGCGGCGGCGCGACCAGGAACACGGCCAGCGCCTCGGCGAACAGCACCAGCCCCGTCAGCGCCACCAGCAGCCCGGCGATGAGCAGCGCGCCGCCGATCAGCTCGGCGAGCATGGTGACCGTGGCCCAGGCCCGTGGCGCGGGCGCGCCCTGCTGGGCGAACAGGAGGCCGGTGCTCTTCAGGCCGTCCTCCAGCTTGTGCCAGCCGTTGGCGAAGAAGATGCCGCCGACGCCTAAGCGGGCGACCAGGGCGGCGACGTCATGGAAGGCCTGTCTCACGGTAGATCTCTGCCCGGAGGGGGACATCGCACACCTCAATCACGGCGCAGCAGCGTGGCCACGGCGAGGGCGGTCAGGCTGAGCAGGACGATGCTCACCACGACCGTGGTGTGCAGGGCGTTGACGAAGGCCCACCGCGCGGCGGTGAGCAGCGCGTCGCCCGCGCTGCCGCCGATCTCCTGGGCCACGTGGGCGGCGCCGGCCAGGGACTGCCGGGCCTGGTCCATGGCCGCGCCGGGCACACCGGGCACGGGCGGGAGGCTGGGCGCGTACGCCATGGTGGTGATCGTGCCGAGGACGGCCACGCCGAGTCCGGCGCCCAGCTCGTAGGCGGTCTCCTCGATGGCGGCGGCCCCGCCCGCCCGCGACTCCGGGACCGACGACATGATCGTGTCGGAGGCGGCCAGCAGCGCGACCTGGACGCCGAACCCGATGCCGACGAAGCACACCCCGAGCATGACGGGATGACTCTCGACGCCCCAGTTCAGCGTGGGGGTGAGGGAGAGCGCGACGAGGCCGAGGCCGCCGCTCATGGTGGCGCGCATGCCGGCGCGCGGCAGGATGTGGGCCGCGGCGAGCCCGCCGGCGATGGCCGACAGCACCAGCGGCAGCATCCGGATCGCCGCCTGCGGCGGCCGGTCGCCGAGGACGAGCTGGAGGTACTGGGCCAGCATGAGCTGGAGCCCCACGAGCGCGAACACGCCCAGCAGCACCCCGGCCACGCCGGTGGTGAACGCCCGGCTCCGGAACAGGCCGATCTCCAGCAGCGGCGCCGTCAGCCGCGACTGCCGCCTGACGAACCACACCAGCAGCGTCACCCCCGCCAGGAACACGGCGACGGACGCCCCGAACGGCATGAGGCTGCCCGATCCCGCCTCCTTCAGGCCGAAGGCGAGCGCCAGGATGCCCAGCACCGACAGCACGGCGCTCAGCCCGTCCCAGGGCCTGCCGTCGTCGCGGCGCGAGTCGGGCAGCAGCCGGGCGGCGGCGGGCAGCAGCACCAGCAGGATCGGCACGTTGACGAGGAAGACGGCGCCCCACCAGACGCTGACGAGCAGGCCGCTGATCAGCGGGCCGACGGCCGCGCCCGCCGCGGCGACCGCGCTCCAGACGCCGAGGGCGATGGCCCGCTCGCGGCGGTCGGTGAAGACCTGGCGGATCAGCGACAGCGTGGCCGGCATGATCATGGCGCCGCCGACGCCGAGCAGCGCCCGCGCGAGGATGAGGAAGAGGGGAGTGGGGGAGAAGGCCGCGGCGGCCGAGGCCACCCCGAACAGCACGAACCCACCCAGGACCAGCCGTTTACGGCCGTAGCGGTCGCCGAGCGTGCCGAACATGATCAGCAGCGGCGCGACCACCAGCGAGTAGACGTCGATGATCCACAGGAGCTGGACGGCCGACGGCTCCAGCGCCGCGGTCAGCGCCGGGACGGCGATGTGCAGGACCGTGGCGTCGACGGTGATCAGGAGCAGGCTCAGGCAGAGCAGCAGGAGGATCGACCAGCGGTTGTCGGGGTGTCGCCGGGCCCCACGCCGTACGAGGGGGGCGGCCTGTGTGACGGTCATGGACCTCCTTGCCGGCCGATCCGATCACACCGGGCCCGCGCATGACTGTGGTCGCCGTGGATGCGGGGCTCGCTGCGTCGGAAACGTGGTTGACGCTGCCTCCGGGCTCCTCCGCTCCAGCTTGCGTGGCAGCTTAGGCCATGGCATGCGCTTGGTATAGCGGTATCCGCGCATCGAAGGCCCTCACGCGTACCTCTCTAGAGAGATACAGCCCTATGTCGTCACCTGTTCAACTTTCATCGAACAGCCGACCATGAGCTGGTGGGGACGGACGGAAATCATAGCAAGAACCGTGAAAAAACCGACAAATCCCCACGAGATTGGTGCACCGAAGCTGTCGCCCGCCTCCACGCCGGCCGCCCCGAGGAGGCCCTGAACGCCGCCCGCGAGGCCGCCGCGCGCGACGACCACGGAGAGGCCGCCGCAACGGGGGAGTGGGCGCACCGCCTGATGAGCCTGGCCCTGGAACGGCTGGGCCGGGACGCCGACGCCCTTCCGCCGGCGCGCGAGGCGGTCCGGCTGGCGCCGGGCTCCTGGTCGGCCCGGGTACGCCTGGCCACGGCGCTGGCCCGCCTGCCCGGCCACGCGGACGAGGCCGCCGGCCAGGCGGGGCTGGCCCGCGCGTTCGCCCCCGAGGAGCCCGCGCCGCACGCCCTCGAAGGGGACCTCGCCCTGCTGCGCGGCGACCACGCCCACGCCGAGACCGCCTACCGCACCGCCCTCGCCACCGACCCGAGACTCACCCCCGGCCACCCACCCGCCCCGGATCCCGTGCACTCGCCCGCCGCGCATCCACCCGCCTCCGGTCCCGCGCGCCCACCCGCCCTCGGCCTGTCTCCCAGCTCCACAGGTCACCAGGTCGCGGGCCCGGTGGCCGGGGAGTGGCCAGGGGATGCGGTCCGGGCGCGGGCGCGGGTGAATCTGGGGCTGGCGTTGCTGCGGTGGGACCGCCCCCGGGCCCACCACGACCCCGCCTGGCCGGTGGACCCGCGTGAGACCGGCCGGGCGAGACGGGCGCTGGAGGTGTGGTCGCGACAGGCCCGGCTGCTGGCGGCGCTGGCCACGATCGGCGTCGCCGCGACCGCGCAGGCCGCCGACCTCGCCCTCCAGGCCAAGCTGGGCGGCCTGGTCGCGCTGGTGCTGCTGGCCGCTCTCACGGTCCGGCAGGCGCGCCGCATCCGGGTGTGGCCGCGCGTGCCCGCCATGATGGGGCGCGACCCGTGGCTCGGCACGGAGGTGGTGTCGGCGGCCGTGTCGGTGGCCGCGTACGCCGCCTGGCTGGGCCTGACCGCGGCCCCCGGCGTGCCGCCGTGGCTGGACCCGGTGTGGGCCGGGCTCGCGGCCATCGCGGTGCTCGGCTGGCCCGCGCACGCCGCCCTGCGCGCCCTGGCCGGGACGTGGCGCGGTCACCCCGTCCGGGCGCTGGAGCAGTTCACCGCCGTGGACGGCGAGCGGACCGCGCGCAGGAACACCGGGGTGACGCTGTGGATCCTGCTCGGCCGCACCTGGTCTGTCCTGGTGCCACTGGCGTGCGGGGCGCTGGCCGTGGAGCCCAGGGCCGCGCTGGCCGCCGTGGCCGTGCCGTACCCGCTGCTGCGCTGCTACCGGCGCGCCCGCCACGGCGGCGAGGACGGGTGGCTGCGCGCGGCGGTCGTCCTGCTCGTCCTCGCGGCGGCCGGATGCGCGGCCGGCGCCCTGCTGGACTGGACGGCACAGGGCGGGACGGGACCCGCGTCGGGCGACGGGGCCGCGTGGGCGTGGCGTGCGGGCATGGCGGCGCTCGGGCTGGTGGCGGTCGTGTTCGCGGTGCGGGCCGGGCGCGCGTGGTGGCGCGGCGGGCCGGGCCCCTGGCGCTCCTCGCTCCTCATGTGCGACCTGCCCGCCGGTGACGAGCCGTCCGTGCCGCTCGGCCAGGAGGCGCGCCAGGCCCTCGCGTACGCCAGGAACGTCGTCCTGTCCTTCGCCGACCCGCTCGGCCCGCGGACGGTCGGCGCGGCCGCCTCGATCGGCCCCGCCGGAGAGCTGCGGCTGGTCGCCGAGGCCGGTGCCGGGGAGGCGGTGGAGGCGGACCCGCGGGTGGCGGTGTTCGCGGCCGGCCCGTCGCCGCGCCGCCGGTGGGTGGAGGTGCGCGGCGTCGCCGTGGCCGGCCCGGGCCTCCTGCGCGTCACGCCCAAGCAGGTGCTGACCGGAGAGTTCCCGGGAAGACACCAGCGCGGCTGACGGGAGCGTCCCGGGGAAAGTCCCATAAGTCCCCCGAACGTCAGGCGTCACCTGGCGTGTCAGGTCCGCCCAATCGTCCGTCTGGTGCGGTATAACCGGGGGCGGACCGGGGAGGCGTGATGCGTGAGTCCGGCAGGGCCCAGGCCGCGGGGCGGGTCGCGGCGCGGGATCTGTTCGAGCGGGTGCGCCTGCGTTATTTCCATCTTCCCCCGGCCGTCCGCCGGGTGATGTACGCCTCGGTGCTGATCGGCTCCGTCGGCCTGGGCGCGGCCCTCGGCTGGGACCTCGCGCAGACGTTCCTCGTCACGCTTGCCCTGCTGGCCTTCGCCGCGCTCACCCTGCGCTTCCCGCGCGCCGCGGCCACCGCCGTGGTGGTGGCGGCCTGGGCCGTGCTGATGCCGGTGTTCGTGCTGCTGTTCCCGGTCGGCTCGCCCGCGCCGACGCTGCTGCTGGTGCTGGCCGTGCCGGTCGCCGCCGTCGCGCACCTGATCCGCTGGGTGCCGCCGTGGCTGACCGCCCTGCTGGCGCTGCTGCCCGCGGGCCTGCTCTCGGCGGCCCTCTCCCTGGTCTCCGACGCCACCGCCGTCTGGGTCGCGTACGGCGTGGCCGCCGCGGCGCTGCTCTACCGCTTCCTGCTGGCCCGCCGCGCCAAGGCCGAGATGACGGTCCAGGAGCAGGAGCAGCTGCGCGTACGGGTCCGCGAGGGCAGGCCGGAGTCGCAGCACGACCGGGGCGCCGGGCCGCCCAGCATCTCGGTCGAGGACGCGCTGGGCGAGCTGGAGAGCATGATCGGGCTCTCCCCGGTCAAGGAGCAGGTGCGCTCCATCGCGGCCTCGATCGAGGCGTCCCGGCTGCGGGCCGAGGCCGGCTACACGGCCGGCCGGCCGACCCGCCACTTCGTCTTCTCCGGGCCGCCGGGCACCGGCAAGACGAGCGTGGCCCGCACCCTGGCGAAGATCTTCTACGCGTTCGGCCTGCTGGACACCCCGTACGTGGTGGAGGCGCAGCGCGCCGACCTGGTCGGGGAGTTCCTCGGCGCGACCGCGATCAAGACGAACGAGCTGGTCGACCGGGCTCTCGGCGGTGTCCTGTTCATCGACGAGGCGTACAGCCTGGTCAACTCCTCCGACGGGCAGCCCGACCGGTTCGGCGCCGAGGCCGTGCAGACCCTGCTCAAGCGGGCCGAGGACGACCGCGACCGGCTGATCATCATCCTGGCCGGCTACGAGCAGGAGATGGCCGGCTTCCTGGCCTCCAACCCGGGCCTGGCCAGCCGTTTCGCCACCCGGGTGCGCTTCCCCGGCTACTCTCCCGCCGAGCTGGCCGAGATCACCGAGCTGCTCCAGCGGCGCCGGGGCGACACGATGTCCGGCGAGACCAGGGCCGCGCTGCTCGGCCTGTTCGAGGACGTGCAGCGGCGCGGGCTGGTGGACGAGCTGGGCAACGCCCGCTTCGCGCGCAGTCTGGTGGAGGCGGCCGCGCAGGCCCGCGACGTGCGGGTGGTGGGCGCGGGCGGCACCCCGACCACCGAGGACCTGGTGACCACCACCACGCCCGATGTGACCAAGGCGTTCAACGAGCTGACCGCCCGCTTCCGCGGCCACGAGGCCACGCCGACGCTGGAGGAGGCGCTCGGCGACCTCGACCGGATGGCCGGGCTGGCGCCGGTCAAGCGGCAGGTCCACGCCATCGCCGCGCAGCTCCAGGTGGCGCGGATGCGGCAGGAGCGCGGCCTGCCCACGCCGGCGCAGACGCGGCACTTCGTTTTCGTCGGGCCGCCCGGCACCGGCAAGACGACGGTGGCGCGGGTCCTCGGACGGGTGTTCGCCGCGCTGGGGCTGCTCGCCCGGCCCGACGTGGTGGAGGCGCAGCGGGCCGACCTCGTGGGCCAGCACCTCGGCGCGACCGCGATCAAGACCAACGAGCTGGTCGACCGGGCCCTCGGCGGCGTGCTGTTCATCGACGAGGCGTACAGCCTGGTCAACCCCGGCTACTCCGGCGGCGACGCGTTCGGCGCCGAGGCCGTGCAGACCCTGCTCAAGCGCGCCGAGGACGACCGCGACCGGCTCGTCATCGTGCTGGCCGGCTACGAGCGCGAGATGGACGCCCTCCTCGCCACCAACCCGGGCCTGGCCAGCCGCTTCGGCCACCGCGTCGCCTTCCCCAGCTACGCGCCGTCCGAGCTGTCGGAGATCGCGGTGCTGCTGGCGGAGAAGTCCGGCGACCGCTTCGACGAGGCCGCGCTGCGCGACCTCGACGAGGTCTTCGCCTGGGTGTGCGAGGAGCGGCTGATCGACGGGCTCGGCAACGGCCGCTTCGCCCGGTCGCTGTTCGAGCGGGCGGCCATGCGCCGCGACGTGCGGCTGGCCGCACTGGCCTCCCAGGGCGGCTCCGCCACCTCCGCCGAGCTGACCACCATCACCAGCGAGGACGTGCGCACCGCCGTCGACGAGCTCTCCGGCCGCTGAACTCCGGTCGTCGAACCCCCGTCGTCGAACTCTCCGGTCGTTCACCCGACACGTCCTGGCACCCTCCCCGTCGCATGGTGTAGCTATATGACTACGCATCGTGCGCTGGAGGGGGGAGGATGGCGGGATTCCTGGCCCGCAGGCTGCTCAACTATCTCGTGCTCGTCGCCGTCGCCGCGAGCCTGGCGTACATGCTGGCCGCCACCGCCCTCGACCCGCGCTCCAACTACGCCGACCGCACCCCCAAGCCGCCCCCGGCCGTGGTCGACGCCCAGCTGACCGCGCTCAACCTCAACGACCGGACCCCGCTGCTCCAGCGCTACGCCACCTGGGCGAGTGGGGTGCTGCACGGCGACTTCGGCAAGAGCGTCACCGGGTCGCCGGTCAACGACGACATCGGCCGGCGGGCCGGCGTCACGTTCCGCCTCGTGATGCTCGGGCTGATCTTCGGCAGCGTCGGCGGGGTGCTGCTCGGCGCCCTGGCCGCGGTCCGGCAGTACGGGTGGTTCGACCGCGCGTCGGCGGCCCTGTCGTTCGCGGTGCTCGCGGTGCCCGTCGTCGTGCTGGCCAACATGCTCATCCTGCTCGGCACCTGGGTCAACGACCGGCTCGGCACCCAGGTCTTCCTGGTCAGCGGCGAGTACAGCGGCGACCTCGACACCGGCTTCTGGGGCAACGTGCTCGACCGGATCCAGCACCTCATCCTGCCGACGATCTCGCTGTCGCTGGCGCTGGTCGCCGTCTTCAGCCGCTACCAGCGCAACATGATGCTCGACGTGCTCGGCGCCGACTTCGTCCGCACCGCCCGGGCCAAGGGCCTGAGCAGGCGGGCCGCCCTGACCCGCCACGCGCTGCGCACCGCGCTGGTGCCGGTCATGACCTACTTCGCGTTCACGTTCGGCGCGCTGCTGACCGGCGCCACGTTCACCGAGAAGATCTTCGGCTGGCACGGGCTCGGGGAGCAGCTCATCAACTCCATCTTCACCAACGACGTCAACACCGTGGCGGCCATCGCGTTCCTCGCCGCCGTGGCGGTGCTCTGCGCCTCGCTGGCCGCCGACCTGCTGCACGCCGCGCTCGACCCGCGGGTGAGAACCGGATGACGCTCCCGGAGGAGGAGCTGGCCGAGGAGCTGACACCCGGCCTCCCCGGCGGCGGGCCGCGCCGGGCGCCGTCCAGGGGCCGGGTCGTCGTCCGGCAGTTCCTGGGCTCCCGGCAGGGCACGGCCGGCCTGGCGGTCCTCGTGGTCCTGTTCCTCCTGGCGTTCGCCGGGCCGCCGCTCAGCCCGTGGTCCTACACCGACCGCGACTTCACCGCGTTCCTCCAGCCGCCGTCGGCCCGCCACTGGTTCGGCACCCTGCAGACCGGCGCCGACGTCTACGCGGTGACGCTGCGCGGCATGCAGAAGTCGCTCGTCGTGGGCCTGCTCGCCGCGCTGGTCTCCACCGCGCTGGCCGCGCTCGTCGGGGCGTTCGCCGGTTACTTCTCCGGCTGGGGCGACCGGACGCTGACCTGGCTGACCAACCTGCTGCTCGTGCTGCCCGCGTTCCTCATCCTGGCGATTATGTCGCCGCTGTTCGGTGAGGGGACATGGGTGTTGTTCGTGCTCATGCTGGCGCTGTTCCTCTGGATGGTCACATCCAAGATCATTCGCGGCATGACGATCTCGCTGAAGCGGCGGGAGTACATCCAGGCCGCCCGGTTCATGGGCGTGCGCCCGGTGACGATCATCTTCCGGCACGTGCTGCCCAACCTGTCGTCGCTGCTCATCGTGGACGCCACCCTCAACGTCAGCGCGGCCATCCTCACCGAGACCTCGCTGTCGTACTTCGGCTTCGGCATCCAGCCGCCCGACGTGTCGTTCGGCACGCTCATCGCCGACGGCTCCAAGACCGCCGTGTACGCGCCGTGGACGTTCTGGTTCGTGGCCGGGCTGCTCGTCGTCACCGTGCTGGCGGTCAACCTCGTCGGCGACGCCCTGCGGGACGCCTTCGACCCCACCTCCACGAGGCCGCGATGACACCCGCCACCACGCCCCTTCTGCGGGTCCGCGAGCTCGACGTCTCCTTCGGCGGCGTGCCGGCCGTGCGCGGCGTGTCCTTCGAGGTACGGCCCGGCGAGGTCCTCGGCGTCGTCGGCGAGTCCGGGTCCGGCAAGTCGGTCACCGCCTCGGCCGTCATGGGGCTGCTGCCGCCCTCCGCCCGGGTCTCCGGCTCGGTGCTGCTGCACGGCAGGGAGCTGATCGGCGCCCGCGACAAGGACCTGAACGGCCTGCGCGGACGGACCATGTCGATGGTCTTCCAGGACCCGCTGTCCGCCCTCACCCCCGTCTACCGGGTCGGCGACCAGATCGCCGAGGCCGTGCGCGTCCACCAGCGGGTCACCAAGGAGCAGGCCCTGGTCAAGGCCGTGTCCCTGCTCGACCTCGTCGGCATACCCAACCCCGCCGAGCGGGCGCTGGCCTTCCCCCACGAGTTCTCCGGCGGCATGCGGCAGCGCGCGATGATCGCGATGGCCATCGCCAACGACCCCGACCTCATCATCTGCGACGAGCCGACGACCGCGCTCGACGTCACCATCCAGGCGCAGGTGCTGGAGGTGCTGAAGAAGGCCCGTGACGAGACGGGCGCCGCCATCATCATGATCACCCATGACATGGGGGTGGTGGCCGGGTTCGCCGACCGGGTGCTCGTCATGTACGCGGGCCGGCCGGTCGAGGTGGGCGGCGTGGACGACGTCTACTACCGGCCCGGCATGCCGTACACGGTGGGGCTGCTCAGGTCGATCCCGCGGGTGGACCGGGGCGCGCGGCGGGCGCTGGAGCCCATCGAGGGCGGCCCGCCCTCGCCCGCGGCGCTGCCGCCGGGCTGCCCGTTCGCGCCGCGCTGCCCGCTGCGGATCGCCGACTGCGACGAGGCCGAGCCGCCGCTGTTCGAGATCGGCCCAGGCCATCTGGCCGCCTGCATCCGGTGGGAGGAGGTGGTCCCGGCCCCTGCCGAGGCGCCGCCCGGCCGCGAGCCGGAGCCGGCGACCGCGCCCGCGGCCGTCCCGCGCGGTGAACCGGTGCTGCGGGTGGAGGGCCTGGTCAAGGACTATCCGCTGATGCGCGGCGCCGTGTTCAAGCGCCGCGTCGGCACCGTGCACGCCGTGGCCGGGGTCGATTTCGAGATCCGCGAGGGCGAGACGCTCGGCCTGGTCGGCGAGTCGGGCTGCGGCAAGACGACGACCCTGCTGGAGATCCTGGAGCTGGCCAAGCCACAGGAGGGACGGATCGTCGTGTTCGGCCACGACACCGCCCGGCTCGGCGCGGCCGAGCGGATGGCGGTCCGGCGCGACATGCAGGTCGTCTTCCAGGACCCGCTGGCCTCGCTCGACCCCCGCATGACCGTCCACGACATCGTCGCCGAGCCGCTGCGCACGCACGGCGGCACGGAGCCGCGAGGGAGCGCCGGCCGGCGCGTCGCGGAGCTGCTCGCGCTCGTCGGCCTGGCGCCCGAGCACGCCGAGCGTTACCCGCAGGACTTCTCCGGCGGCCAGCGGCAGCGCATCGGCATCGCCCGCGCCCTCGCGCTGGAGCCCCGGCTGCTGGTCCTCGACGAGCCGGTCTCGGCGCTGGACGTGTCCATCCAGGCCGGAGTGATCAACCTGCTCGCCGAGCTGAAGGCCAGGCTCGGCCTGTCCTACCTGTTCGTGGCGCACGACCTGGCCGTGGTCCGGCACATCGCCGACCGGGTCGCCGTCATGTACCTCGGCCGCATCGCCGAGATCGGCTCCGTCGACGCCGTCTACGACGCCCCCGCCCACCCGTACACCCAGGCGCTGCTGTCCGCCATCCCGCTGCCCGACCCCGTCCGCGAGCGCTCGCGCAGGCGGATCCTCCTCGAAGGTGACCTCCCCAGCCCGGCCGATCCGCCGTCGGGCTGCCGCTTCCGCACCCGGTGCCCGAAGTTCCGCGCGGTGCTGACCGAGACCGAGCGCACGCTCTGCGTCGAGGTGGAGCCCGACGTGCTTCCCGTGGACACGCCGCCCGGCGACCTGCCCATGAGTACGCCGGCCGGCGACCAGGGCGCGGCCTGCCATTACGCGGAGAAGCTCGAAGTCGTCTAACCCAGGAGAACCCGATGAAGGCACCACGCCCGGCCAGAGTCGTCCGGACCGCCGTCGCCCTGACCCTTGCCCTGTCCGTGCCGCTGACGCTGTCCGGCTGCGGCGGCGGACAGGGCTCCGGAGGCGGCCCCGGCGACGAGACCGCCCAGGCCGTCAAGGCGTACGACATCAACCCGCAGCCGCGCGAGAAGGTCAAGGACGGCGGCACGCTGCGCTGGGGCGTCAACGAGTTCCCCGCGCAGTGGAACCGCAACCACGTCGACGGCAACCTCGCCGTGGCCGCCGTGATCAGCAACGCCCTGCTGCCCGCGCCGTTCCTGTCGGACCAGAAGGCGGCGATCAGCCCCAACCCCGACTACGTGCTCGACGCCAAGATCACCTCCCGTGATCCCCGGCAGGTGGTCACCTACCGGCTCAACCCGAAGGCCCGCTGGTCCGACGGCAAGCCCATCACGTGGGCCGACTACGAGGCCCAGTGGCAGGCGCTCAACGGCAAGGACCCGCGCTACCGCATCGTCAGCTCCACCGGCTACCAGGACATCCAGAAGGTCGCCCGGGGCAGGGACGACCACGAGGTGGTGGTGACCTTCGCCCGGCCGTTCGGCGACTGGCAGTCGCTGTTCGGGCCGCTGCTGCCCGCCTCGGCCAACCGCACGCCCGACGCGTTCAACAACGCGTGGCTGAACAAGATCCCGGTGACCGCGGGGCCGTTCCGGCTCAAGGGCTTCGACCAGACCGCCAAGACCATCACGCTGGTCCGCGACGACCACTGGTGGGGGCAGCCGGCCAAGCTCGACCAGATCATCTACCGCGCCTCCGAGCAGGACTCCCTGATCGGCGCGTTCGGCAACGGCGAGCTCGACGTCGCCGACATCGGTCCCTCCGCGCCCGACTACGCCCGCGCCCGCACCACCCGCGACGCGCAGGTGCGCCAGGCGGCCGGCCCCGACTTCCGGCACATCACCTTCAACGGCTCCAGCGACCTGCTGCGCGACCAGCGGGTCCGCCAGGCCGTCCAGCTCGGCGTCAACCGCCAGGCCATCGCCCAGTCCGACCTGCAGGGCCTCGACTGGCCGATCGCGACGCTCGACAACCACTTCTTCATGAACACCCAGGAGGGCTACCAGGACAACGCCGGTCCGCTCGGCGCCTACAACCCGGCACGCGCCAGGCAGCTCCTCGACGAGGCCGGATGGAAGCAGTCCGGCGCCGTCCGGCAGA
Source organism: Nonomuraea sp. NPDC050733 (assembly GCF_040654215.1). NCBI lineage: Bacteria > Bacillati > Actinomycetota > Actinomycetes > Streptosporangiales > Streptosporangiaceae > Nonomuraea > Nonomuraea sp. NPDC050733. Next base: position 338,341 of record NZ_JBFAHO010000005.1, on the reverse strand, counting down.
AGGACGGCAGGCCGCTGGCGCTGCGCTTCGTCGTGCCCTCCGGCGTGCAGGTGAGCAAGTCCGAGGCGGAGCTGACGCAGAGCATGCTGAGCCAGATCGGGGTGCAGGTCTCGATCCAGGCCGTCCCCGGCGACGACTTCTTCACCAAGTACGTCATCCCCGGCAACTTCGACCTGACCGCCTTCGCCTACATCGGCACCCCGTTCCCGGTGTCGAGCAGCTACGGGATCTACGCGAACGCGCCGGACGGCAAGACGTGGAACGCCAACTTCGGCCGGACCGGGTCGAAGGCCATCGACGACGCCATGAACAAGGCCGGCCAGAGCCTGGACCCGGCCCGCGCCCGGGCCGCCACCAACGAGGCCGACCGGCTCATCTGGGAGGAGGTCAACGTGCTGCCGCTCTACCAGCGCCCGCAGAACGTCGCCGTGCGCGCCGACCTGGCCAACGTGGGCGCCCGCGGCTTCTACGACCTGCGCTACCAGGACATCGGCTTCACCCCATGACCCGGCCCGGCCGAGGCGACGCGGAACTGTCGGCGGCGTCCGGTAGAACGGTCCGGTGGCGACTTCGCTGACCTGGCCCCAGATCCTCGCCTGGCGTCTGCGCCGGCAGTTCGTCGGCGGCCCCCACCCCGGGGCCGAGCCGGACGTCGTGGCGGTCGCCCGGCGGCTGTGCGGGGTGCAGGCGCAGGTGGCCTCGTCGGCGCGGCTGGCCGTGGCCGTCAGGAGCGCCCGCCCCGACCCGGCCGAGCCGGACCGGGCGCTCTGGGAGGACCGCACCCTGGCCAAGGCGTGGGTCATGCGCGGCACCCTGCACCTGGTGCCCTCCGACACGCTGCCCGACCTGTGCTCGGCGCTCGGCACGCTGCGCTTCTGGGAGAAGGGGTCCTGGCAGCGCGGCCACGGCGTCACCGCGGCCGAGATCGAGGCCGTCATCGACGCCGTGCCGCGGGCGCTGGGGGACAAGCCGCTGACCCGCGAGGAGCTGGTCGACGCCGTCGTCGAGGTGACCGGCGACGACCACCTCAGACAGGCGCTGACCTCCGGGTGGGGCGCCCTGCTCAAGCCGCTCAGCCGCCTCGGCGAGCTCTGCTACGGGCCGCCGCGCGGGGGCAGGGTCACCTTCGCCGCCCCGAGCCGCTGGCTGCCCGGCTGGCCCGCGGAGCCGCCGCCCCAGGAGGAGGCCGGGGTGCGGGTGGCGCGGGCGTTCCTCGGGGCGCACGGGCCGGCGACGCCGGAGATGTTCGACAAGTGGCTGTTCGGCGGGGTGGCGCGCAAGGCGGTGCTCAAGGCGTGGTTCCGCGACCTCGCGCCCGAGCTCACCGAGGTGGACGCCGGTGACGGCCGCACGCTGCTCGCGCTGACCGAGCACCTCGACGGGCTGGCCGCCACCCGGCCGTCGGAGGAGGTCCACCTGCTGCCGGGCTTCGACCCGTACATCCTGGGCGCGCCCCGCGACCTGGAGCCGCTGATCCCGGCCGCCGTCAAGGCGAAGGTCAGCCGCCAGGCGGGCTGGATCTCACCCGTCGTCCTGTACGGCGGGCGGGTGGCCGGCGTGTGGCGGCCGGAGCGCGGCCGGGCCGTGGTGGAGCTGTTCGAGCCGGTCCCCGGGCCCGCCCTGGACCAGGCCGTCGCCCTCGTGGAGTCCCGCCTGGCCGCGGTCCCGGCCGAGACGGGCGAGGAGGCGGAGGCCTGACCGCCCGAGGGGACGCGTCTGCGAGACTTGCGGCATGCAGCGTCCCTTCACTCAGGTCGATGTGTTCACGTCCGTTCCGTACCGGGGCAACCCCCTCGCCGTCGTCCTCGACGGAAAGGGGCTGACCACGGAGGAGATGCAGCGCTTCGCGCACTGGACGAACCTGTCGGAGACCACGTTCGTGCTGCCGCCTGATGACCCGGCCGCCGACTACCAGGTCCGGATCTTCACCACGACGTCCGAGCTGCCCTTCGCCGGCCACCCCACGCTCGGCACGTGCCACGCCTGGCTCGCGGCCGGAGGCACGCCCAAGGCCGCCGGGGAGATCGTGCAGGAGTGCGGCGCCGGGCTGGTCCGGGTGCGCAGGACGGAGGACGGGCTGGCGTTCTCCGCGCCGCCGCTGATCCGGTCCGGGCCCGTGGAGGAGGAGTTCGCCGCGCACGTGGCGGCCCTGCTGCGCGTCGACCGGAGCGAGATCGTCGACATCGAGTGGGCCGACAACGGCCCCGGCTGGGTGGCCGTGCTGCTGCGCGACGCAGACGCCGTGCTCGCGGTGGAGCCGGGGCTGGTGGACTGCTTCATCGGCGTGGTCGGCCCGCACCCGGAGGGCGCGCCGTACGCGTTCGAGGTGCGGGCGTTCTGCCCGTTCGAGGGCGGCACCGTCGAGGACCCGGTGACGGGCAGCCTCAACGCCTCGGTGGCCCAGTGGTTGCTGCGCACCGGCCGGGCGAGCGCGCCGTACGTGGCCGCCCAGGGCACGCGGCTCGGCCGCTCGGGGCGGGTGCGCGTCACCACCGGCGACGACGGCGGCGTCTGGGTGGGCGGCTCCACCGTCACGTGCGTCACCGGCCAGGTGGAGCTCTGACCTGTGCGGCCCGGCCGGATCAGGTGACGCGATGGGTGGTGAAACGGACCTCGTCGCCCGGCCTGAGCTGGGCGGCCACCGCGAGGTCGGCCGTCACCACCACCGCGATCACCGGGTAGCCGCCCGTCGGCGGGTGGTCGGCGAGGAACACGATCGGCTGCCCGCTCGGCGGCACCTGGAGCGCGCCGGCGACCATGCCCTCGCTGGGCAGTTCCCCCTCCCGCGCGCGTGCCAGCTCCCGGCCGCTCAGCCGTACCCCGACGCGGTTGCTGTCCTGGCTGACCACGTACGGCCGCTCGCACAGCGCCTCCAGCGCGCCCGGGACGAACCAGTCGTCGCGCGGTCCCGGCAGCACCCGCAGCACGGCCGGCCGGGGCCCGCGCGCGGGCGCGACGTCGGCGACGATCGGCTCCAGGCCCGCCACGGCGCCCACGGGCAGCACCGCCCCGGCCCGCAGCGGCTCGGGCCCCAGGCCGGACAGCGAGTCGGTGGAGCGGCTGCCGAGCACCGGCTCGACCGCCACGCCGCCGCGTACCGCCAGGTAGCTCCGCAGGCCCCACGCGGGCGTCCCGAACCGCAGATCGGTCCCCGCCGGGACCCAGAACGGCGCCCCGGCGCCGGCGGCGGGCGCGCGCCACCCGCTCACGCGCCCCTCCGCGCCGGACGGCGCGGGGACGGGCACAGCCGTGAGCGGGCAGGGGGCGCCCGTGACGGCGACCCAGGCGCCCGCGTGGAAGGCCAGGCGCGCCCCGCCGTACGTCAGCTCGATCCCCGCCAGCGCCTCCGGGTTGCCCACCAGGCGGTTGGCCAGCCGCAGGGCGTCCGCGTCGGCGGCGCCGGAGCCGGGCACGCCGAGGTGGGCGAGGCCGGGCCGCCCGAGGTCCTGGACGGTCGCGTACGGCCCGGGCGCGAGAACCTCGATCATGCGCGTTCGAACCTGACCCGCGTCCCCGGCCGGAACGGCGAGGGCGGCTCGGCCGTGACGTCCCACACCCGCAGCGACGTGCGGCCGAGCAGCCGCCACCCGCCGGGCGAGGCGCTCGGGTAGACGGCGGAGTACGGGCCCGCGACCGCGACCGAGCCCGCGGGCACGGACGTGCGCGGCGTGCCGAGCCTCGGCAGGTGCAGGGCCGGGTCCAGGCCGGTGAGGTAGGCGAAGCCCGGCGCGAACCCGAGCCAGCCCACCACCAGGTCCCGCCCAGTGTGCCGGGCGACCACCTCCTCCGGGGAGAGCCCGGCCAGCTCCGCGACGGACGCCAGGTCCTCCCCGTCGTAGACGACCGGGATCCGCACGACATCCCGGGCGTGCTCCGCCACGACATCCCGGGCGTGCTTCGCCACGACATCCCCGGCGTGCTCCGCCACGACATCCCCGGCGTGCTCCGCCACGACACCCCCCGCGTCCTCCGCCGCGGCACCCCCGGCGTCCCCGGTGCCCGCCTCGCCCAGCAGCCGCTCCAGGACGGCGCGCAGCCGTCCCCGGTCCGCGCCGGGAGCCACCACGAGCACCGTCTCCGGGCCCGGCACGATCTCCACCACCCCGTCCGGCCGGTCGGCCCGCAGCAGGGCGTCCAGCCGGTGCGACACCTCCAGGGCCCCGGTCTCCACGAGCAGCCCGTGCTCCCCGGCCCCGCGGATCACGCGAACGCCTGCAGCACGACCCCGGCCTCCAGCAGCCCGTCGCGCACCGCCCGCGCCAGCCGTACCGCGTCGGGCGTGTCGCCGTGGACGCAGATCGAGCGGGCCGGCACCGGCACGGCGCTGCCGTCCACGGCCGTCACCGAGCCCTCCACGGCCATCCGCACGGCCCGCGCCGTCACCGCCTCCACGTCGTGGACGACGGCTCCCGGCTCCCGGCGCGGCACGAGCGCGCCCGCCGGCGTGTACGCCCGGTCGGCGAACGCCTCCGTGACCGTGGAGACGCCCGCGGCGGCCGCCACGGCGTGCACCGCCGACCCCGGCAGCGTGAGCAGCGGCAGCGACGGGTCGTAGTCGGCCACCGCGTCCACGACCGCGGTCGCCTGGACCTCGTCGCGGACGATCCGGTTGTACAGCGCGCCGTGCGGCTTGACGTACGAGACCCGCCCGCCCATCGCCCGCGCGACGCCGTCGACGGCGGCGAGCTGGTAGAGCACCTCGGCGCACAGCTCCTCCGGCTCGACGTCCATCTCCCTGCGACCGAAGTGCGCGAGGTCGCGGTAGGACACCTGGGCGCCGATCGAGACGCCGCGGTCGACGGCCGCCGCGCAGGTGCGCCTGATCGTCACCGGGTCACCGGCGTGGAAGCCGCAGGCCACGTTCGCGCTCGTGACGACGTCGAGCAGCGCGAGGTCGTCGCCGAGCCGCCAGATCCCGAAGCCTTCGCCCAGGTCGGCGTTGAGGTCGATCACCATGGACCCATCATCGCGCGTCATCGCCACCGCGGTGCGACGAACCGGGTCTGCGTCGCCGTGCCGACCTCGCCGCTCTGGTCGTACCGGGTGGAGCGGTCTAGAACTCGTCCGGGATGTCGGCGATGTCGTCCAGGGCGGCGGCCAGCTCGTCGGGGTCGCCGCCGATGCGCTCGGCGATCTCGATGAGCACGTGCAGCACGTCGTGGCGGTCGTGGCCCAGGTCGAGCAGTCGCTGCGCCGCCTCCCACAGCTGCGGCGGGTCGCCCTCCCACAGCCGGGTGGCGATCTCCTCGTGCCAGGCCAGGTGCTCCTCGTCCATCGCGCCGACGTGGTCGATCTCCAGCAGCGCCCGCCGGTCGGCCTCGTCGGCCGGGTTGAGCCGGTCGAGGTCCACCCCGTTGTGGAAGCCCTGCAGGAAGGGGAAGGCGAACGCCCGCCGCGCCAGCGCCGACAGGTCGCCGTCGGGCAGCAGCCGCTCCAGCAGCGGCCGGTCCAGCCCGAACGAGGTCGGGTCGCGGTACGCCTCGGGGAACTTGCCGATCGCCTCCCACACGGCGTCCAGCGTGGCCCGCAGCCCTTCCTCCGGCAGCCCGGAGCGGCGCGCCGCGAACCGCACCCAGGCCGCCAGCACGTGCGGCATGGCCTCCTGCTCGGCCGTGCTCAGCATGACCTTGCGCGGCAGCCAGTCGAGCAGGAACGTCTCGCACTTGGTCGGGCTGACCCGCAGCGGGCGGCTGAAGTCCTGCTCGCAGCCGTACTCGATGATGTGGTCGGCGCAGCGCGAGGCCGCCGACGGGTCCGAGAGGTGCTCGGCCGCGTCGGAGGCCAGGAACTCGGCGGCCAGCATGGCCCGCCGCTCCCGGCTGTAGGGCGCCTCGATGTGCAGCGGCGCCGGACGCTTGCGGCCCGGCGGCAGCGCCTTCAGGCGGGCACGGGCGAAGGCGTGGTAGGCGCTGTAGCTGTCGCTGACGGGCGGCGGCGTCTTCGGCTCGCTCGTGGCCTTCATCGCCGACTCCAGCAGCGCCCTGGCCTGCTGCGGCTCGATCTCGCCGAACACCAGCATCGGGTTGCCCGCCGCCTCGGCGCGGGCCTCCTCCAGCAGCTTGTCGACCTGGGAGGAGACCCAGGCGTCGCGCGCCATGCCCGACATGTTGTGGTCGACCACCATGACCAGCGCGTGCCGGTCCTGGCCCCCCGCGGGCGTCGCCGGCGCGTCGCCGCGCTCCGGGCCGCCCTCGCCCCACCGGTAGGCGAACGTGCAGATCACCGTGTCCTGGTCGCCGTACGCGTCACGGGAGACGTAGCAGCCGGTGGGCTTGACCGCGCCCACCCGGTCGGCCCAGCCGGGACGCGCCACGCCCGACTCCATCATCGCCAGCGCCGCGCCCTCGGCCTTGGCGCCCTGGCGGGCCGTGCCCAGGTAGGCCAGGCAGATCAGCAGCGTGAGGGACGCCGGGGTGCCCGCCTTGGCGGCGTAGTCGACCAGCCCCTCACCGAGCACCTGCTCGACGTCGCCGCCCCTGACCCGCCGTCCCCACCAGGCGCCGATCATGTCGGAGACCATCAGCTCCGCGTCGAGCGGGCTGCGCACGGCCAGCAGCTCGCGAGCCGCCTGCACCATCTCCTTGAAGACATCGTCTGGGGGGGTGCTCTCCCGGGGATCTCGTCGGTGTCGGCGCACGCCCTCACTCTCTCGCATTCCAGGCGGAAACGGTGCGTAGAACGCGGCCCGGTGACCCCGATGTTATCGGGGACTCCGCGGCGGCGGGGCGGAGTTGACGATCGCGAGCAGGTGCTCGCGCGCGACGCGCTCCACGATCTCCGGGGTCGCCGCGATGCCGAGGTGGTGGGCGCACGCGCACACGTCGGCCACGCAGCGGTCGATGGTGTCCGTGGGCACGGTCAGGAATTCCTCGGCAAGCCGGTGACTGACCGGTTCCCTGAGGAAGCGTGTGGCCAGAGCGAGCATAGGTGTGAGATTCCTCTGGATGCCCAGGGGCAAACCCCCAGGAATGGACTCAGGGCGACTTGCGCTCCCATTCCATCTTTTCTCGGGCCAGTGTCAAGCCTCCACTACGGTTGTGTTCGCATCCCCGCAAGCGCTTTCATGCGAAGCTGTTCCCATGCGCATCCAGCTCGCCCAGCGGACGGAGGCCGACGACCTGCTCGGCCGCAGTCCGCTCGCCCTCCTCATCGGCATGCTGCTCGACCAGCAGATCCCGATGGAATGGGCGTTCACGGGCCCCTACACCATCGCCCAGCGGCTCGGGCACGACCTCACGGCCGAGGAGATCGCCTCCTACGACCCCGAGGCGTTCGCGGCCCTGCTGGCGGAGAAGCCGGCGGTCCACCGCTACCCCTCCTCGATGGCGGCGCGTGTCCAGAGCCTGGCGGCCTACCTCGCCGAGCAGTACGGTGGCGACCCCGAGAGGATCTGGGCCGAGGCGGCTGACGGCAAAGAGCTGCTGAAGCGATTGCAGGCTCTTCCCGGTTACGGCAAGCAGAAAGCCCAGATATTTTTGGCACTGCTCGGCAAGCAACTGGGGGTCCGGCCGCCCGGCTGGCGGGAGGCGGCGGGACCGTACGGCGAGGAGGGATCGTTCCGGTCGGTGGCGGATGTGGTCGACGCCGACACGCTGGGCCGCGTGCGGGCCGCCAAGCAAGAGGCCAAACAGGAGGCCAAGGGGTCGGCGCGGGCCAAGTAGCCTGATCTTGCTGCGTAACGTGGAGCGATTTTGACAGGATGCGTTGACCGTATGGCCTGCGGGGCTTCCGTCCGCGCATGCCCATCGCCGATGATGTACAGCAGGATCCGGTCGCCCGGAGCTGCGCTACGCCGATACACAGTTATGGAGATGTGCCGCGTGGGAGACCCTGGCACGCGACGGAGGTGCCGACCATGAGCGCCGAGACCTCCGTTCCCCGTCCCCGGGAGTCGGATGTGGACATCTCAGACTCCGCCCTCTTCGGGGGCCTGCTGTCGGAGGCGCAGTACGCCTTCGCGTTCTTCGACCCCGACGGCCGGGTCCAGCGGGTCAACGACCTGTTCACCGACGTCGTCGGCGTGCCCGCCGAGCGGCTCGTCGGCCGTGTGCCGGTCGAGGCCCTGGCCGCCGACCTCAGCCAGCTCATCACCCACGCGGTGCAGGGCGTCATCGAGAGCGACGCGCCGGTGACCGAGAGCCGGGTGCGGGTCCGCACCCCCGAGGGTGAGAACCGCCACTGGTCGCTGTCGTTCTCGCCGGTCCACGACGAGGCGGGGGAGCTGCGCGCCGTCGCCCTGGTCGGGCTCGACGTGACCGAGAGCCGCCAGACCGAGGAGGACCTTCGCCGCAGCGAGGAGCGTTACCGGTCACTGGTCGAGGCCCAGTCGCAGCTCGTCTGGATCACCTCGCCCACCGGCACGGTCGTCGAGGACGCGCCGCAGTGGCGCGCCATCACCGGCCAGGGCCTGGAGGAGTACCTCGCGCACGGCTGGCTGGAGGTCGTCCACCCCGAGGAGCGCCGGCAGACCGAGGAGGCCTGGAAGGAGGCGCTGCGCGGCCGCACCATGTTCGAGTGGAACTACCGCGTGCGCACCCGGGCCAGCGGCTACCGCCACTTCGAGGTCCGCGCCGTGCCCATCATCCGGCACGGCCGCGTGGTCGAGTGGGTCGGCGCCAACACCGACGTCACTCCGCAGCGTGAGGCCGAGGAGATGCGCGGCCGCCTGACCGACCAGCTCGGCGCCGCCGCGCTGCGCACCGCCCGGCTCCAGGGCGCCACGGCCATACTGGCCGAGGCGCTCACCGTGGAGCAGGTCGTGCAGGTCATCATCGACGTGGGCCGCACCGCGCTGGCCGCCGACCGATCGGCCGTCGCGCTGCTCGACCCCGACCGGGCCGCGCTCAAGCTGATCAACGGCGAGGGCGTCCCCGAGGCCGCCGGCGCCCCCGGCGAGGAGATCCCGCTCTCCCATACCAGCGTGCTCACCATGGCCGTCAACAGCCGGCGGCCGGTGTTCGCCGAGTCGCCCGACAGCCTGCGCTCGCAGCTCCTGGAGGCCGGCGGCGACGAGCAGGTGCTCGCCAACTACTTCACCAACAGTGACGAGCGGGCCTGGGTGGGCCTGCCGCTGCTGGCGGCCGGCCGGGCCCTCGGCGCGCTGCGCTTCTCGTTCACCAGGCCGCAGAAGATCTCCCAGGAGGACGGCGTCTTCCTGGAGGCGCTGGCCGGGCAGTGCGCGCTCGCCGTCGAGCGGGCGACGCTGTTCGAGCGGGAGCACAAGACCGCCGAGACGCTCCAGCGCAGTCTCCTGCCCGACCGCCTGCCGGTGGTCAAGGGGCTGGAGCTGGCCCAGCGCTTCCGCTCCGGCAGCCGTCACGTACAGGTCGGCGGCGACTGGTACGACGCGTTCGTGCTGCAGGACGGCCGGGTCGCGGCCGTCGTCGGCGACGTCATGGGCAAGGGCGTCAAGGCCGCCGCCGGCATGGGCCGCATCCGCAACGCCATGCGCGCCCTGGCGCTGACCAACCCGCCGCCCGCGGCCGTGCTGACCGGTCTCGACCGCGTCTTCGACGCCACCGAGGAGGAGGAGCAGGTCACGACGCTCGCGTACATGGTGGTCGAGCCCGTCACCGGCGAGGGCACGCTGGCGCTCGCCGGTCACCCGCCACCCGTCCTGGTCTCGCCCCAGGGCACGGCGATGCTCTGCGACGCCACGCCCGGCACGCCGCTCGGCTGGCCGACGAGCCGCCGGCAGTACCGGTTCGTGGTGCCGCCCGGTCACACCGCGGTGCTGTACTCCGACGGCCTGGTGGAGAACCGGAAGCGGGGGCTGGACGCCGGTCTCGCAGAGATTTGCAGTGTTGTGACCGAAGCGCCGCCTGAGGTCGTCAGTAGTCCGCACATGTTGCTGGATTTCCTGGTTGACCGGATGTTGTCGGGATATGAACAGGATGATGACGTTACCGCCCTGGCCATCCACGTGCCGCCCGCCACGAAGAGTGACTGAATGAAACAGTCATAAGGGTTGCTTTCGGGTATCAGTGGCGCGCTTACGTACGCACTACTGCCTTGGTCGGCCTAGGGTGGAGGTCAACCGCCGGGAGGTGGCCGTATGGAGTGCGAGGTCGTGCCACAATGCTGGGCAGGTCCGTCGCGGTCCGCACGGCCTCACCGATCTCCGAGAGAGGCAACAGCCCCCCAGCGGGCATCTGGGTCCATTGTCGCCACGCGTTCGTTCGAGAGGTGTTCGTGTCGCCTGCAAGTTCGACTCGCTCGAAGCCACAAGAGCTGAACGAGCCCGTCATTCAGCGACTGCTCGAGCGTGGGCGCTCGCAGGGTTTCCTCGAGTCTGAGGATGTTCGCCAGGCCTTCGAGGAGGCGGACATCCCCATGTCACACGCCGCCGCGTTCTTGCGGAACCTCAGCAAAGAGGGCGTGACCGTGGTGGTGACCGCCGCGGATTCGGCTGCGCCGAAGAAGTCTCGGGGACCAGCAAAGCGCCGCACCGCCGCCCCCGTCAAGACCAAGACCGCGGCGGCCGCCAAAGAGCAGCCTGAGACCGTGACCGCGGTCGTGGGGGCGGCCGAGTCCGTCGAGTCCGCCGCCGCGCCCAAGAAGCCGGTCACCGCCAAGCCCGCGGCCCCGCCCAAGCCGGGTCCCACCAAGAAGGCCGCCCCCGCGGCGGCCAAGAAGGCGGCGCCGGCCGCCAAGAAGGTCGCGGCCGACAGCGCCGGGCCTGCCACCACCAAGCCGACCTCTCCGGAGGGCGTCGACGACGACGAGGACATCGAGCTCGACGGCGACGTGGAGCTCGAGGACCTCGAGGACATCGTGGTCGAGGACGACGAGATCGTCGCCGAGGCCGAGCCGGAGACCGACGAGGACACCGACGAGGAGCCCAAGGCCGCCGACGTGGCCGCCGTGGCCGCGACGGAGAAGACCGAGGACGAGGTCCTCATCCTCTCCGACGACGACGATGACGCCCCGGTCGCGCAGGTCGCGGCCGCCGGCGCCACCGCCGACCCGGTCAAGGACTACCTCAAGCAGATCGGCAAGGTCCCCCTGCTCAACGCCGAGCAGGAGGTCGAGCTGGCCAAGCGCATCGAGGCCGGCCTGTTCGCCGAGGAGCAGCTCGGCAGCGGCGAGGCCGACGGCCTGCCGGTCGACGTCCGCGCCGAGCTGGAGTGGATCGCCGAGGACGGCCGCCGGGCCAAGAACCACCTGCTGGAGGCCAACCTCCGTCTGGTGGTCTCGCTGGCCAAGCGCTACACCGGCCGCGGCATGCTGTTCCTGGACCTGATCCAGGAGGGCAACCTCGGTCTGATCCGCGCGGTGGAGAAGTTCGACTACACCAAGGGCTACAAGTTCTCCACCTACGCCACGTGGTGGATCCGGCAGGCGATCACCCGGGCCATGGCCGACCAGGCGCGGACCATCCGCATCCCGGTCCACATGGTCGAAGTGATCAACAAGCTGGCCCGTGTCCAGCGGCAGATGCTGCAGGACCTCGGCCGCGAGCCCACGCCGGAGGAGCTGGCCCGCGAGCTGGACATGACCCCCGAGAAGGTGGTCGAGGTCCAGAAGTACGGCCGTGAGCCCATCTCCCTCCACACGCCGCTGGGCGAGGAGGGCGACAGCGAGTTCGGCGACCTCATCGAGGACTCCGAGGCCATCGTCCCGGCCGACGCCGTCAGCTTCACGCTGCTGCAGGAGCAGCTGCACTCCGTTCTCGACACGCTGTCGGAGCGCGAGGCGGGCGTCGTGTCCATGCGGTTCGGTCTCACCGACGGTCAGCCGAAGACCCTCGACGAGATCGGCAAGGTCTACGGGGTGACGCGCGAGCGCATCCGGCAGATCGAGTCGAAGACCATGTCCAAGCTCCGCCACCCGTCCCGGTCCCAGGTGCTGCGCGACTACCTGGACTGACCGGCCGTACCAGCCGTGAGGAGCCCCGCACTGTTTCCGGTGCGGGGCTCCTCGGCGTTCGGGCCCTGCAGGGGTTCGGGGCCCTTCAGGGGTTCGGGCGCTTCACGGCAGATGCACGTCGAGCGTCCAGGGGCGGGTGGAACGGGCCGGCTCCGTCAGGTCGACGGTGTGCCCGAGGGAGCGGAGGAGCTCGGCCAGCTCGCCGGGCGTCTCCGGGTCGGCGCCCGAGACGAGCAGGGCGCGGGCGATCTCCCCACGGGTGGCCTTGGCCATGTGGCTGACGACCTTGCCGCTCCGGAACACGCGTACCGCCACCGACCGGTTTCCCGGCTGCCAGGCGCCCGCGTACGTGGCCGAGCGCAGGTCCACGACCAGTCCTCCTCCGGGGAGGGGATCGAGCTGGCGGGCCACCAGGGGCCGCCAGAAGGCCGCCAGGCCGCCCAGGGGAGGCAGGTTGACGCCCATCGACAGCCGGTAGGGCGGCACCCGGTCGGTGATCCGCAGCACGCCCCACAGGCCCGAGAAGATCAGCACCGCCTCCTCGGCCCGCTTCCTCGCCTCGTCGTCGAGGGTGGCCAGGCCCAGGTTGTCGTACAGGACGCCGGTGTAGAGGTCGGCGGCGGGCAGCGTGGGGGCGGTCCTGATCGCCAGGTTCCTGGCCGTCTCGCCCGCCAGGCCCGGGGTCAGGCCCAGCACGTCGAGGGCGTCACGGCGCTTGGAGACGCGCAGCAGCGCGGTGAGCACCCGCTTGCGCGGCTTGTCGAGGGCGGGGAAGGACAGCTCACCGACGGGCGGGCCACTGCCCTCGGACGCCTTGCTCTCGGACGGCGGCAACAGGATCAGCACGATGCCACACCCTATAAGCCCAGGCCAGCGGTCGCTTCCGCGGGCGCCGCGACTCGTTGCATCCTGTTGGGGGTTCGTCTTGTACGGCAGGCACGGGATGGCCCACCCGCCGTATGGGGCTGAGGATCTGAGGTCCATCTTGTACGGCAGGCACGGGATGGCCCACCCGCCGTACGGGGCTGAGGACCTCCAGGGAGACGCCCGCTGACCCGCACGGGGCGAGCCGCCGTCACGCCGCACCTGAGCCATCTCCTTCGGCGACTTCGTCCACCTCCCGAGTGACCGTCTTTCGAGCCCCCGGGCCTCCCGACCTCCCCCCTTCCGGACCGCCTCGGCTTTCGAGCCTCCCGGGCCTCCCGGGACCTTCCCACTTTCCGAGTCTTCCGGGCCTTCTCGCCTGCTGCGAGCCATCCGAGCCTCCCCAGGCCTCCTGGGCCTCCCGAGTGTCCGGACCTCCTGGGCCGTCCAACCATGCGACGTTCGACCGTGTGGTCCTCGCGGGCCGTCCAGGTTTCTCGCGCTGTCCGGCCGTCTTGCGCCGCCGGGCCGTCTCACACTGTGTGGTCCTCGCAGGCCGGCCGGCTTCTCGCACGGCCCGCCTTCTGTGTCGTCCGGGTTTCCTGGGCGTCCTGGCTCGCCGGGCCTCTGCGTCGTTCGGGGTGGTGGGGTGGATAACCTGCGCTGATGGATTTCGACAGACTTGTCCACGAAGCCTGGCCTGCGTTCGAGCGGCAGCCGTATGGCGGGTGGATTCTTCGCTACGCCGACGGAGTGACGAAGCGGGCGAACTCGGTGCTACCCCTCGGCCGGCCCGCCGACCTGGGAGCCGCGATCGGAGCCGCCGAGGAGTTCTACACGGCACGAGGGACGCGCACCGCCTTCTCGGTCGGGCCCGGCGCGGTGCCCGAGCTCGACGCCGAGCTGGACCGCAGGGGCTACGAGGTGGTGGACCCGACCGTGGTCATGGCGCGCTCCGGCGACACGCCCGAACCCACACACCGGGTGCGGATCGAGGAGCACCCCTGGCGGGCATGGGTGGACACGTGGTGGGCCGTGGACGGCCGGTACGCCGACGGCCGGGAGGCGGCTGAGCGGATCTGCGCGGGCGTGCCGGCGTGGTACGCGGCGGTCGAGGAGGACGGCGTGCCGCTCGCCGTGGGCCGCGCCGTGCCGCAGGGTGACACGCTCGGGATCTTCTGCATGGCCACGCTGCCGGAGGCCCGCCGCCGCGGGCTGGGCCGCAGCGTGCTCCGTGCCCTGCTGCTGAGTGGCGGGTCGCGGTCGGCGTACCTGGTGGTGACCCGCCGCAACGAGACCGCCCAGGCCCTCTACGCGAGCGAGGGCTTCACTCTCCGACAGGGTTACCACTACCGCGTCCGCTGACCCGAACGCCCCGCCTCCCCACACTTGCCCGTACTGCCGGTGCGCGCCCGTACTGTCAGCGCTTGTGCCGTGCGTGCCCGTACTGACGGTGCTTGTCCGTGCTGGCGGTGCGCCAGTACGGGCGGTGCGCCCGTACTGACGGTGTGCGCCCGGACTGCCCGTGCTCAAACCGTACTGATTGTGCTTGCCCCGACCGCCCACCCCCCGGGGAACGCGAAACGGCGGCCCCGGGCATGCCGGAGTCGCCGTTTCGCGCTTGTGCGTTATGTGGTTATCTCGTCACGACGAGGCGCCGGTCAGCGCTCGTCGTTGTGGGCAATTGCAGGGGTTTCGCTGAGCCGTGCCGACTCGTCCAGGATGTCGGCGCCCTTTTCGCGCAGCGCCGCAATGTGCTGACGCCCGTGGTGGGCGCAGAACAGCAGCTCCCCACCCACAGGCAGGGTCGCGCGAATGTAGGCCTGGGCACCGCAACGGTCGCAGCGGTCGAGGGCCGTCAGCGGCTTAACGGGGGCGAGAGCTCCAGTCACGTATCGCCTTTCGGGTCACCCCCGCCGAAGCGAGGATCTGGCGTCAGTCACTTGGAACAACATCTAACCGGACGTGGACGTTCCCAACCGCCGCCTCGCTACGCCCAGAGCGGAATGTGTCCGAAAGTAATGACGATCAGGCCGTTGGTAACGGCAAACGTGACCGCATGGCAAGCTTGGACGCGCGCACGTGCGCAAGTACGCCTACGCAGGAGAAGGACGGTAGGCTGCGCACAGGTGTTCGATGACCAACCCGGAGGAGCTGGAGTGACCCTAGTGGAGGCCGGTTACACGGCTCGTCACCTCTCGGTGCTTGAGGGGCTGGAAGCGGTCCGCAAGCGTCCGGGCATGTACATCGGGTCCACCGACAGCCGCGGGCTCATGCATTGCCTCTGGGAGATCGTGGACAACGGCGTCGACGAGGCGCTGGGGGGTCACTGCACCCGCATCGAGGTCGAGCTGCACGCCGACGGCTCCATCGAGGTGCGCGACGACGGCCGCGGCATCCCCGTCGACATCGAGCCCAAGAGCGGCCTGGCCGGCGTGGAGCTCGTCTACACCAAGCTCCACGCGGGCGGCAAGTTCGGCGGCGGCTCCTACGCCGCCTCCGGCGGCCTGCACGGCGTCGGCGCCTCCGTGGTCAACGCGCTGTCGTCCCGCCTCGACGTCCAGGTCGACCGCGACGGGCGCGTCCACGAGATCAGCTTCCGCCGGGGCGTGCCGGGCGTGTTCGACGGCGACGGGCCGACGGCCAAGTTCCGCAAGAAGTCCGGGCTGCGCGACGGCGGCAAGCTGGCCCGCGCCGTCACCGGCACCCGCGTCCGCTTCTGGGCCGACAAGCAGATCTTCCTGCCCGACGCCGAGGTGTCGCTCGACGAGATCCACGTCCGGCTCCGCCAGACCGCCTTCCTGGTGCCCGGCCTCACGCTCGTGGTCATCGACAGCCGTCACGAGGAGCGGGTGGAGGAGGAGTTCCGCTTCGACGGCGGCATCTCCGAGTTCACCGAGTTCCTGGCCCGCGACGAGGCCGTGTGCGACGTGCTGCGCCTGCAGGGCGTCGGCCACTTCCACGAGACGGTGCCGGTCCTCGACGACCAGGGCCACATGACGCCCACCGAGGTGGAGCGGGAGCTGACCGTCGACGTGGCCGTGCGCTGGGGCCGCGGCTACGAGTCGACCGTCCGCTCGTTCGTCAACGTGATCGCCACCCCCAAGGGCGGCACCCACATCACCGGCTTCGAGCGCGGCCTGGTGCGCACGATCAACGAGCAGCTGCGCGAGACCCGCCTGCTGAAGAACGGCGACGACCCGGTCACCAAGGAGGACATCCTCGAGGGCCTCACCGCGGTCGTCACCGTCCGTGTGCCGGAGCCGCAGTTCGAGGGCCAGACCAAGGAGGTCCTCGGCACCTCCGCCGCCACCCGCATCGTCTCCCATGTGGTCTCGCGCGAGCTGAAGGAGCTGTTCGCCAACCCGCCGCGCGGCTTCAAGCAGCCGCTGCGGGCCGCGCTGGAGAAGATCGTCGCCGCCGCCAAGGCGCGCATCGCCGCCCGCGAGCACCGCGACAACCAGCGCCGCAAGAGCGCCCTGGAGAACTCCGCGCTGCCCGCCAAGCTCGTGGACTGCCGCAGCGACGACGTCGACCGCAGCGAGCTGTTCATCGTCGAGGGGGACTCGGCGCTGGGCACGGCCAAGCTGGCCCGCGACTCGGAGTTCCAGGCGCTGCTGCCGATCCGTGGCAAGATCCTCAACGTCCAGAAGGCGTCGATGAGCGACATGCTCAAGAACGCCGAGTGCGCCGCCATCATCCAGGTCGTCGGCGCCGGCTCCGGCCGCTCCTTCGACATCGAGGCGGCCCGCTACGGCAAGGTCATCCTCATGGCCGACGCCGACGTCGACGGCGCCCACATCCGGTGCCTGTTGTTAACGCTGTTCCACCGCTACATGCGGCCCATGGTCGAAGCCGGCCGCGTGTTCGCCGCCGTCCCGCCCCTGCACCGGATCGAGCTCACCAACCCCGGCAAGGGCAAGGAGAAGTACATCTACTGCTACTCCGACGCCGAGCTGCACAAGGTGCTGCGCGACCTGGAGCGGCGCGGCAAGCGCTGGAAGGACCCGGTGCAGCGCTACAAGGGCCTCGGCGAGATGGACGCCGACCAGCTGGCCGAGACCACCATGGACCCACGCCACCGCATCCTGCGCCGCGTCCGCATCGAGGACGCGGAGGGGGCCGAGGGCATCTTCAGCCTTCTCATGGGCAGTGACGTGGCGCCGCGCCGCGAGTTCATCGTCAGCAGCGCGGCGGAGGTGGACCGCGACCACATCGACGCCTGACCGCTCCCGGCCGTCCATGAGGACGGCCTGACTGCTCTCAGTCGTCCACGAGGACGGCCGGAGCCGTCCGGGCCACCGCGCGGACCGAGGCCGCCGTTCCGACGAGGTTGGCGTTGATCATCGCCTCCCACTCGCGCAGAGGTACGTCCTCGAAGCGGATGCCGGGATCGGGCGGGCCGTCGCCGCCCCAGCGCACGGCGTTGGCCACGAGGACGTCGATGCCGCCCCAGCGCTCCGCGACGGCCGCGACGGCCCGGTCGATGGTCGGAAGGTCTTCGAGGTCGAGCCGGACGACGTACGCCTGCCCGCCGGAGGCCTCGGCGTCCGCGGCCACCTTGCCGGCGCTGTCCGGGTTGTTGCGACAGGTGATCGCCACCCGGGCGCCTTCTCGCCCGTAGGCGCGGGCGATGGCGGCTCCGATCCCGGTCGACGCGCCGGTGACCAGGACCACGCGGCCGTTGAGATCTGTGTTCATGGTGGGGCTGTCCTCTTGTCGGACTGGCTGGGGGTCAGGTCGCGGACGGCGTCCGGGCGCTGAAGAGCGCGCTGCGGCATCTCCTCGGCGACCCCATCGCGACGGTCGGGAGCGGACGGCCGCACGAGACCGCCTGCGGTCCCCAGCAGGGCGGACCCGCGGCTTTCCGTGCGTACGGGGCCGGTCGGCCGGGTGAGACCCGGTGACGCCGCAAGGCCCGCTCCCCGTGCGCGGGTGCGGGCCTTGCGGTGGATGCCTCAGAGCTGGTCGGCGATGAGGCGGGCCATGGCGGTGTAGCCGTCGTCGTCGGGGTGCAGGTGGTCGCCGCTGTCGTAGGCGGGGTCGAGGACGTCGGGATCGCCGGGGGAGGCCATGCCCCGATCGAGGTCCACGACCGCGTCGTACTCGCCGGAGGTGCGGATCCACTGGTTGACGGCGTCGCTGACGGCGGCCGCGTGCTCACCCCAGTGGTCGGAGTTCTTGAACGGCAGCAGCGTCGCCCCGACCACCTTGACGCCCTTCGCGTGCGCCTGCCGGATGAGCCGGCGGTACCCGGCGATCAGCTCGTCGGCGGAGACCACGGGCGCCGGCTTGTACGTCGGCGTGTCCGACTCGCTGAAGCCGATGTCGTTGACGCCCGCCAGCACGACGACCGTGCCGGCGCCCGGCTGGTCGAGCACGTCGCGGCGGAAGCGGGCCGCTGAGCGGTCGCCGTACCAGGCCGAGTCGTTGAGAACCAGGTTGCCGCCGATGCCGGCGTTCAGGACGGGCCGGGCCCGGCCCAGGGCGGCGAGCCGCTCGGCCAGCTCGTCGGGGTAGCGGCCGTTGGCGTCGGCGGTCGAGCCGAACCCGTCCGTGATGGAGTCACCGAAGGCCACCACGGCGTCGCCCGTCTTCGGGCCGCCCGCGACGTCGAGGCCGGACAGGTAGTACCAGGAGTGGGTCAGCTGCGTGAAGGCGCTCGCCGCGGTGTCGGCGCGGTGGTCGCCCCGCGCCCGGAGGCTGCCGGCGTACGCCTGCGAGTGGAACGTCGCCGGTCCGGTGGTCCCGGCGAAGTACAGGGTGACGGCCACCGACTGGAACGGGCGGACGTCGAGCCGTACGGGGTCGCTCACGAGCTGCCCACGGGCAGGGAGACTGGCCGAGCCGGCGTGCGCGAAGGTGAGGTGCCGTACGGAATCCGGCCGCACCGAGGCGCCCCGACCGGCGAGGGCCACGGTGGCGCCCGTCAGAGGTACGGGGGACGGCCCGTAGTCGTTCGACAGCCGGATCCGCAGCCATGAGCCGCCCGCGGTGGGCCTGACCACCTGGCGCACGCTCTGGCCGCTGAAGCCCTCCTCCGACCAGTTGGGCTCGAAACCGGCGCTGGGCCGCTGCGGCGCGGCCGTCCACGCGGCCCGCCAGTCCGCCCGCTGGTCGGCGGCGGCGTGGGCAGGGCCGGGAACGGCCGTGGACGAGCCGAGTGCGAGCACCAGAGCCGAGAGGGCTGCGACGAGATTCATGACATCTTCCGCTTCAGGAGGGCAGCGATGAGGACGCCGAGGAGGACCAGGGCGGCGTTCGCGGCGACGGCGACGGTGACGCCGTGCAGGATCGCCCCGGCGGACATGGCGCCCGCGGTCGCCGCTGTGACGATCGCGGACATGATCGGGGTCCCCATGGTGATGCCGACCTGCTGCGACATCGACGCCAGCCCGGTCGCCAGACCCTGCTCGTGGTCGGGCAGGCCGGTGGTGGCGGTGACCATGAAGCCGACGATGACCAGCATGTTGCCCACGCCGCCCAGGAAGGTGGCGGGCAGCAGCAGCCCCATCGAGTCCGGCGTGTCGCCGAGGAGGAGCAGGACGGCGGTGAAGACCGCCTGCAGCAGCCCGCCCCCGACCAGGACGGCCACGGTGGAGGTGCGGGCGATCGCCTTCGGCGCGAGCAGGCCGCCCGCCACGGTCCCGAGCCCCAGGACACCGAAGGAGAGCCCGGCGGCGAGGGCCGAGAAGCCGAGGGTCTTCTGCATGTACAGCGTGAGCAGGTACACCAGGGACGTCTCGGTGACGAAGGCGAGCAGCCCGAGCACGTTGCCCCAGGCCACGGTGGGCTTCCTCAGCACGTGCAGCGGGACCAGCGGCTGGGCGGCCCTGCGCTCGACGAGGAGGAAGGCGACCAGCAGGACCGCGCCGCCCAGCAGACCCGCCAGGGCCACGGGGTGGGTCCAGCCGTGCTCGCCGGCCTGCGTCAGGCCGTAGACGATGCCGAGCAGCGCGAGGGTCACGGTCAGCGCGCCGGGAAGGTCGGCCTTGGGGCGCGCGGCGGGCCGGGACTCGGCGATGACGGTGGGGGCGACGGCGAGCACGGCGAGCGCGACGGGGACGTTGATGAAGAAGGCCCAGCGCCACGAGAGCAGGTCGGTCAGGACGCCGCCGAGGACGGCGCCGGCGGTGAACCCGGCGGACATGAGCGCGCCGTTGAGGCCGAGGGCCTTCTGGCGCAGGGGCCCCTCGGGGAAGGACGTGGTGAGCAGGGCGAGCCCGGCCGGGGTCGCGGCGGCGGTCGCGAGCCCCTGGGCGACCCGGGCGACGATGAGCACCTCGGGGTTCGGGGCGAGCCCGCCGACCAGGGAGGCCAGGCCGAGGAGCGCGAGGCTGCCGAGGAAGATGCGCTTCCGGCCGACCAGATCGCCGATGCGGCCGAACAGGAGGGTGAAACCGGCGGCGCTCAGGGCGAAGGCGGTGGCGATCCACTGCAGGTTCGCGAGGGAGAAGCCGAGGTCGTCACCGATGGCGGGCAGTGCCACGTTCAGGATCGAGAAGTCGACGGCCAGCATGAACTGGGCGACCAGCAGGACCGCGAGGACGACCTTCAACCGGACGGTCAGCCGCCGGGGAGGCGGCTCGTGGGCGGAGGCCGGAGCCGTGGCCCTGGGCAGGGGCTTCGTGGTGGACATGACGATGACGTCCTTTCGAGCACACCAGTGCAAACGGTTCTGTAGTTCCGTTAAGATGCGAGTACGGTAGCACCTCTGCTGCCGTAAGGGAACCACAGTCCCGATAAGGGTGCTCGCGAGAAGAGAAGGAGTCCGTCATGGCCGCCGCTCCCCAGCCGGGTGCCGTCCGTCCGGGAGGACGCACCGCCCGCGTCCGCGAGGCCGTCCTTCAGGCCGCCGGGGACACCCTGGCCGAGAAGGGTTTCGACGCCCTCGATCTCGCCGAGATCGCCCGGGTCGCCGGGGTCGGGAAGACCACCGTCTACCGCCGTTGGGGCACGCCCGGTGCGCTCGCCGCCGACCTGCTCGACGACATGGCCGAGCAGTCCCTGCCCCGCGCGCGCACGGGCAGCGTCGACGAGGACCTGCGCGACAACGCCCGCCTGGTCGTCAGGACCCTCACCGACCCCCGCCAGGGCCGCCTGTTCAAGGCGCTGATCGCCGCCTCACTGTGCGACGAGCAGGCCGCGCGGGCGCTGCACCGCTTCTACGCCGTACGCATCGACGAGTGGGCCGGCTGCGTCACCGACGCCGTCGAACGAGGCGAACTGCCCACCGGAACCGACCCGCGCCGGGTGATCGCCGCCGTCTCCGCGCCCCTGTACTACGCGCTGCTCAACACCGGGGAACCCCTGGACGACGCCGCCGCGGACCGCGCCGCTGCGGGCGCGCTGGCCGCCGCGCGCGCCGGGGTCACCTCGACGGAACCTAAGGCGTGATGGCCGGGTTCGTGCCCAGGATGTGCTCGGTGGCCTGCGCGAGGCGGAGGAGGAACCCGGTGACCTCGGCGGCGCGCCGGCGGAGGTCATCGGCAGAGGTGATGCCCAGGTCCGCAAGCGCGGCCTCGAACGACGGCAGGCGCGACCGGTGGAGCGAGGGCGCGTCCGCCGCCAGGATCGCGTGGCAGCGGGCGAACGTCGCGATGATCCAGAAAACGGCCTCGCGGTGGTCGCCGCGCTCGACCAGGTCCCGGCTGCCGTCGATCGCGATCGGCCGGGCCGCCGAGGTGATGTCACTGCTGAAGGGGAACGGAGTTCTCGCGACGCCTGCCGCGAGGTCGAACGTCGTGGCCAGCTCGCGCAGGCGACCCCGGACCCGTTCGGCCCGGAGGTGCGAGCAGCCGAGGAGGTCGAGCATCTCCAGGTAGAGGCCGGACAGGCGGTAGGAGGTGAGCACCTCGCGCACCGCCGGATAGCGCAGCCGTACGGTCGGGTTGCGCAGCGCGGCGACGAGCGGCACATGGGCCGTGACCCCGGCGGCGAACAGCCACGTCATCACCTGCTCGTGGAAGGGCCGCGGAGTGCCGGGCGCCGGGGAGGTCAGCGACGTGGCGCGGGCCTCGATCCTCCGTACGGCGTCCTCGCATCTGCGGCGCACCCACGGGCGGGCGGCGAAGCGTGACGCGACGTGCGCCTGAAGGGCGCGCAGGCGGCCGGTGGGGTCGTCGATGACGCTGTCCGTGCGGAACGCCCCTGCCAGGTGGTACGAGCCCAGGACCTCGTCGGCGGACCGCAGCGCCGCCCAGGGGAGGTGGCTCACCTCCAGCAGGACGCCCCGGTAACGCAGCTTGCCGGGCTTGGCCGGCGGCGGGTCCTGGGCCATGACCACGAAGAGGTCCAGGTCCGAGGACGGCGGCAGCTCGGCGTCGTCCGGCAGGCCGACCGTGGACCCGGCGGCGTACGCCCCCCGGTAGCGGGGATCGGGACGCGCGTGCTCGGCCACCCAGCGCGCCGCGGCGGCGCGCGCGGCTCCCACTCTCACCATGACGACCATCATGACCGTTCACCGCCGCGTGGTCCCCCGGCGCAGGCCGGTCACAGGGAGACGGGCATCAGCTTTCCCGTGTGGACGTCGTAGATGGCGCCGCCCACCGGCATGTCCTTCGGCAGGAACGGCGTCGTCCGGATGCGCGTGAGGTCGTGGCGCAGCGCCGAGTCCTGGTCCGGGACGGTGTGGAACTCCAGGCTGCGCGTGTCCACCCCGTGCAGCTGCGTCAGGTCGTGCACGTCGCCGTCCGTCACCTTGGACATCCCGCAGTCCGTGTGCGGCATCACCAGCACGCGCTCCACGCCCAGCAGGTACACGGCCAGGACCAGAGTGCGCAGGACGTCGTCGGTCACGCGGGCGCCCGCGTTGCGCAGGATCTTGGCGTCACCCGCCTGCAGTCCCAGCAGTCCCAGAGGGTCGATGCGGGAGTCCATGCACGTGACCACCGCGAGTCCGCGTTTCGCACGGCCGGTGAGGCCCGAGTTGGCGAAGTCCTTCGCGTATTCCGCGTTTCCGTCAAGCAGGTCGTCGAACGCACTCATGCTGAGATAGTGCCTCATGCCGTTCTGACACGCTTTCGCGGGGTCCCGACAGGCGGGAGTTGGCCAACGTCCCCCCATCGGCTGTCACCATGGGTGATGATGTCGTAGCCCTCAGTGTGAGTTGCCGAAGAAGGTTGCCGTGAGTAGGTCCGAATCCCTCGCCGCGTACTTCCGCGCCCAGGCGCGGCGCTGCCTCGACCGGGTGGAGTCCAACGACGCCGGCCGCAACGCGCGGTCAGCGCTGGCGCTCCTCGACGCCGCCGCCTACGCGGCCGGGCTCGCGGACGACGATCCGCTGATCGAGCGGCTGGCGGAGGCCAGGTGCTTCGGCGCGTCCGGGCGCGAGGGGTTCGACCCGGGGCCTGAGGGCACCCGGCTGGTGCGCGGCTGGGAGGGCGGCGAGCCCCGCGAGCTGATCCTCGCCCTGCCGTCCGTCGCGGCCAGCGCCACCTGAGGACGGCCCGAAGAAGGGTGTGCGGGGGCGGTGTCCGGGTAGCAAGGGCGTCGCAACCGACTTGGAGGTGTGTGGTGAAGGGCATCGCGCAATTCCGCTCGATCGTCTTCGACTGCGCCAACCCGCGCATGGTGGCCGACTTCTACGCGGGACTCCTGGGATGGTCCGTGGACGCTCAGGACGACGACTGGGTGGTCGTCACCGACGGCGGCTCGCCGAAGCGGCTGGCGTTCCAGCGGGTCGAGGACTACCGGCCGCCGATCTGGCCCCGCTCCGAGCGTCCCCAGCAGCTCCACCTCGACGTGACCGTGGAGGACATGGACCAGGCGGAGAAGGCGGTCATCGAGCTGGGCGCCACCAAGCACGACCACCAGCCGAGCGAGGACGACAGCTTCCGGGTCTTCCTCGACCCGGCCGGGCACCCGTTCTGCCTCTGCCGCGACTGACGACCGGCCGGCCACGCCGCCGGTCCCCTGCTCCGCGGTCCGTCCGGCCCCCCCCCAAATCGCCGGGGGCCCCCCCCCGGGGGGCTGCGGGGGCGGGCGGGGCGGGTCCCCCGGGGGACCCCGGCCCCTCGCCCCTTTCCCAGGGGTGCTAATCCTCCCGAGGGGAGGAGCCGTTCGGCGCGGGAGGCCCGTCGGCCACCACCGAGGCGTCCAGGGCCACGGAGCCTTCCAGGGGGACCGAGCCGTCGGGAGCCACCGCCGCGGCCGAGGCCGCCGTCACCGGGCCGGTCGCGCCCAGGGCGCCGCCGACCGCGCCGATCGTGTGCGTGAGGCGGACGCCCGAGCCGTCGCGGCGGCCGACCTCCTCGGGCAGCGGCACGGGCTTGCCCGACGACGACACCGCCTTGGCGGGCGCGGGACCGGCCCAGGCCAGCAGCAGCACGTCCTCGCCCTTCAGGAACCGCTGCGCCCGCACGCCGCCCGTGGCCCGCCCCTTGGCGGGGAACTCGGCGTAGTCGGACACCTTGCCGCCGCCCACCTGGGTGCCGGGCAGGGCGGTGGACGACCCGGCGACGGTCACGACCTGGGAGGGCCGCTCCGCGTCCACCACGCCGAACCAGATCACCCGGGCCGCCCCGTCGAGCCGGATGCCGGCCATGCCGCCCGCGGGCCGTCCCTGCGGGCGCACCAGCGACGCCTGGAAGCGCAGGAGCTGCGCGTCGGAGGTGATGAACACGAGGTCGTGGTCCTCCGACTCCAGCTCGGCCGCGCCCACCACGGTGTCGCCCTCCTTCAGGGTGATCACCTCGAAGTCGTCGCGGTTGGCCGGATAGTCGGGCACCACCCGCTTGACGACGCCCTGCGCGGTGCCGAGCGCCAGGCCCGGGCCGTCGGGGTCGAGCGCGCCGAGGCCGACCACCGTCTCGTCGGGGCCGAGCGTCACGAACTCGGAGACCGGATGGCCGCCGGACAGCGACGGCGGAGAGGCCGTGGGCGGCAGGATGGGCAGATCGACGACCTGGACCCGGATGAGCCGGCCCAGCGACGTCACGAGCCCGATCTCGCCCCGGGCGGACGTGCGCACGGCCGACACCAGGACGTCGTGGGAGGCCCGCTCGCCCTCCTCCGCCAGCGGCGAGGCGTCGGAGGTGCGGGCCAGCAGGCCGGTGGACGACAGCAGCGCCAGGCACGGCTCGTCGGCCACCAGCAGCTCCACCGTGGCGGTGCGCGGGGTGCCGGACGACTCCAGCAGCACGGTGCGGCGCGGCGTGCCGTACTTCTTGGCCACGTCGGCCAGCTCGGCCGAGACCACCTGGCGCAGCCGCGTCTCCGACGACAGGATGCCGGTCAGCTCGGCGATCTCCTCGGTCAGCGTCTCCTTCTCGCGGTCCAGCTCCAGCTTGTCGTAGCGGGTCAGGCGGCGCAGCGGCGTGTCCAGGATGTACGCGGCCTGGATGTCGGTCAGGTCGAAGACCTCCATGAGGCGGCTGCGCGCCTGCGCGGAGTCGTCGGAGGAGCGGATGACCTGGATGACCTCGTCGATGTTGAGCAGCGCGACGATCAGGCCGTCGACCAGGTGCAGGCGCTCCTCGCGCTTGCGGCGGCGGAACTCGGAGCGGCGGCGCACGACCTCCAGGCGGTGGTCGACGTAGACGCTCAGCAACTGGCGCAGGCCGAGGGTGCGCGGCTCGCCGTCGACGAGGGCGACGTTGTTGATGCCGAACGTCTCCTCCATCGGCGTGAGCCGGTAGAGCTCCTCCAGCACCGCCTCGGGGATGAAGCCGTTCTTGACCTCGATGACCAGGCGCAGGCCCTTGTGCCGGTCGGTGAGGTCCTTGAGGTCGGCGATGCCCTGGAGCTTCTTGGCGTTGACCAGCTCCTTGATCTTGGCGACGACGCGCTCGGGGCCGACGTTGTACGGCAGCTCGGTGACGACGATGCCCTTGCGGCGCGGGGTGATCTGCTCGACCACGCACTTGGCGCGCATGCGGAAGGTGCCGCGGCCGCTCTCGTAGGCGTCGCGGATGCCCTGCAGGCCGATGATCATGCCGCCCGTCGGCAGGTCGGGACCCGGCACGAAGCGCATGAGGTCGTCGAGCGTCGCGTCCGGCTTCTTGATCAGGTGGCGGGCGGCGGCCACGACCTCGACGAGGTTGTGCGGCGCCATGTTGGTCGCCATGCCGACGGCGATGCCGGTGGTGCCGTTGACCAGCAGGTTGGGGAACGCCGACGGCATGACCGTGGGCTCGGTCTCCTGGCCGTCGTAGTTGGGCTTGAAGTCGACCGTGTCCTCGTCGAGCGACTCGACCATGAGCATCGCGGCCGGCGCGAGGCGGGCCTCGGTGTATCGCATGGCGGCCGGCATGTCGTCGGGGGAGCCGAAGTTGCCGTGGCCGTCCACCAGGGGCAGGCGCATGGAGAACGGCTGCGCCAGCCGGACGACCGCGTCGTAGATCGCGGTGTCGCCGTGCGGGTGGAGCTTGCCCATGACGTCGCCGACGACGCGCGAGGACTTGACGTGCCCGCGGTCGGGGCGCAGGCCCATCTCGCTCATCGAGTAGAGGATGCGCCGCTGCACCGGCTTGAGGCCGTCGCGGGCGTCGGGCAGCGCCCGCTGGTAGATGACCGAGTAGGCGTACTCGAGGAAGCTGGTGCGCATCTCCGAGGACACGTCGATGTCGACGATCCGCTCCTCGAAGTCCTCAGGCGGGGGTGCAGTCGTGCGTCGGGCCATCTTGTGCTGCGCGGCTACCTCGGCCGTCGCGCCGAGGGGGAAGCGCATCCTCCTTCTGTCCTTGTGCTGTAACCGTAGCCGTCGGCTCGATGGAGAAGGGCCGGATCGGCGGGTGCGGCGCCGGCGCGGGCCGCCCTGGTCGCGGTGCGATGACGGCCAGGGGTCCGTGCGGCGGTGCGTGCGGTGCGTGCGGTGGGGGCAAGGGCGTGGTGCGCCCCTGGAGATGATGGCACAGGCGCCTCCCCGCGCCGATTGGCTGAAGCTTGCCGATGGCAGGCATCGTACCAACACCCTGACGGCTTTTAGCATGCGTGTTCGAGTGCCGTCCGGCGGAGATCGTGCTTGACCAAGCAATTGCTTGGGCATTACGTTCCGGAAAGGGATACTCCTCGTCTCCGGAGGCGTACATGATCGAGTTTCATCCCGTCACCAGGCACATCGGCGCCGAGGTGACCGGCGTGGACCTGCGCAAGCCGTTGTCCCAGGAGGAGGTCGCGACCCTCCGCGAGGGCTGGCTCAGGCACCTGGTGCTGTTCTTCCGCGACCAGCCCATCGACGACGAGCAGCACCTGCAGTTCGCGCTGAACTTCGGCACGCTCAACCACCCCGCGTTCAAGAAGGACAGCGCCAGCCCCATCCACGTCCTCGACCAGACCGACCCCAAGGGCGAGGGCGGCGACGAGTGGCACAGCGACAACACCTTCGAGCCGACCCCGCCCATGGGCTCCCTCCTGCGCTGCGTCCAGCTTCCCAGCGTCGGAGGCGACACCCTGTGGGCGAACACCTATCTGGCCTACGAGACGCTCTCGCCCTCGCTCCAGCGCCTGTGCGACGAGCTGACGGCGGTGCACGACATCACGATGTCGATGAAGAAGGCCATCTCCAAGGGTCACCCGTTCGACCTGGAGGAGGTCCAGGCCAAGTGGCCGCCGATCGAGCGGCCCGTCGTGCGCGTCCACGCCGAGACCGGCCGCAAGGCGCTGTTCGTCAACCGCTCCTCAACCACGCGCCTGGTCGGCCTCACCGACCGCGAGAACGAGGCCCTGCTGCCGCTCCTGGTGGACCACATCCGCTCACCCGAGTACCAGGTGCGGCTGCGCTGGCGCCCCGGCACGCTGGCGTTCTGGGACAACCGGCCGACGCAGCACTACGCGGTGGCCGACTACACGGAGCGCCGGCGGATGCACCGGGTCACCGTCAACGCCTTCCCGGAGCACGCCGACAAGTGACCGTGGCCGAGGCCGGGAACGAAAACGTCGGGGAAACCTGGTAACAAGGAGCACATGACTGAAGCCCCCGACGCGGCGATGCTGCGCGAAGAGGCGGAGGGGCGGCTGCGCGCGCTCGCAGGCGAGCACGCCAGGCTCCGCGACGACCAGTGGGCCGCCATCGAGGCGCTCGTCGTCGACCGGCGGCGGGTCCTCGTGGTCCAGCGCACCGGCTGGGGCAAGTCGGCCGTCTACTTCGTCGCGACGGCCCTGCTGCGCGAGCTGGGCGAGGGCCCGACCGTCATCGTCTCGCCCCTGCTCGCTCTCATGCGCAACCAGATCGCCGCCGCCGAGCGGGCCGGCATCAGGGCCGCCACCATCAACTCCGCCAACCCCGAGGCGTGGGAGGAGATCTACGGCCAGGTCGCCGACGGCATGGTCGACGTGCTGCTGGTCAGCCCCGAGCGGCTCAACAACCCCGACTTCCGCGACAACGTGCTGCCCGAGCTGGCCGAGAGCGCCGGGCTCGTCGTCGTGGACGAGGCCCACTGCATCTCCGACTGGGGACACGACTTCCGGCCCGACTACCGCCGCCTCGCCACGCTGTTCGAGGAGCTACCGCCGGGCGTGCCCATCCTCGCCACCACCGCCACGGCCAACGCCCGCGTCACCCGCGACGTCGCCGAGCAGCTCGGCGAGGACACGCTGGTGCTGCGCGGGCCGCTGGAGCGCGAGAGCCTCCACCTGGGCGTCGTGCGCCTGCCCACGGCCGAGCAGCGGCTCGCCTGGCTGGCGCAGACGCTGCGCGAGCTGCCCGGCTCCGGCATCGTCTACACCCTCACCGTCGCCGCCGCCCACGAGATCGCCGACTACCTGCGCGAGCAGGGCCACGAGGTGGCCGCCTACTCCGGCCAGACCGACCCGGCCGAGCGGCTGGAGGCCGAGGAGGCCCTGCTCGGCAACAAGATCAAGGCCCTGGTCGCCACCAGCGCCCTCGGCATGGGCTTCGACAAGCCCGACCTCGGCTTCGTCGTGCACGTCGGCGCCCCGCAGTCGCCCGTCGCCTACTACCAGCAGGTCGGCCGCGCCGGCCGCGGCGTCGAGCGGGCCGAGGTGATCCTGCTGCCCGGCTCCGAGGACCGCGACATCTGGGCCTACTTCACCTCGCTCGCCTTCCCGCCCGAGCCGGTCGTGCGGGCCACGCTGGCCGCGCTGGAGGAGCGCGGCACGCTGTCCACGCCCGCCCTGGAGACCATCGTCGACCTCGGCCGCAGCCGGCTGGAGATGATGCTCAAGGTCCTCGACGTCGACGGCGCCGTCCGCCGGGTCAAGGGCGGCTGGGAGGCGACCGGCGAGCCGTGGGGGTACGACGCGGAGCGCTACTCCCGCATCGCCGCCGAGCGCCGGGCCGAGCAGGAGGCCATGCTCGGCTACCTCACGACGACCGAGTGCCGTGAGCAGTACCTGCGCCGCCTCCTCGACGACGACACCGCCGCCCCCTGCGGCCGCTGCGACAACTGCACCGGCCGGCACCGCTCGGCCGAGATCGCCGCGCCGGCCGTCGAGACCGCCCGCGAGCGGCTGGCCAGGCCGGGCGTCACGGTGGAGGCGCGCCGGCAGTGGCCGACCGGCCTCGACGACCTGTCCGGTCGCATCAAGCCCGACCTCGGCGCCGAGCCGGGCCGGGCGCTCGGGCGGCTCACCGACATCGGCTGGGGCAACCGCCTGCGCGAGCTGTTCAACGGCCCCGACGGGCCGCTGCCCGACGACATGTTCCGGGCCGTGACGCAGGTGCTGGCCGCGTGGGACTGGCGGGAGCGGCCGGTGGCGGTGGTCAGCGTGCCGTCCGCCGGCAGGCCGCTGCTGGTGCGGGGGTTCGCCGAGCGGCTCGCCCAGGTGGGCCGGCTGGCCTACCTCGGCGAGCTGGGCTACCGCTCGGGCTCGCCCGGCCGCCAGTTCAACAGCGCCCAGCGCGTACGCGCGATCCGGGCGACGCTGGCCATGCCCCGTGAGGTGGGCGCGGCGGTGGCCCAGTGCGGCGGCCCGGTGCTGCTCGTTGACGACCGGGTCGACACCGGCTGGACGATGACGCTCGGCGCGGCCCTCGTGCGCCACGCGGGCGCCCCGGCCGTCCTGCCGCTGGCCCTGGCCACCACCTCCTGACACGACGCCCCCCGCTCCCCGGCCCGGTGGGTGGCGGTGGGGCGCGGTCAGGTCAGGCCAGACCGAGGGTCACGAGGTCGTAGCCGCCGAACGCCGGGCCGACGTGCGCGCCCGCCAGCCGCTTCCCGCGCAGCAGCAGCGTGCGCTGCCAGGCGATCGGCACGAGCAGGCTCTGGTCCACGACCTTCGCCTCGACGGAGTCCCAGAGGTCCTGGCGCCTGACCGGGTCGGTCTCCTTCCGGCCCGCGGCCACCAGCGCGTCGATCTCGGGCACGGCGATGCCCAGGTTGACGGAGAACTCGGCGCGGATCGCCTTGCCGTCGGCCAGCTCCGACAGGAACGACCCGGAGTCGGGCCAGTCGGCCGACCAGCTCCGTGCCACCAGGCCGATGCCCTCCTTCTTCAGGTACGCGGGGCTGCTGCCGTACTCCCGGAGGAAGTCGGCGGGCGGGTACGGCTTGAGGGTGAGCTTGATGCCGACCTGGGCGAGCGCGGCCTGCACCGCCTCGGCCAGGGCGCGCTCGGACGGCCGGTCGCGGTAGGCGTAGGCGGTGCCGAACCCGCCCGGCCTCCCGCAGGCGGCGAGCGAGCGCCGCGCCGCCGCCGGGTCGCCCTCCTGGGTGAGGCCGGGCACGGGCGGAGCATCCGTCGTCTCCTCCGTGGTGCCCTCACCGTGCCCTGACGGGAAAAGCCTTACGGAAGACGGCGGCTCGCGCTAGAGGCGCGGACGGGCTCCCAGGTACGTGATCGCCTTGGCGGCCAGGCGGCAGCCCGCGGCCAGCGACTCGGCCGGCGGCTTGCCCTCCAGCCACGACGGCAGGAACCCGGCGCTGAACGCGTCACCCGCGCCCGTGCCGTCGATGATGCGGTCGACCGGGTCGGCGGCCGCGTGGACCGGGTCGGGGCGGCCGTTGCCGAACCACAGCGCCCCTTCGTCGTTCATCTTGATGACGACCTCGGGGAACCAGGCCGTCAGCACCTTCGCCGCGGCCTCCGGGTCGTCGCGGCCGGTCAGCACCTTGGCCTGCTCGGTGTTGGCGAACAGCAGCTTGGCGCCGCTCGTCCACTCCAGGAACGGCTCGGCGCCCGTGCGCTCCAGCGGCGCCGAGGAGGCGCAGTCGACCGAGATCGACATGCCCGAGTGGTGCGCCATGTCGAGCGCCGCGAGGCCCGCGTCGCGGGAGCCCTCGTTGATCAGCGTGTAGCCCGACAGGTGCAGGTGACCGCCGCCGTTGAACAGGTCGCGCGGCAGGTCCTCGGGGGACAGCGCGGCGTTGGCGCCGGGGTCGGACAGCATCGTGCGCTCGCCCTTGTGCGTGACGAGCACCACGCAGGTGCCGGTCGGCCGCTCGGGGTCCATGACCAGCCGCGCGTCCACGCCGTAGCCCATGAGCTCCATGTCGCGGTTGCGCCCGGTGATGTCGGCGCCGCGGCGGCCGATGAACGCCACCTCGGCGCCCTCGACCGCGAGCCACGAGGCGATGTTGGCCCCGGAGCCGCCACCGTGCATGGTCACGATCGCCGGGGTGTCGCTCGCCCTGGCGAGCGCATAACGGGCGCGCGCGACCGCGTCGGTCATGAGATCGCCCACCACGACGACCCGCGTCATGATGTCACCACCTTGCTGCCTTCAGAACGAGCCGGCCACGGCAAAACTTCACCGCAAAACTAACAGCTTCCGGGCGGCCCGTGGGGCGGTCCTCGAACACCGGTCCGCAGTCGATGCACAAGCGTTGCGAACAGGCCCTGACGTCCCGCGACCCCGGACACGGGATTACCCTCGGGACTGTGCAGGCTCAGTATCCCGCCCACTGGGAGGCCGATGTCGTCCTCGCCGACGGCGGCACGGCCCACGTCCGCCCGATCAGGCCCGCCGACGCCGACCGGCTGCGCGCCTTCTACTCCCGCCTCTCCGACGAGTCGATCTACTTCCGCTTCTTCGGGCCGCGTCCCCGGCTGTCGGACAAGGAGGTGGCCTGGTTCACCACCGTCGACTACGTGGACCGGGTCGCGCTGATCGCCACCATCGGCGCCGAGATGGTGGCCGTCATCCGCTACGACCGGATCGAGCCGGGCGAGGCCGAGGTGGCGTTCCTGGTCGAGGACGCCCACCAGGGCCGCGGGGTCGCCTCGGTGCTGCTGGAGCACCTGGCCGCCACCGCCCGCGAGCGCGGCATCGGCCGGTTCGTCGCCGACGTGCTGCCCGCGAACATGAAGATGATGGGCGTCCTGCGCCAGGCCGGCTACACCGCGGAGAGCAGCTTCGCCGACGGCGTGGTCCGCATGACCCTCGACCTCACCCCCACCGAGACCTCGGCCGAGGTGACGGCCTCGCGCGAGCACCGGGCCGAGGCCCGCTCGATCGCCCGGCTGCTCACGCCCGGCTCCGTGGCGGTGATCGGCGCCTCCCGCGAGCCGGGCGGCGTCGGCCAGGCCGTGCTGCGCAACCTGCTGGCCGCCGACTTCACCGGCCCCGTCTACCCGGTCCACCGCGAGGTGCGGGCCGTGGCCGGGGTGCGCGCCTACCCGAGCGTGTCGGCCATCGACGACGACGTGGACCTCGCCGTGGTCGCCGTACCCGCCGAGAGCGTGGCCGACGTGGTCAAGGAGTGCGCGGAGAAGGGCGTCCACGGGCTCGTCGTGGTGTCGTCCGGGTTCGGCGAGACCGGCGAGGAGGGCCGGGGCCGCCAGGACGAGCTGGCGCGCATCGCCCGCTCCTACGGCCTGCGCGTGGTCGGGCCCAACTGCCTGGGCATCGCCAACACCGACCCGGCCGTGCGCCTCAACGCCACGCTCGCGGCCACCGTGCCCGGGCGGGGCCGGGTGGGGTTCTTCAGCCAGTCGGGCGCGCTCGGCACCGCCCTGCTCCAGCGGGTGGCGCAGCGCGGCATGGGCATCTCGTCGTTCGTCTCGGCGGGCAACCGGGCCGACGTGTCCGGCAACGACCTGCTCCAGTACTGGGAGGAGGACGCCGCGACCGAGGTGATCCTGCTCTACCTGGAGTCCCTGGGCAACCCGCGCAAGTTCACCCGGCTGGCACGGCGGATCTCCCACAGCAAGCCGATCGTGGTGGTCAAGAGCGGAGGCACGCCGGCCGGGCACTCGGCGCGCGAGCTGCGGCTGCCCGACTCGGCGATCAGCTCGCTGTTCGAGCAGGCCGGCCTGATCCGGGTGGACGACCTCATCCAGCTGTTCGACGTGGGGCAGCTCCTGGCCTACCAGCCGCTGCCCGCCGGGCCGCGCGTCGGCCTGGTCACCAACTCCGACGCGCTGGGGCTGCTGGCCGCCGACGCCTGCGTCGCCGCGGGGCTGTCGCCCCGCCCGCCCGCGAACCTGGGCGCCACGGCCGGGGCCGCGGAGTTCGGCGAGGCGCTGGCGGGCCAGCTCGCCTCGTCCGACGTGGACGCCGCCGTCGTCATCTACATGCCGCCGATCCCGGGCGCGGGGGAGGAGGTGGCGGCCGAGCTGCTGCGGGTCTCCGAGCGGTCCGGGAAGCCGGTGCTGGCCACGTTCGAGGGGCATCTCGGGATGCACCCGGCGCTCTGGGCCGGGGCCACGCCGTCGCGCGGCTCCATCCCGTCGTACGCGGCGCCGGAGGAGGCGGTGCGGGCCCTGGCCCACGTCGTGCGGTACGCCGCCTGGCGGGCCCGGCCGGTGACGCCCCCGCCGGAGCTCGACGTCGACACCGACCGCGCCCGCGACCTCGTCCTGCGCGCCCTCACCCCGCCACCCGCCGACGACGGGCCGCCGGTCGAGGTGGACGCCGCCGAGCTGCTGTCCTGTTACGGCCTCGACGTGTGGCCCGCCGAGGTGGTGCGCTCGCCGGACGAGGCGGCCGAGGCCGCCGGGCGGCTGGGCTGGCCGGTGGTGCTCAAGGTGGCCGACCCCGACGCCTCCCGCCGGGCCGGCACCGTACGGCTCGGCCTGGGCAACCCCGACGCCGTGCGGCACGCGTACACCGAGTTCGCCGGCCGCCTCGGCGAGGGCACGGAGCTGGCCGTGCAGCGCATGGCGCCCCAGCCCGCGGTGCCGACCGTGGTGGGCGTCGTCGAGGACCCGGCGTTCGGACCGGTCGTGTCGTTCGGGCTGGGCGAGGTGACCGCGCGGCTCCTGCTCGACCAGGGGTTCCGGCTGGCGCCGCTCACCGGGGAGGACGCCGCCGCGCTGGTGCGGTCGGTGCGGGCCGCGCCGCTGCTGTTCGGCGAGTACGGCTATCCGCCCGTGGCGGTCGCCGCCCTGGAGGAGCTGCTGGTACGGGTCGGGCGGCTGGCCGGGGACCTGCCGGAGCTGGCCCGTCTGGACCTTGACCAGGTGCTGGTGGGGGAGTCGGGCGTCATCATCCTCGGCGCCCGCGCCACCGTCCGCACGCCGCCGGGCCCGCGCCTCGACGGAGGGCCGCGCCGCCTGGCCTGACGGCTCACCGCCGCTCCGGAGGGACGTTCCCGGTACCCGTACGACATGAGACGTTATAGAGCGTTATGTGCGGCGGGTGAGGGTGGCGCGTCATCCTGGCAGGATGGACCCCATGAGGGAAACCCGAGTCTCAGCCGCGGGCCTGCGCGAAGCGATCGAGCGCAGCGGCTACTATCCCGACCTCGTCACCGATGCGGTCGAATCCGCGCTGGGCAAGGAGGCAGTGACCGCGTTCGTGGTGCACCACGAGGCGACGTTCGACCCCGCCATGGAGGTGCGCAGGCACGTCACCGTCCTGGTGCTGACCGGGACGAGGCTGCTGGTGTGCCACACGGACGAGCACCCGGCCGTCGAGGGCGTGTCCGCCTCGCACGCCTCCACCACCACCGAGGCCGTGCGCCTCAGCCGCATCCAGTCCGTCGCGGTCACCCGCGTCGTCCCCGACCCCGCCTCCTACGCCCCGGGCGTCCCCCCGACCGAGGCCACGCTCACGATCGGCTGGGGCGCTATCGCCCACGTCGACCTGGAGCCCGCCACCTGCGGCGACGAGAACTGCGAGGCCGACCACGGCTACACCGGCGCCATCACCGCCGACGACCTGTCGCTGCGCGTCAGCGAGGCCGCCGACGGGCCCGAGGCGGTCACTCATGTGCTCGCCTTCGCCAAGGCCCTGTCGGAGGCCACGGCACGCGCCTCCTCCTGACCCGCCCCGGGTCTCCTCCGGGGCCCGCGAGGAGCCTCGGAACGGCCCGGCCACGCGGCTAAGCTCGGAGGATGGCCGACACCGCCCCTCTGATCCCCGCGTACGGCGGATCGTCACTGGCGGACCTGCCGCGCGCCCTGCTGGCCGCCCTCGGCGTCGGCGAGGCGGCGGGCGAGCCGGGATCGTTGCGGATCGAGCCCGCCCGCGCCGTCTGCGTGCTGCTGGTCGACGGGCTCGGGGCCGAGGCGCTGCGCGCCCACGCGGGCGCGGCGCCGTTCCTGACCCGCGGCATGCGCCCGCCGGCCGGAACGGCGCCCGGAGCCTCGGTGCTGACCGCCGGGTTCCCCGCCACCACCGTCACGAGCCTGTGCTCCCTCGGCACCGGCCTGCCGCCCGGCGAGCACGGCATGATGGGCTTGGTCCTGGCCGTGCCGGGCACCGGCCTGCTGTTCAACTGCCTGCGCTGGACCCTGCCCGACGGCCTGGTCATGGACCCGCGCCGCTGGCAGCCCGCCCCCACCGTGTTCGAGCGGGCGCGGGCGGCGGGCGTCACGGCCGCGTACGTGGCGCCGGGCGAGCACGCGGGCAGCGGCCTGAGCGAGGCCGTCTACCGGGGAGTGCGCCACCTCGCCGCCGGCACCGTGGACGAGCGCGTCGAGCGGGCCCGCGAGGCCCTGCGCGAGGCGCCCGCGTACGTGACCGTGTACTACGGCGACCTCGACGCCGCCGGCCACGACACCGGCTGGGGCGGTGAGGAGTGGCTGCGGCAGCTCGCGATCGTCGACCGGCTCGCGGAGCGGCTGGCCGAGGCGCTGCCGGACGGCTGCGCCTTGTACGTCACCGCCGACCACGGCATGGTCAACGCCACCGGCAAGCTCGACGTGGAGGCCGAGCCGGCGCTGCGCCACGGGGTGGCCCTGCTGGGCGGCGAGGCGCGGGCCCGCCACGTGTACGCCGAGGAGGGGGCCGTCGCGGACGTGCTCGCCGCGTGGCGCGGCACGCTGGCCGGCCGGGCCTGGGTGGTGACGCGCGAGGAGGCGGTCGAGGCCGGCTGGTTCGGGCCCGCCGTACGCGCCGAGTGGCTGCCGCGCCTCGGCGACGTCCTGGCCGTGCCGTACGACGGCCTGGCCCTCGTCGCCCCCGGCGCCCACCCGCGCGAGGCGGCCTTCACCGGTTACCACGGCTCGATGACGGCCGCCGAGCAGTACGTGCCGCTGCTGGAGGCGAGCACCCGTTGACCAGTCCCGAGAGCGGGACGCCCGACCATGAGGAGCTGAGATGAGCCCGCTGATCACCCCTGCCGAACTCGCCGCGCTCGACGGCGTGACCGTGCTCGACGCCCGCTCGCGGATCGGCGGGCCGCCCGGGATCGAGCTGTACCGCAAGGGGCACCTGCCGGGCGCCGTCTACTGCGACGTGGACGCCGACCTCGCCGCCCCGCCCGGACCGGACGGACGGCACCCGCTGCCGGGGGCCTCCCTCTTCGAGAGCGCGATGCGGCGGCTCGGCGTCTCCGACGCGCGGCCGGTCGTCGTGTACGACGACGTGAGCTCGACCATCGCGGCGCGTGCCTGGTGGACGTTGCGGTACTTCGGCCACCAGGACGTCCGGGTGCTCGACGGCGGCCTGCCCGCCTGGGTCGCGGCGGGGCTGCCCACCGTGACCGAGGCCCCGGAGGTGGAGCCGGGCGACTTCACCGCCAAGCCCGGCGGCATGCCGATGCTGACGACCGACGAGGCCGCGGCGCTCGCCACGGAGGGGGTGCTGCTCGACGCCAGGGCCGCCGAACGCTACCGGGGCGAGACCGAGCCGATCGACCCCGTGGCCGGGCACATCCCGGGCGCCGTGTCCGCTCCGACGGTCGCGAACGTGGGCCCCGACGGCCGGTTCCTGGCTCCGGGTGAGCTGCGGGAGCGGTTCGCGGGGCTCGGCGTGCGCGAGGGCGTGCGGGCCGGGGCCTACTGCGGGTCGGGGGTGACGGCCGCGCACCAGGTGCTGGCCATGGAGCTGGCCGGGCTGCCGTCGTCGCTGTACGTCGGCTCGTGGTCGAACTGGATCGCCGACCCCTCCCGGCCGATCGCGACGGGCTGACCCTGACCGTTTCCCGGCTGTCAGGCGGTTTCCCGGCTGTCAGGCGGTGGGGTGACGGGGCGGTGGGGTGACGGGGCGGTGGCCGGCGCCGAAGCAGGCGAAGCCGGTCACCTCCGTCTTGGCCGAGGCCGCCGCCAGGGCCGTCGCGGGCGGCTCACCCCGGGCCAGCAGCTCGTGGAAGAGCGTCATGACGGACAGCGCGTCGTCGTCGCGCACCGGCACCATCCCGGCGACGACGCAGGCCGTTCCCCTGGCCAGGAAGGCGCCCGCCAGCCCCAGCGGCGCCCCCTCGGCGGGGGCGCGGGCCATCCCGGAGTCGCACGCCGACAGCACTACGAGCCCCGGCGCGCTGGGCAGCCGCAGCAGGTCGTACGCCATGAGCGGGCCGTCGTCGAGCGTGATGGACGACAGCAGCGGGCTGCGCGCGTGGAACACCCCGTGCGCCGCCAGGTGCAGCACGCCGGCGGAGGCCAGCGCCTCCATCATCGGCCCGCCGCGCGCCGGCACCTCCCGCCCGCGCGGATGCCCGGCCACCACGCGGTCGACCTCGGCCCGCGCGTGCGCCAGCCCGGGTCCCGCGGCGGCCGCCACCTCGGGCGGACCGGCCGGGACGGGTGCGCGCCGCCCGGCCGCGAGCCAGGCCGACGCGCTCGCGGCCACGCTCACGGGACGCCCGCGCAGCTCCGGCAGGGCGGCCCACGGCACGGTGTGCAGCGGCCCGGCGGGCACCACCACCAGCGGCCGATCGCCCGCGTCCGCCTCGACCGGCCGAAACAGCAGCCGCCCGACCTCCCGCGCCGCCTCCCACACCGGATCACCCGGGCCGTGGGCCGGAGGGCCCAGGACCGGCCGGTTCGCGGGCGGCCCGTCGCCGAGGGTGTGACGGCGCAGGGCGTAGCGCAGGTGGACGACCGCCTCCGCGACCTCCTCCAGGCCGCCCAGCCGCCGCACCACCGCCCGCTCCTCCGTCACCACCACGGCCACCAGCGACCCCCCGACGGCCACGAACTCCACCAGCGCCATGCCGTGCTGCCCGACCTCATAGGGCGCCGCCCCGCCTGCCCCACCTCCGTCCGGCGCCGTTCCACACGGCCGGTCCCCGACCGGCGACGCCTCGCTCAGCGCGGCGCGCACCTCGTCCAGGTCCGCCACGTGGGGCGGGGGCGCGGCCACGGCCCGCCAGCGCTCGGCCCAGGCGAACACCTCGGCCGCGTCCCGGTCGCGTACCGCCAGCCGCAGCCCCAGCCCGGCCAGCCGCTCGCCGGCCCGTGCCATGTGCGCCCGCAGCGCCGGGTCGTCGAACGCGCCGGCCTGACTCCCGACCTCGGCCAGCCCGTCACGGGCGGCACGGAGCGCGGCGGCGGTGTCGCCCCGCAACTCGGCCTCCAGCGCCATGGCATGCCGCAGCACCGGCCCCGGCACCCGCCGCACCACGGGCGCCTCGGGCGCACGGACCAGCTCCTGCAGGGCGGGCGGCAGGGACGCCACCTTGGCAGGGGTCACACCCCGTCCCCGGCCGCGCCCGTGATCCGGAGATTCCGCCTCCGAGCCCGCGCGCGCCGCTGAGCCGACGGCCGTGCTGTCCCGCACGTCCTGCGACGCGTCGCCGGGCACGGTCGTCAGGTGGGTGAGCTGGGTGAGGGCCGTCGGGCGGTCGTCCAGGGCGAGGGCGACCTCGGCCGCCTCCAGGCGGAGGGCGGCGGCGCCCCCCTGGTGGGCGGGGTCCCGTTCCAGCTCGCCGGCGCAGGCCACCAGGGCTTCCAGCAGCGCGGGCGCCGGACCGTCCAGGGCCAGGCGGGCACGCAGGACCACCTCACGGGCGAGCGGCAGCCAGGAGCGCCTGCCCTGCGCCTCCAGGTCGCGGGCCGCCCGCTCGGCCACCGCCAGGGCCCGCCGCGCGTCACCCGTCAGCAGCTCCGCCCTGGCCAGCTTCAGCCGGGCGTCCGCCAGCGCGACGTGGGCCCCGGACGCCTCCAGGTCGGGTACGGCCCGGGTGAGCAGCTCCCTGGCCTCGCCGGGCTGCTGGGCGGCCAGCAGGGCGCCCGCGAAGTCGGCCCGCATCGTGGCCAGCCGCTCGGGGAAGCCGAACAGGGCGTCCTCGGCCGCCCGGTAGTGGCCGAACGCGCCGGCCACGTCGCCCCGCCGTACGGCCACGAAGGGCAGGTTGGCGGCGGCCAGGCGCGCGAGGTGGTCGAGCCCGGCGTGCCGGGCGAGCTCCAGGCAGGCGGTGACGTCGCCCATGGCGGCGTCCCAGTCGCCGCGGAAGGCGTGGACCAGTCCGCGGTTGAGCAGCCCCCCGGCCAGGAACCTGTGGTCGTCGACGGTGCCCGGCGCCGCCGCCAGGACCTGTACGGCGCGGTCGCAGGCGGCCACGGCCTCCTGGTAGCGGCCGAGATGGGCCAGGGCCACGGCGCGCTGGGTGTCGAGCTTGGCCCGGTCGAGAGGCGACAGGGCCGGCCAGGCCAGGGCCGCGATACGCAGCGCCTGGAGGGGATGGCCGCGCTCGGTGCGTACCGTGACCAGCGACAGCCGGGCCTGGGCCGGCCGCTCGGGCGGCGCGCCGGGTGTGGCGACGGCGCGCCGCAGGTGCCGCTCGGCGGCCTCAAGGTCGCCGAGCTCCCGCGCGGCAAGGCCCATCGCCCTGAGCGCCACGACGGCCGCCTCGGCCACGCCCCGCGCCTCGGCGGCCGACAGGACGGCCTGGGCGGCGAGCATGGCCTGCCGGGGGTCGACGACCGAGCGCAGCACCGCCGCCTCGGCCGCCCCCACCAGCCCGCCCGTCACCAGCCCGGCCGCCGTCAGGCGGGAGACGCGGGGGAGGCCGGGGTGTGCGGACGTCACGGCCGGATGCGCACCCACCTCGTCTGGACGGGGGAATGCCCGGGTCGGTGGCAGACCACGCTGAGCCAGCCCGGAGGCAGGCCCGTGGCCGCGAAGTGGCCGGTGCCGGCCAGGCGTCTGGTCAGCGTCAGATGAGGGGTGCGGACGTCGACATGGCTGCCCTCTCCGGGATGCGGGACGATCTGTCCCGCCACGTCGATGAGTCCGTCGCCCACGGTCACCTCCAAGTCGAAGGTCAGGCCCGCCGCGACGAAGCGGACCAGCTGGCAGCCGTCCGAGCTGCGCACCTCGCGTGAGGCGGAGCACTCGGCCGGGACGGCGGTCACCGCTTGGGGGACCCGGAGCCCGTAGGCGTCGCGGGCGGCAGCGGAGACATGTTCTGGGAGCGGATCGTGCCCGGCGGCCAAACGGAGCGCCGCCAGGAAGTACTCTTCGTTGATCATTGCACCGTCTCCTGTAGGTGGATCAGAGTGCGCAGTCTTTCCAGGCACCGCGTTCTGGTAGGACCCACGCTGCCTATGGGCACGCCCAGTCGCACCGCCACCTGCTGGCTCTTGTGGTTCGTCGCTACCAGCTGGAGGAGGGTGCGGCATGGCTCGTGCAGGCTGGAGACCGCCTTCCAGAGCCGGCGACTGCTGTCGGCCTCCAGGACGGCCGCCGCCGGATCAGGCTCGCCGGGCACCTCGGGGAGGGGAACGCCGGGGCGCTCCTTCCTGAGGATCAGCATCGCCTCACGACGGGTCGTCGTTGCCAGCCATGCGCCTATGCCCGATGGTTCCCTGATGGTGTGCAGATGCTCCAGCAGCCGCAGCCACGCTCCCTGGACCGCGTCCGCCGCATCCGCCTCGCTCAAGCCGCAGGCTCGGGCCACCGCCCACATTCGTGGCCCATACCTGCATTCGAGCGTGTCCCAGGCCGTCTGGTCGTCGTCGGCCGCTGCTTCGAGCAACTCGCCTGCGTGCCGTGGCTCGTGCATGCGGCCTCCTTCGCCCGCCCTACGAGGAGGCCACGCTGCCTCCTCGTAACTGGCCGAGGACTGAGCGTAAACTCTACAGACTCGACGGGACGAGAGACCCTAGATCAGGGATTTGCCTGGTCGTCGCGGGATCGAGCACGCGCTCGACCGCCCGGCCCACCGGCAGCTCCCGGGCGGCGTCGGCCACGGCGCCCGCCACCAGGGCGGCGGCGAAGGACGTGCCGCTCCACGCCGCGTACCCGTCGAACTCCCCGGCCTCCAGATAGCTGCTGGTCAGCCACTCGCCGCGGGCGCACGCGTCGACCCAGGTGCCGTGCGCGGAGAACGGCGCCCGCCGCTGCTCGGAGGCGTCCACCGCGCCGACCGCCACGACCCCCTGCAGCGCCGCCGGCCAGAACGGCCGGTCGCCGGCCGTGTTGCCCGCGCAGGCCACCTTGACCGTGTCGGGCAGCCCTCTGAGCGCGTCGGCCAGCAGGGGAGGCGGGCGGTCGTCGAAGGTGTGGCACCCGAAGGACAGATTGATCACCTGGGGCGCCCGCTCGCGCATCCGGTTCAGCGCCCGGATCACGGTCGCCTCGTCGCCGAGGCCGTCGCCGTCGAGGACCCGCCGCACGCACAGCGACACGCCCGGGGCGCGGCGCAGGATGAGGCCGGCCAGGAACGTGCCATGACCCGCCTGCGGGCCGTCGGCGGCGTCGCCGTCGTCGCGGCCGAGGTCGCCGTACCAGCCGCTGGACTCCCACCACGGGTGCTTGGCGACGCCCGTGTCGAGCAGGCCCACCAGCACGGACGAGCGGCCCCTGGCGGGCCGGTGCGGGGCCGGGCGCACCGGGAACGGCCGGGACGCCGGGCCGCCGAAGAACAGCGGCTGGCCGGTGACCACATGGTTGGGCGAGGCCCGGAAGCCGCGATCTCGCAGATCCCGGGTGATCTCGCAGACGTCGGCGCCGCGCGACAGGTGGATCACACAGACGCCGTCGCCTTCGGAGACCGCCTGCGTCCAGCGGGCCACGGTGGACAGGGCGGTGCGGTCGGTCATCACCTGACCTGGCCGGATGAGCGCCTCGCCGACATATTCGATGTCCATGAGCGGGTATCTATCCGCGTCGCCCCCCGCTGTCACGTGCCACAGCCGCAACAACTTGGTATGGGCCCCCTCTGGTGCCTGATTGCGACCGACGGTAGTCTCTCCCTAGTCACTTGTGATCATCCCAGGACGAGGCCGTTGGGGAAGGCGCACCTCGTACCGAAACGGGAGGTCCGGTGTCTGCTCGTGGCGTGCTCTACGTCCACTCGGCTCAGCCCGCGCTGTGCCCTCATATCGAATGGGCGGTCGCGGGTGTCCTTGGCGTGCCCGTGGACCTGACGTGGACGCCGCAACCAGCCGCGCCCAATGTCGTACGGGCGCAGGCGGAGTGGGAGGGCCGCCCCGGCATCGCGGCCGCCATCACGTCCTCGCTCATGGGCTGGCAGCGCATCAGGTTCGAGATCACGGAGGACGCCTCACAGGGCGTCGACGGGTCCCGCCACGCCTACACGCCCACCCTCGGCGCCTTCAGCGCGGTCATCGGGGCGGCCGGCGACATCATGGTGCCCGAGGACCGGCTGCGCGCCGTCATGATGATGGCCGCCCAGGGGAGGTGCGTGCTGGAGGAGGAGCTGGACAAGATGCTCGGCAAGCCGTGGGACGAGGAGCTGGAGCCGTTCCGCTACGCGGGCGACGGCGCCCCGGTCCGCTGGCTGCACGCCGCCGTCTGACCCACCGCCGCCCGACCCGCCACGGTCCTCCCACCACGGGCCTCCCACCACGGGCCTCCCACCACGGGCCTCCCACCACGGGCCTCCCACCCGGCGTCTTCGGACGCGTCTCCGAACGCCGATGGGCCCCGCACCTTCGACAGGTGCGGGGCCCATCCGGGTAGGACCGGGTTTTACAACGGGATGTTGCCGTGCGCGCCGCGGGCCGGGGCGGCCTGGGCGAGCACCCTGGCGATCGCGCCGCGCGTCTCCGCGGGCCGGAGGACCTCGTCGACCACGCCGAGGTCCTGTGCGCGGGCCAGGCCGCCGGCGAGCCTCTCGTGCTCCCGCGCCAGGCGCTGCTCCAGCTCCGGCCGCTCCTCGTCGGAGGCCGCGGCCAGCTCGCGCCGCTTGAGGACGCGGACCGCCGCCACCGCGCCCATGACCGCGATCTCGGCCGTCGGCCAGGCGAACACCTTGGTGGCGCCGAGCGCGCGGGAGTTCATCGCGACGTACGCGCCCCCGTACGCCTTGCGGGTGACCAGCGTGACCCGCGGCACGGACGCCTCGGCGAAGGCGTGCAGCAGCTTGGCCCCGCGGCGGACGACGCCGCCGTGCTCCTGGCCGACACCCGGCAGGTAACCCGGTACGTCCACGAGGACCACCAGCGGCACCCCGAAGGCGTCGCACATGCGCACGAAGCGGGCGGCCTTCTCCGCGGAGGTGGAGTCGAGGCAGCCGGCGAGCCGCAGCGGGTTGTTGGCGACCACGCCGACGGTCCGGCCGCCGAGCCGGCCGAGGGTGGTGACGATGTTGGGCGCCCACTTCGGGTGCAGCTCCACACCCGGCTCGTCGAGCAGGCCGTTGACCAGCGGCTTGACGTCGTAGGCGCGGCGGGCCGACTCGGGCAGCAGGCTGGAGAAGTCGACCTCCGCCACCTCGGAGGTGCGTACGCGGCCCTGGTGCCCGAGCAGCACGGCGAGCCGGCGCGCCTTGAGCAGCGCTTCGGTCTCGGTCCTGGTGACGACGTGGACGACGCCGCTGCGCTTGCTGTGGGGCTCGGGGCCGCCGAGCGCCGCGCTGTCGACGTCCTCGCCGGTGACGCTGCGCACCACGTCGGGCCCGGTGACGAAGATCCGGCCGGAGTCGGCCAGGATGACCAGGTCGGTGAGTGCCGGGCCGTAGGCGGCGCCGCCGGCGGCGGCCCCGACGACCACGGAGATCTGCGGGACGACGCCGGACGCCTTCGTCATGGCGGCGAAGACCCGGCCGACGGCGTGCAGCGACTCGACGCCTTCGGCGAGTCGCGCACCGCCGGAGTGCCAGATCCCGAGGACCGGCACCCGCTCTCGGACGGCCACGTCGTAGGCGTGCACGATGTGCTCGCAGCCCTCGCCGCCCATCGCGCCGCCCTGGAAGCGGGCGTCACTGCAGAAGGCGACGACGGGGACACCCTCGACGCGGCCCGTCGCGGCGAGCACGCCGCTCTTGTCCTCAGGAGTGATCAGCCGCAGCGAGCCCTCGTCGAGCAGCGCGGCCAGGCGGACGGCGGGGTCGCGGGGATCGGCGGGCTCCTGGTCGGAGCCCGCGGCCGTTACTCTGCTGTCCGCAACGGTCATCAGGCCCCCTTGAAGACGACAGTCGCGTTGTGGCCGCCGAACCCGAACGAGTTGTTGACCGCGGCGATGTCGCCTTCCGGCAGGGTGCGGTTGGCGCCGTGGACGATGTCCACCTCGATCCCGTCGTCGGGGTCGGCCAGGTTGATGGTCGCGGGAACGATCCGCTCCTGCAGCGCCTTGATCGTGAACACGGACTCGATGCCGCCCGCGCCGCCCAGCAGGTGGCCGGTCATGGACTTGGTCGAGGTGACCAGCGGGTGGGCGCCGATGGCCTTGGCGACCGCCTGCACCTCGATGACGTCCCCGGCGGGGGTGGAGGTGGCGTGGGCGTTGACGTGCTTGACGTCCTGGCCGGTGATGTCGGCGTCGTTGAGCGCCTGGGTCATCGCCATGATGATGCCCCGGCCCTCCGGCTCCGGCTGGGTGATGTGGTGGGAGTCGGCGGAGTAGCCGACGCCCGCGGCGTAGGCGTAGATGCGGGCGCCGCGCGCCCGGGCGTGCTCCTCG
Organism: Nonomuraea sp. NPDC050733; assembly: GCF_040654215.1. Taxonomy (NCBI): domain Bacteria; kingdom Bacillati; phylum Actinomycetota; class Actinomycetes; order Streptosporangiales; family Streptosporangiaceae; genus Nonomuraea; species Nonomuraea sp. NPDC050733. The sequence goes on along the minus strand of NZ_JBFAHO010000005.1, from coordinate 293,730 downwards.
GACTCCAGCACCAGGATGCCGGCGCCCTCGCCGAGCACGAACCCGTCACGCTCGCGGTCCCAGGGCCGCGACGCGCCGGCCGGGTCGTCGTTGCGGGTGGACATGGCACGCGCGGCGCAGAAGGCCGCGATGTTGAGGCCGTGGATCGCGGCCTCGGTGCCGCCCGCGACGACCACGTCGGCGCGGCCGGCCCGGATCATGTCCATCGCGTAGCCGATGGCCTCGGCGCCGGAGGCGCAGGCGGACACGGTGGCGTGCACGCCGGCCTGGGCTCCGAGGTCGAGGCCGATCCACGCGGCCGGGCCGTTCGGCATGAGCATCGGCACGGTGAACGGCGAGAGCCGGTTCCAGCCGCGCTCCTTGTAGGTGTCGTAGGCCGACAGCGTGGTGTTGATGCCGCCGATGCCGCTGGACACCACGACGCCGAGCCGCTCGGGCGCGACCGGGGGCGCGCCGGCGTCCTGCCAGGCCTCGCGGGCCGCCACCAGGGCGAACTGCTCGCTCCGGTCGAGACGGCGGGCCTCGGGCCTGGGCAGCACCTCGGTCGGGTCGACCGCGGCCGTCCCCGCGAACTTCACGGGGACGGTGTCGATCCACTCCTCGGTGATGGCCTTGACGCCCGACTGACCGGCGAGGAGCGCCGACCAGGTCGAGGTGACGTCTCCACCGACGGGCGTCGTCGCGCCTAGCCCGGTGACGACGACACGTACCCGGTTCGCACTCACGTTTCTCGCTCCTTGTCGATCAGTAAGGTGAAAGATCAATCGATCGGCAGCCCGCGAGCTGCCGATCGTCAGTTCTGGATGAAGGTGAGGACGTCCTTGACCGTCTTCAGGTTCTTGAGCTGGTCGTCGGGAATCTCGACGCCGAACTCGTCCTGGGCGGCCACGGCGATCTCGACCATGGACAGGGAGTCGATGTCGAGGTCGTCCACGAAGCTCTTCTCGGGCGTCACCTCGGAGGCCGGGATGCCGGTGATCTCGTTGATGATCTTGCCGAGGCCTTCGAGGATCTCCTGCTCGCTGGCAGCCATGTCGTAGTTCTCCTTTGGTTCTATCTGGTTCTGTACGGCACACGCCGTACAAGTCGTGTCCGGTGTGGCGGAAGCCGTACCGGATCCTACGGAACCTCGATGACTTGGCCCGCGTAGGTGAGGCCGGCACCGAAGCCCAGGACGAGCGCGAGGTCGCCGGAGCGCACCTCGCCGCGCTCGATCATGCGCGAGAGCGCCAGCGGGATGGAGGCCGCCGAGGTGTTGCCGGCGGTGACGATGTCACGCGCCACGACGGCCTTGTCGGCGCCGAGCTTGCGCGCGATCGCCTCGATGATGCGCAGGTTGGCCTGGTGCGGGACGAACGCGGCCAGCTCCGAGGGGTCGACCCCGGCGCGGTCGCACGCCTCCTTGGCCACCGGGTGCAGCGCGGTGGTGGCCCAGCGGAACACCGTCTGGCCCTCCTGGTGGAGGTGGTCGTTGCGGTCGGTGATGGAGATCGCGTCGGCCTTGTCGCCCGCGCTGCCCCAGACGACCGGTCCGATCCCGGGCGTGTCGGCCGGGGCCACGACCGCGGCACCCGCTCCGTCGGCGAAGATCACCGCGGTGGACCTGTCGGTCGGGTCCACCCACTGCGACAGCTTCTCCGAGCCGATGACGAGCACGTTGCGCGCCGAGCCGCCGCGGACGGCGGCGCTGGCGGTGGCCAGCGCGTAGCAGAAGCCGGCGCAGGCGGCGTTGACGTCGAACGCGCCGGGCGCCTGGATGCCCAGCCGGTGCGCCACGACGGCGGCGGCGTTGGGGATCTGCGTCTCCAGCGTGCAGGTGGCGACGATCACCAGGTCGACGTCGGCGGCGGACAGGCCGCTGGCGGCCAGGGCCTTGCCTCCGGCCTGCACGGCCATGTCCTCGACCGACTCGCCCTCGGCGGCGATGCGGCGCTCGCGGATGCCGACGCGCGACTGGATCCACTCGTCGTTGGTGTCCATGACCTTGGCCAGGTCGTCGTTGGTGACGACGGTGGCCGGCTGGTAGTGGCCGAAGGCCAGCACCTTCGCGCCTGGCGCGACGTCGGGGATCCTCACTTGATCAGCTCCTTGGCCGCGTCGAGGTCGTCGGGGGTCTTCAGCGCGACGGTGGGGACGCCCCGCAGCGCGCGCTTGGCCAGGCCGGTCAGGGTGCCGCCGGGGAGCAGCTCGATGATCGCGGTGACGCCCAGCTCGGCCATGGAGGCCATGCAGGAGTCCCACCGGACCGGGCTGCTGACCTGCTTGACCAACCGGTCCAGGAAGTCGGGGCCGCTCGTCACGACCTGGCCGTCGGCGTTGGACAGCAGCCGGACCGCCGGGTCGGCGGGCGTCACGCCGGCCGCGGCCTCGCGCAGCGCGGCGACGGCCGGGGCCATGTGCACGGTGTGGAAGGCGCCCGCCACGGCGAGCGGGCGGAGCCTGGCGCGCTCGGGCGCGTCGTCCTGGAAGGCGGCGAGCTGCTCCAGCGTGCCGCCGGCGACGATCTGGCCGGCGCCGTTGATGTTTGCGGGGGTCAGGCCGTGCCTTTCGATGGCGGCGAGGACCTCGGCCTCGTCGCCGCCGAGGACCGCGGTCATGCCGGTCTCGGTGACGGCGGCGGCCTTGGCCATGGCCTGGGCGCGCTCGCGAACCAGCCCCAGCGCCTGCTCGGCGGTGAGGGTGCCGGCCAGCGCGGCGGCGGCGAACTCCCCGACGCTGTGCCCGGCCACCAGGTCGGGAGTCACGCCGAGCGCCTCGGCGGAGGCGAGCGCCGCGGCCACGAGCAGAGGCTGCGCGACGGCGGTGTCGCGGATCTCGTCGGCATCCGCGGTGGTGCCGTGGGCGATCAGGTCCAGCCCTGCCACTTCGGACCACCCGGCGAGCCGGTCGGCCAGACCGGGCAGCTCAAGCCAGGGTGTGAGGAAACCCGGAGTCTGGGCGCCTTGGCCCGGAGCGACGATTGCTAGCACGAACTCCACCCTGCCCTGTAGAACTCCGACACGCGGATAAGGATCCGTACGAACTTTGTCCAACAGGTTTTGTACGGTTCCTACAATGGGGGTTTTCGGACAATTACGTTAGGGCCCGCCATGTCGCGGCGCTCTCCGTGAGGCGGCCCAGGATGAGGCCCACCTGCAGGGTGAAGGCCGAGCGTCCCTCGGTCGGCTGGTAGCCGGTCAGCTCGGTGATCTTCCGCAGGCGGTAGCGGACCGTGTTGGGGTGGACGAACAGCAGCCGCGCCGTCGCCTCCAGCGAGGTGCCCTGCTCCAGGTACGTCGCCAGCGTGTCGAGCAGCGGCGTGCCCGCCAGCGGCACGTACACGTTCTCCACGAGCTGCTCGCGCGCGTCCTCGTCGCCGTCCAGGGCCCGCTCGGCGAGCAGGTCGTCGGCGTGCACGGGCCGGGGCGCGTCGGGCCAGCCGGACGAGGCCTTCAGCCCCGCCAGCGCGGCCCGCGCGGACCGCGCCGCGGCGTGCAGGTCGGGCACCTCCGGGCCGATGACGATCGGCCCCGGCCCGAACCGGGCCACCACCTGCCGGGCCGCCTCGTCGACGCTGCCGGCGCCGCCCACGATCACGATCAGCCGGTCGGCCTGCACTCCGGCCAGCAGGTCCATGCCGATGCGGCGGCCCTTCTCACGCAGCCCGTCGATCACCGCCCGCGGGTCGTCCTCGGGGGCGTGACCGGCGATCACCACCACGGGGGAGGAGGTCCAGCCGAGCGCGGCGGCCCACGAGTGGAGCCCGTCGTCCACCTCGCCCCGGACCAGCGCGTCCACGATCAGGGCCTCCAGCCGGGCGTCCCAGGCGCCGCGGGCCTCGGCCTCGCGGGCGTAGACCTGGGCGGCGGCGAACGCCACGTCACGGGTGTAGCGCAGCATGGCCTGCTGGAGCTGGTCCTCGCCACCGGGCGCGGCCAGCTCGTCGCTCTCCGCCTCGACGACCTCCACCACCACGCGGACGATGTCGACCGTCTGCTGCAGGGAGATGGAGCGCTTCAGCTCGCGCGGGGCCGTGCCGAAGAACTCGATGCTCGGCGTCGGCCGGTTCTCGCCGGCGTGCTGGAACCACTCCACGAACGCGGCGATGCCGGCCTGCGCCACCAGGCCCACCCAGGAGCGGTCCTCGGCGCTGAGCGCGCGGAACCATGGCAGTTGCTCGTCCATGCGGGCCATGGCGGCCGTGCCGAGCGCGCCCATGGCGCGCTCCAGCCTGCGCGTGGTGTCCTCCCGGGTCCGGTCTGTCACGCCTCCTAGAGTGCCAGGTCCGGAAGACCGGCCGCGACGGACGGCGACGGCCGGGCCTGACCGGGGGCCGCGGTCAGATCACGGCCACGGCCGTGATGAGCCCGATGGCCACGTGCGTGGCGGCGAGCAGCCGCGCGCCCGGCTGGATCTCCGGCTCCTTGACGAGGTCGCGCACCGAGATGCCGACGACCCTGTCGAAGACCATCATCGCCACGGTCTGCACCACGATCCCGACCAGGCCGAAGACCGCGGTGCCCGCCAGCCCTTCGACGAGCCGGCCGCCGGAGGACCAGATCGAGGCGGCCACGATGAGCCCCACGGCGATCATGGCCGAGGTGGCGAGCAGGGTGGCGTTGGGGTTGCGCTCGGTGCGGATGATCGCGCTGAGCTTGCCCGGGGTGGCGAGGTCGATCACGTAGAAGCCGACGATCAGCAGCACCACGCCGACGGCGGCGTAGGCGGCGATGGCGCCGGCGCCGCGGGCGAGGGTTTCCAGCAGGGTCATGGTCGCTCGATTCGGTGGGGGACGAAGGAGGAGGTGTCGTCGGTGATCAAACCCGTGGTCTCGCGGATGCCCAGGCCGGCCGCCTCGTCGGCGACCACCCAGGCGCCGAGCACCGGCCGCTGGCCGTCGAACTCGGGCAGGGCCTCGAAGCCCTGGTGGACGAAGCCCTCACGCCCGTACTCGCCCGGGGTCTCGTGGCCGCCGTCCGGGGTGACGACGCGCATCGACGCGCCCTCCCTGCCCAGCAGCGGTTTGACGATGTACGAGGTCAGGTCGCGGGGCCCGTCGAGGTAGGCGGGAAGCAGGTTGGGGTGGCCGGGGTACAGCTCCCACAGGACGGCGAGCAGGGCCTTGTTCGACAGCAGGACCTTCCACAGGGGCTCGACCCAGGTGGCGTGCCGGACGGCGAGCCGCCCGAACGGGTCGGCCAGCATCCACTCCCACGGGTACAGCTTGAAGACCGAGCGCATCCACCGCTCCTCCACGTCGACGAAGCGCCGGTTCGGCTCGTCCCAGCCGACGTCCTCCATGGCGACCGCCACCGTGGAGCGCCCGGCCTGCTCGGCCGTCTCCTGGAGGTAGGCGAGGGTCATCGCCTCCTCGCCGGTCTCGTCCATGGACGTCCACGAGAAGTGGGTGGGGCCGGGCGGCAGCGTCATGGCGGCCCAGCGGTCGACGAGCCGCTCGTGGACGGAGTTCCACTGGTCGTCGTCCGGGTGCGTGTCCTTGAGCCAGAACCACTGCACGACCGCCGACTCCACCAGCGAGGTCGGCGTGTCGGCGTTGTACTCCAGCAGCCTGGCCGGGCCCGTGCCGTCGTAGCGCAGGTCGAAGCGGCCGTACAGGTGGGGGTCGCGGCGCTCCCACGAGCGCCTGACGTCCTCCACGGCCCACTCGGGGATGGCGAAGTCCGCGAAGCGGCCGGTCTCCACGACGTGGGCCGCGGCGCGCAGGCACATCTCGTGCAGCTCCTCGACCTGCGCCTCCAGCGCGTCGACCTCGTCCATGGAGAAGACATAGTGGACGGACTCGTCCCAGTACGGGCGGCTGAGCCCCTCGGGGTGGGCCGCGCGGTGGTAGGCCAGCCCCTGGCTCTCTATGATCTTGTCCCAGCCGTTCCTCGGTGTCCCGCGTTCGCGCCGCACGCGTCAGCTCCCGCTGCTGGAGCGGCCGCCGAAGCCGCCCCGCTGGATCGACTTGCCCGTGCGGGAGGAGATGGTCACGTCGGAGGGGCGCAGGGTGGTGCCGCCGCGCACGTGGGTGCCGACCCGCCTGCCGCCGTAGTACCAGTGGTAGGCGGCGCGGGAGCCGCCGCTGCTGTAGTAGTGGGCACCGCCACCGCCGCCGTCATCGTCGTCGTCGTCGCAGTAGTCGTCGTCGACGACCGGGTACGAGCCGTCGGGGAGCTGCTGGCTCGTGTCGACGCAGTCGGCGGTGACGTCGTCGTCGTCGGACTGGGCGGCGCAGTAGCCGACGACCATGACGGAGACGATGCCGATGACGGACAGCGTGACCACTTTGGATGCCTTGGACCGCTTGGGCGGTTGCTGTGGTTGTTGTGGTCTCGGCTGTCCCATGAGCTCCTGCTTTCGTTGGCCGATCAGCCTAGCGGGGCCCCTCCCGCGGCATCAATGTCCCTTAGGGGACGAACCACCTGGGGGTAGGAGTTCCCTATGAAACCGGTCGAGGCTCTGCGTGAGATCGCCTTCCTCCTGGAACGGGCCGGAGAGCCCACCTACCGCGTGCGCGCGTTCCGCCGCGCGGCGGCCGTGGCCGAGTCGCTGCCGGACGACGAGCTCGTACGCCTGGCCGGCGCATGCGGCCTCGCCGACCTGCCGGGCATCGGCAAGGTCACCGCCCTGGCCATCACCGAGGCGCTCGACGGCCAGGTCCCCGCCTACCTGCGCAGGCTGCGCGCGACCGAGGGCGCCGACCTGGACGGGGAGACCGCGGCGCTGCGCTCGGCGCTCAAGGGCGACCTGCACGGCCACTCCGACTGGTCGGACGGCGGCTCGCCGATCGAGGAGATGGCCGAGACCGCCCGTGCGCTCGGCCACGACTACTGGGCCCTGACGGACCACTCGCCCCGCCTGACCGTCGCTAACGGCCTGTCACCGGCCCGGCTGCGCCGCCAGCTCGACCTCGTGGAGCGGCTCAACGAGCGGCTCGCGCCGTTCCGGGTCCTCACCGGCGCCGAGGTGGACGTCAACCTCGACGGCACCCTCGATCAGGAGCCCGAGCTGCTCGAACGGCTCGACGTGGTCGTGGCGAGCGTCCACTCCAAGCTGCGCATGAACCGCCATGAGATGACCCGCCGGATGGTCGCCGCCATCGCGAACCCGCACGTCGACGTGCTCGGGCACTGCACCGGGCGGATCGTGCGCGGCGGCGGCCGGCGGGGCGGGGTGCGGCCGGAGTCGGAGTTCGACGCCGAGATCGTCTTCGAGGCGTGCCGCCGCTTCGGGGTGGCCGTGGAGATCAACTCCAGGCCGGACCGGCTGGACCCGCCGAAGCGGCTGATGCTGCTCGCGTACGAGATGGGGTGCGACTTCGCGATCGACTCCGACGCGCACGCGCCGGGGCAGCTCGACTGGCAGCGGTTCGGCTGCGAGCGGGCGGCGCGGTGCGGGATCGAGGCCGGGCGGATCGTGAACACGCGGCCGGTGGAGGACCTGCTGGCGTGGACCCGCCGCCGGTCGTAGGCGGGCATGGGGCCGGCAGGGACCGCCGTGCAGGGCGTTCGCGGGCGTGGGGGTGAGAGCTCTGTGGCGTGGCGGTGACGGCGAGCTGCCGGGGACGTCGCGGGACGCGCGATTGTCGGTGGCGCCGCGTAGCGTCCCGGATGTGAACCGTACCGATCGGCTGTACGCGCTCGTCGAGGACCTGCGCGCGATCGCCCCGCGCTGCCGCTCGGCGCGCGAGCTGGCCAGCAGGTTCGAGGTGAGCGTCCGCACGATCGAGCGCGACATCACCGCCCTCCAGGAGTCCGGGGTGCCGATCTACGCCGAGCCGGGGCGCAGGGGCGGGTACGCGCTCGACAAGAAGATGTCCCTTCCCCCGCTCAACTTCTCGCCGGCCGAGGCCGTGGCCATCGCGCTGGCGCTCAGCAGGGCCGGCGACCAGCCGTTCGGTCGGCAGGCGCGCAGCGCGCTGCGCAAGGTGGTGGCCGCCATGCCGGGCCGGGAGGGCGAGCTGGCGCGGGAGCTGGCCCGCCGGGTGCGGGTCGTCGCCGAGCCCGGTGACGGCGGCACGGGCGGCCGGCTCGGGGCCGAGGGCGTCTCGCGGGCGATCGAGGAGGCGCTGCTGCGCCGCCGCGTGCTGCGGCTGGAGTACGCCGACGCCAAGGGCGCGCTGACCTCGCGCGACGTCGAGCCCGGGGTGTTCCTGGGCGGGCGGGGCGGGTTCTGGTACCTGGTGGCGTGGTGCCGGTTACGCGACGACGTCCGGGTGTTCCGGCTGGACCGGATCGCCTCCGCCGGCGTCATCGGCGAGCGCTGCCCCGACCGCCCGCTCGAAGGCTTCGCGCCCGACCTGCCGGAGATGATGGTCCACGGCACGGTGCTCGATCAGTAGCTCGAAAACTCATGAGAAAACACCGACATAGGGCTGTCGTTTCACCGGTGGATCGTCATTGTGTTCGACAAACGAGAGGGTGACAATGGACAACACGGTGACCTGGTTCGAGGTGGCGACGGCCGACCCCGAAGGCGCCGAGCGCTTCTACGGAGGGCTGTTCGGCTGGACCTTCGCCCGCCGCGAGGGCTCCATTGACTACCGCAGGATCAGTTGTCCCGGGGGCGAGCGGCCCGCGGGCGGGCTGTTCAACACCAAGGGGGAGTTCCCCGACCACGCGGTCTTCCACGTCCAGGTGGCCGACGTCGAGGAGGCGCGCCGGCAGACCGAGGGGCTCGGGGGCAAGGTCGTCACCAAGGTCGTCGACGACGGGGGCGGCACCGACTTCGCCTACCTCCGCGACACCTCGGGCAACCTCTTCGGGATCTTCCACCCGAGGCCATGAGCCGCGGCGAGCCGCCGCCGGCGCCTTCCCCGCCGGCCGCCGGCCCGCCGCCCGGGCTCGTGACGGGCCACCCGGCCTCCCGCCGGGCGGCCCCCTCCCTGGACACGCCGCCGACCGCCGAGCGGCGGCGCGTCCAGGGCTCTTCGCCGTCGCCGCGTCCGCCGTCGTGTGGCGCCGCGTCCGCCGTCGTGTGCGCCGTGAGCGCGTCGTTGGAAGCCGTGCGCGCGCCGTTGGAAGGGGTGGGATCAGAAGGCGGCCTTGGCGAGCCAGCGGTCCAGGAAGGAGCGGTCACCGAAGACGGTCAGCGTGGGGGCGAAGCGCCGGCCGTACAACATGAGCAGCAGGTCGCGGGCGGGGCCGCGGACGGCCGTGTCGGCCTTGGTGTGGCCGCGTGTCCAGGTGACCGTGCCCGCCGCGCCCTGGATGACGGTCCACTCGCCGGTGCCCTCCGGAAGGTCCTTCGCCGGGGACGGGGTTTCGGACGGTGTGTCGGTGGCGTGGAGGTGGATCGTGGCGCCTTCCGCGTCCAGCTCGGCCAGGCGGCGGGCGACCCAGACGGCGTGCGGCAGGTTGCCGAGCAACTCCTCGATGCCGTCCAGCGCCGTCGCCGCGGGGATCGCCGGGTCCACGCCCAGGGCCAGCTCGGCGTCGACCCGGTGGACGAGCAGTTCGAACGCCATCCGCCGCGCCCAGTACGCCGCCGACTGCTCGCCGCCCCACGACCACACCCGCGTGGCCGGGTCGGTGGCGCGCAGCGTGGCCAGCAGCTCGGCGGCTCCCCGCGCCAGCCAGGCCGGGTCGCCGCTCGCCCCCTCGGGCAGGCCGTTGGGCACCTGACGCGACCAGACGCGCTCCTGCACGCGGTCGCGCAGGATGTGGATCACCCAGCGATGCGTGGTGCCGACGTGGGTGATCAGCTCGGCGAGCGTCCAGCCGGGACAGGTGGGCACCGGCGTGCCGGGGTCGGCCCCGGACACCAGCTCGACGAGCCTGGCGGCCTCGGCCTCGACGTGCGCGGGATAGTCGGTCACGTGCCCGAGCCTAGACCGGTCCGGGCACGCGTGACGGACATGCGGCGGGCAGGCGGTCAGGTGGCCGAGCAGACGGCGCCGCGGGCCGGCAGCTTGCCCGTGAGGAGGTAGGAGTCGACCTTGCGCTGGATGCAGCGGTTGCCCGACGTGTACGCGCCGTGGCCCTCGCCCTCGTACGTCATCAGCCGCGCCGTCTTCAGCTCCGCGGTCAGGCGCGGCGCCCACTGGTACGGCGTGGCCGGATCGCCCTTGCCGCCCACCACGACGATCGGCGCCGACCCCGTGGCGTTCACGTGCCGGGCCTGGTCGTTGCCCGGGACCGGCCAGAAGCGGCACAGCCCGCCCGAGCCCTCACCGCCGAACAGCGGCGAGATCCTGGTCGACTTCTCCCACGTGCCGCGCAGCTGCTGGTCGTCGGGGCGCTCCGCCGAGTCCACGCAGGTGATCGCCGGGAAGCTGGCCATCTGCGTCGAGTAGTGACCGCGCTCGTCACGCCCGGTGTAGGAGTCGGCCAGGAACATCAGCGCCTCGCCCCGGCCCTTGATTCCCGCGGCGATCGCCTTCTCCAGGAACGGCCACGACAGCTCCGAGTACAGGGCCGCGGCGACCCCGGTCGAGGCCAGGCCCTGGGTGAGCTGCCGGCCGTTCACGGTGAGCGGCCTGGTCACGAGGCGGTTCATGAGCCGGTTGACGTTGGCGTTCGCCGCCTTGACGGTCTTTCCGAAGTCGCAGCCGCTCTTCACGCAGTCCTTCAGGAACGTCTCGTACTCCCGCTGGAAGCCGCTGGTCTGCGCGAGCGTGCGCTCCCCGAAGGTGATCGCCGGGTCGAGGGGGGCGTCGAGCACCATCCGGCCGACGTTCTTCGGGTACAGGGTGGCGTAGACGGCGCCGAGCTGCGTGCCGTACGACATGCCGAAGTAGTTGAGCTTGGGCTCCTTGAGCGCGGTCCGCAGCCGGTCCATGTCGCGGGCGGCGTTCACCGTGCCCACGTACGGCAGGACCGAGCCCGAGTCGCGCTGGCAGAGCCGGGCGAACTCCCGGTTGGCGGCCTGGCTGGCCAGGCGGGTCCGCTCGTCGATCGGGAGCGTGTTGATCGCCACCCACCGGTCCAGGTCGGCGTCGCTGCCGCAGCGCACGCCCGCGCTGCGCTCGACGCCGCGCGGGTCGAAGCTGATCAGGTCGTAACGGGCGCGCAGCGTGTCGAACGACTTGGCGGCCTGGTCGAGCGTGTCGACGCCGGAGCCGCCGGGGCCGCCGAAGTTGAAGACCAGCGAGCCGAGGCGGCTCTTCTGGCTGGTGGCCGCGACCTTGATCAGGGCGAGCTGGATCGTGTCGCCGCTCGGATTCTCGTAGTCGAGCGGGACGGCCAGCTTGGCGCACCTGACGGAGGGGTCCTGCTGAGCGGGGGTCTGCCCGCCCGGCCGCTTGATGTCCGTGCACGGGCCCCAGGAGATGGGCGGGACCACTCCCTTGGGGTCGGTGTCGGGCTTCGCCGTGCCCGCGCAGGCACTGGTGGACACGGCCAGCGCGGCGGCGACGGCCAGGACATGACGCATGAAACTTCCCCCTCGGCTCTCCGGGGGAAGTAGTGCCCACAATACGTGAGACTCCACCAGGAACGGAGTGAGGCGCCGCGCCCTCGGGACGCGTCGCCTCACTCTCACCTGTGGCCGCCGGGCATGGACGTCGCGGTCAGACGCCCATCGACTGCGTGTCGTTGCTCTCCGCGCCGCCGGCCTCGGTCACGCCGTTCTTGAGGTGGTAGCGGGCGATCGCCTCGCTCAGCACCTCGTCGTCGAGCTCGCCGCGCTTGACCAGGCTCGTGAGCACGGCCAGCGTGATCGACGCCGCGTCGACGTGGAAGTGGCGGCGCAGCGCCGAGCGGGTGTCGGACAGGCCGAACCCGTCGGTGCCGAGCGACGACCAGTCACCCGGGACCCACTGGGCGATCTGGTCCTGGACCGCCTTCATGTAGTCGCTGACGCCCACGAACGGCCCCTGGGCCTGCGACAGCGCCTGCGTCACGTACGGCACGCGCGGCTCGGCCTCCGGGTTGAGCAGGTTGTGCTCCTCGCAGGCGAGCGCGTCGCGGCGCAGCTCGGTCCACGACGTGGCCGACCAGACGTCGGCCGACACGCCCCAGTCCTCGGCCAGCAGCCGCTGCGCCTCAACGGCCCACGGGCCCGCCACGCCGGAGACCAGGATGTTGGCCTTCGGACCCTGCACCTGCGGGCCGTCGGAGAACTTGTACAGGCCCTTGAGCAGGCCGTCCACGTCGAGCCCGGCGGGCTCGGCCGGCTGGAGGTAGGGCTCGTTGTAGACGGTCAGGTAGTAGAAGACGTCCTCGGGCTGGTCGCCGTACATGCGGCGCAGGCCGTCCTTGACGATGTGCGCCACCTCGAACGCCCACGACGGGTCGTAGGAGATCGCGGCCGGGTTGGTCGAGGCGATGAGCGGCGTGTGGCCGTCCTCGTGCTGGAGGCCCTCGCCGTTCAGCGTGGTGCGGCCCGCGGTGGCGCCGAGCAGGAAGCCGCGGCCCATCTGGTCGCCCATCTGCCACATCTGGTCGCCGGTGCGCTGCCACCCGAACATCGAGTAGAAGATGTAGATCGGGATCATGTGCTCGCCGTGCGTGGCGTACGCGGTGCCGGCGGCGATCGCCGAGGCCATCGAGCCCGACTCGCTGATGCCCTCGTGCAGGATCTGGCCCTGCACGGCCTCCTTGTACGACAGCAGCAGCTCCCTGTCGACGGCCTCGTACGTCTGGCCGTGCGGCGAGTAGATCTTCGCCGTGGGGAACATCGCGTCGAGGCCGAACGTGCGCGCCTCGTCGGGGATGATCGGCACGAACCGGTGACCGATCTCCTTGTCGCGCATGAGGTCCTTCAGCAGGCGCACGAACGCCATGGTGGTGGCCACCTGCTGCTTGCCGGAGCCCTTGCCGAACGTCTTGTAGACGTCGTCGCCGGGCAGCTTGACCGGCTTGGCGCGCAGCACGCGCTTGGGCAGCACGCCGCCCAGCGCCGCGCGGCGCTCCTTCATGTACTCGATCTCGGGGTCGTTCTCGCCCGGGTGGAAGTACGGGGGCAGCTCACCCTCCAGGGCCGAGTCCGGGATCGGCAGGTAGAGCCGGTCGCGGAACTCCTTCAGCTCGGCCTTGGTGAGCTTCTTCATCTGGTGGGTGGCGTTGCGCGCCTCGAAGTCCTTGCCCAGGGTCCAGCCCTTGATGGTCTGGGCGAGGATGACGGTCGGCTGGCCGACGTGCTCACGCGCCGCCTTGAACGCCGCGTAGACCTTGCGGTAGTCGTGGCCGCCGCGCGACAGCTTGCGGATGTCGTCGTCGGTCAGGTGCTCGACCATCTTGCGCAGGCGCGGGTCGCCGCCGAAGAAGTTGTCGCGGATGTAGCCGCCCGACTCGACCGAGTAGGTCTGGAACTGGCCGTCGGGGGTGGTGTTCATCTGGTTGACGAGCACGCCGTCGACGTCGGCCGCCAGCAGCGGGTCCCAGTCGCGGCCCCAGACGACCTTGATGACGTTCCAGCCGGCGCCGCGGAAGTAGGACTCCAGCTCCTGGATGATCTTGCCGTTGCCGCGTACGGGGCCGTCGAGGCGCTGCAGGTTGCAGTTGATGACGAACGTGAGGTTGTCGAGCTCCTCGCGGGCCGCCAGGCCGATCGCGCCGAGGGACTCGGGCTCGTCCATCTCGCCGTCGCCGAGGAACGCCCAGACGTGGCTGCGGCTGGTGTCCTTGATCTGGCGGTTCAGCAGGTAGCGGTTGAACCGCGCCTGGTAGATCGCGCCGATCGGGCCCAGACCCATCGACACCGTGGGGAACTCCCAGAAGTCCGGCATCAGGCGCGGGTGGGGGTAGGAGGGCAGGCCGTGGAAGCCGTGCGACAGCTCCTGCCGGAACGCGTCGAGCTGCGCCTCGTTGAGGCGGCCCTCCAGGAAGGCGCGGGCGTAGATGCCGGGGGCGGCGTGGCCCTGGAAGAAGACCTGGTCGCCGGACTCGCCGTGGTCCTTGCCGCGGAAGAAGTGGTTGAAGCCCACCTCGTAGAGGGACGCGGCGGAGGCGTAGGTCGCGATGTGGCCGCCGACGTTGGTGCGGGCGTTGGCCCGGGTGACCATGATCGCGGCGTTCCAGCGGATGTAGGCGCGGATGCGGCGCTCGACGTGCTCGTCACCCGGGAACCAGGGCTCGCGCTCCGGCGGGATCGTGTTGATGTAGTCGGTGCTGCGCAGGCCCGGCACGCCGACCTGGTGCTCGCGGGCCCGCTCCAGCATGCGGAGCATCAGATAGCGGGCCCTGGTGCGGCCCTCGGTCTTGACGACGTTGTCGAGGGACTCGAGCCACTCGTTGGTCTCGCTGGGGTCGACATCAGGCAACTGGCTGGGTAGGCCGTCGCTGATGATCGAGAAACGCTGGCGTCCGGAAGCCACTGGGTCTCGCCTTCCGAGGATGACGGATGTCTGGTCTGGGTCGCCTTCCATCCTGGTCGTTCGCCGTAGAAAGTGCATCTCTACTGGTCGGTAACCAGGACGTCCCTGCTGGCAGGGCGGCTAGTGGTGGCCTAGACCACCGATGGTAGGACGAATCAAGGGCCAAGGTTACATTGGGCGGCCAATTTAACAAGTCGGGAAAAGCTGTGAAATTTCCCCCTCATGTGTGGAGTATCCCCCGCAGGGTGGACACCGTCACCCGCCGGGGCGCGCACGCCGCGCGAGTCTAGCCGGGGGGCCTGGGTACGGCGGCCGGTGGGGCTGACTCGGACGCAGGTCCGGGCTTGTCCTCCGGGTTGTCGGGCGGGCCGTTCAGCGGGCTGGGAGCGGGGCCGGTGGAAGGTTTCCGGTCGGGGCGCGGGTGGGATTCCGGGCGTGTCGCCGTACGTCTTGGTAGCGCGGGGCGGGCGGTCGTACGCGGTCGACGGTGAACCCCGGGGCGGGGTCGTAGGAGGACGACCGCCGGGGGTCGTGGGAGGACGACGGCCGGGGTCCGGAAGGGGCTGCCGTGCGAGGGCTTTCACTTGGACGGTCAGGGCCCGGGACAGGACTCCGTGCGGGCTCGTACGCGGACGGGTGGTGTCGGACGGCGCCGTCGCGGCGTTGGGGCAGCGTAACGGTTCGGTCATGATTTTTCCTGACCCGGTGGCAGGAGACGGACATTCCTCTTCCCGTTTGGACCCCGCCGTACGAACCTGGAGATATGAACGCGACGACAGGCGACCGGCTCCTTGTGCACGGGAACACCGTCGGTGAAAGGGATCGCGCCGGAATCATCATCGAGGTTCAGGGGCCGAACGGCGGGCCCCCGTACATCGTGCGGTTCGACGACGGACACACCGGCCTGGTCTTTCCGGGCCCGGATGCGGTCGTCGTGCCTCAGTAGAATTCTCGTGTGAGATCCCAGATCATCTCCGTGGCCACGGGTTCGAGAGAGACGGTGCACGACATCACCTCCGTCTGCGCGGACTTCGTACGGGAGCAGGGCGAGGACGGTCTGCTGCACGTCTTCGTCCCGCACGCGACCGCGGGCGTGGTCCTGATGGAGCTGGGTTCGGGCAGCGACGACGACCTGATCGCCGCGCTGCGTGACCTGCTGCCGGCCGACGACCGGTGGCGCCACGCCCACGGCTCACGCGGGCACGGCAGGTCTCACGTGATGCCGGCGCTCATCCCGCCGTACGCGACCGTCCCGGTGGTCGGCGGACGGCTGGCGCTCGGCACCTGGCAGTCGATCGCACTCGTCGACCTCAATGTCGACAACCCGCAACGCCAGGTTCGGCTGTCATTTTTGTCCGATTAATTCTGGCCGCCTACGGCCGTACCCGTGGCGACCGTTGACGACTGAGGGTCACAGCGTGTGGACTGTCCCGAAGCGATAACCGCACAAGCGGGGCCACTCAAGCAGGAGGGATAAACGTGAGCGCGACCGCGGGTCAGGCGCAGGGCGAACGCGGCCTGGCCGAACGACTCGGTCTCAAGCCGGGTCAGGTGGTGCAGGAGATCGGTTGGGACGAGGACGTCGACGAGCAGCTTCGCGAGTCCATCGAGAACCTGACCGGCAACGAGCTGCTGGACGAGGACACCGACGACGTCGTCGACGTGGTGCTGCTGTGGTGGCGTGACGGAGACGGAGACCTCTTCGACGTCCTGAGCGACGCCATGCGAGGCCTCGCCGAAGGCGGCCAGATCTGGCTGCTGACTCCCAAGGCCGGACGCGACGGCCACGTGGAGCCGAGCGACATCGGGGAGGATGCCACGACCGCGGGTCTCTCGCAGACCAGCAGCATCTCCGCGGCCTCCGACTGGTCGGGGACCAGGCTCGTCTCGCCCAAGGGCCGACGCTAGGGAGCTCCAGCGCCGGCCGGATACGGCAGGATGAGCTCTGTGACGCAACATCCTGCCGCGGTGGGCGC
This sequence comes from Nonomuraea sp. NPDC050733, assembly GCF_040654215.1. NCBI lineage: Bacteria > Bacillati > Actinomycetota > Actinomycetes > Streptosporangiales > Streptosporangiaceae > Nonomuraea > Nonomuraea sp. NPDC050733. The sequence continues at coordinate 277,515 of NZ_JBFAHO010000005.1, read as the reverse complement.
CGTGGCTCCGGACTTCGAGCTTCAGGACCAGCACGGCACGCCCGTGAGGCTGTCCGATTTCCGGGGCAGGAAGGTCGTGCTGGTCTTCTACCCGCTTGCCTTCAGCGGGATCTGCCAGAGCGAGCTGGCCGCGCTGCGTGACCTCACCGCCGACGCACAGATCCTCACCGTCTCGGTCGACTCCCTGTTCACGCATCGTGCCTGGGCGGACCAGGAGGGTTACGGTTTTCCCCTGCTCTCCGACTTCTGGCCACATGGACAGGTCGCCCGGGCGTACGGTGTGTTCGACGACGCGAAGGGCATCGCGCGGCGCGGCACCTTCGTGATCGACGGCGAGGGCGTGATCCGGTGGTCGGTGGTCAACCCGGCCGGCACCGCGCGCGACGTCGCCGCCTACGTCAAGGCGCTCGCCGACATCTCGTAACGCTCATAAGGCTGGAACGCTCGTAACGGAGGACACGATGCCCTGCTATCGCTGCGGGGCCCGGCAGACGGACCCCGTCCGGGGCGCGAGCCCATGGAAGCGCGGGGTACGCCGGGAGTCCCAGGTGCTCATCTGCCCTGACTGTCAACGGCTGCACGACCTCGACCTCGACTCCTGCCGTACGTGCGGGTCCACGGCGCTGATCTGCCGGTTGGGAGAGGTGGAGTGCCGGGGCTGCGGGGCGGTACGGATGGCACGGGCCAAGGCCTTCATGGGGTCGGGAGCGCCGCCGGGACTGTCGGCCGAGGTGGAGGCGGCACTGAACCGGGTCCTGGGACGGGCCTGAACCGCCTGAGACGGGACTGTGTGCCCCGGCCTGGGCTTGCTCTGTGTCAGGCGTGGCGCGGGACGTGTACCGGCCGCCGGGGGCGAGTCCGAGCGGTTCGCCCGCATGGGAGGCACGTGCGGACGGGCCCTCCGCTGATACGTCCGAGTGCGTCGCCCGCACACGAGGAACGTGCGTCCGGGGACTGTCCGCACACGCGAGGAACGTGCGTCGGGGGACTGTCCGCACACGAGAGGCAGCGCATGCTCAGGTCACTCCGCCTCGTACGAGGCACGTGCGTGTGGGCGCTCTGCGGTGGAGTCGGCGACTCGGCGAGACCACATTCCAGACATTTACTGAGCTGCGCTATCGTCTCCTACCGTGTCCGCATCTAGTAGTTCGTTCGTCGTCGCACTGGACGTCGGCGGCACGTCCATGAAGGGCGGCCTGGTCAGCGAGTCCGGCGCGGTGCTGCTGAGCGAGCGACGCCCGACTCCGGTCGCGGACGGCCCGGAGGCGGTCGTGGGCGCCATCCGCGACTTCATCGGCCACCTGGCGGCCTCGGGCGACGGGAACCCGGCGGGCGTAGGCCTGGCCGTTCCAGGACTGGTGTCGGCGGACACCGCCCTCTACGCCGCGAACCTCGGTTGGAGCGACGTCCCGGCCACCGACTTCACGCCGCTGGACGTACCGATCATGCTCGGTCACGACGTCCGCACGGGCGGCCTCGCGGAGAGCGTCCTTGGCGCGGGGCGTGGCGTCTCCGACTTCCTGTTCCTGCCGATCGGCACCGGTATCGCCGGCGCCATGATCCTGCACGGTGAGCCGTACGGGGGAGCGTCGGGCTGGGGCGGCGAGATCGGGCACATCCCGGTGTTCCCGGACGGGGAGCAGTGCGCGTGCGGCCAGTTCGGCTGCCTGGAGACGTATGCCTCGGCGGCCTCGGTGGGCAGGCGTTACAGCCTGCGCTCGGGCCAGGAGGGGATACGCGCGGAGCAGGTGGTCTCCTCGGACGACCCGGTGGCCATCGAGGTGTGGGACGAGGCGGTCGAGGCCCTGTCGCTCGCCCTGGCCACGTACACGCTGCTGCTGGACCCCTCCATGATCGTCCTCGGCGGCGGCCTCGCCGAGGCGGGCCCGGCCCTCTTCGACCCGGTCCGCACCCGCCTCGTCAAGCGCCTGGCCTTCCGCGCCGCGCCGCCGCTCCACCCGGCCGCCCTGGGAGTGGACGCCGGCATGCTCGGAGCCGCCCTCCTGGGCTGGCGCGCCGCCGGCCGCCCCGAACTGGGACCGGGCTGGGTCATGGATGTGCGATCGCAGCCGCTGGTGTCGTAAGGTGTAGTGCCGATCAGGGGCGGTTAGCTCAGCGGTAGAGCACTCGCCTTACAAGCGAGGGGTCACTGGTTCGAACCCAGTACCGCCCACATTCCCGAGAAGCGCCCACCCGTTGCCCGCTTCCCGGGTGGGCCGTCTGATGCCCGCCCGAGGTCCACGGCCCTCGCTCCGCTCGGACGTCTTTCCCTGGGCCGGGCTTCGCCCGACCGCTCTCGCCCACGGGGACCATCGACGACTCCGGCTTAGTCCTCGACGGGTTCGACCTCGCACGCGTACGCGGTCACCAGGTCGGCCTTACCAGATGCCTCCGGCCGGGGGAGCTCCGTCTCCGGGCGTCCACGATCGTTCCCTGTCCACCTGAGTGGGCTGCCATGGCAGCCTGTTCGCTCCCGTCTGCCACGTCTCATGCGGAGCCCGGCGGGTCAAGGGCCGTTCTTCCAGTGGGGAGCTCCCATCCTTGGCCCGCTGTCTTCCAGGTGGGCGAGGCAGACGGGAAGGTCGTGCGGGTCCGTAGAACAGCTGTCGCCGCAAAGGTGATGTGGGATGCTCATGATCGTGACTGAGCCGGAGGAGCCCGTTTTACGTGCGGGGAAGACCGAACAGCAACGAGATGACGTCGCGTCTGTTCGAGCCTGGGGAACCGGCGCTTTGCTGGCGGGCGGAATGCTTTCCGTCGCAGCTTTCGTCTTCTCGGGAGGCGAGCCGTCATGGCAGGTGCTGGTGTTCTTCATGACGGTGGCGCTGATCGGCCTCGGCCTGCGCTTGGAGTCGGCAATCCGCGAACGCAGCCGATCATGAAGGGTGTTGTGCCAATCGCGTGCCATTCGACGGCCCCGGCGCAATGAGGACGGCCTGATCAGTCAACATGGCGACGTGGGGAAGAGCATGATCGTCGTGCCATTAGCGTGCCATTAGGTCCGGCGCGAGCCTGACGGGTGGGCCATGATCACGTTGCGTCGGCCCAGGTCCGGCGGCGGGAAGGGCCGACCTGACTCCTTGCAACCGAGGGGTCACTGAGTCCAACTCGGTACCGCCCACCAGTGAAAAAGCCCTGTTTCCGATCATGGAAACGGGACTTCATGCCATTAGCTGATGCCGGACTCCTCTGCTGGAGGTGACTAGGTATCTCTGGTGATCTTGGTGTTCACGCGTCGGCGATGCTCCCGTCGGCTTTCGGCCGGGCTGTACAAATAGATCAGCGGAAAGCGTGCGGAGTCGCCTGCCTCACGAATCGGCGGTTGATCGCTCGTGAGCAGCGAGTTCGTCAGGTGTGCCCACGAAGGCAGGGCCACAATCAGGCGGAAGACGTTCCACCACCATCGCGACGGCCTGTGCCGGCGTTGCCGCAGGCCCCACGGTCTCCCCACGGCGAGGGCCCAACACCATGTAGCCGTCTCCCGCGGCCGGTGCGATGTATGGGATATCCCATGTCCATCGAGGACTCGTGCAGCGGCTGAAGTGGAGTTCTCCCATGCCCGTCCAGGGAAACAACTGCCTCAAGCATGGCTCGGCATAGGCTTCGTCCAACAGCTCGGGGCGTAAACGTCCATCAGCGCGAACATCACGCCAACCGGATTCGACGATGTCCGTGCTAGATCGAGGAGCGTTCATGGTCACATGATGCATGTCGCTGTGCCATTAGCCGCGCCGGAGGGGCCACCCGAAGACCCATCGACGATGTGCTGTGCGATCTTGGAGTTCATGACGTCGCAGATATTCCGGTCGGCCTCCGCCGTGCTGTGCTGATAGATCAGGGTGGCACGGACCGAATCATGTCCCATGCGGTCGCGTCGTTGGACCAGCCACAGACGGGCAGCGGGTGTACCTCCTGCCCGCACAGACTCTGCTCGGTGCCCGCTGGAACCGCATGCTGCATCGCCTCGCGGCCTGAGTCCGACAGACCGAGGCGATAGTCGGTGTCGGCGGCGTTTGCGCTGTCTGCCGAGCAGATGAGCAGGTCGTCCCATCGGACTGGCCAACGCCGCACCCCACCCGGCAGATCGGCCCGGTCGGCTTCCAACTCCACCAGCGCCAGCGTGCCGTTGCGCAGGAGCTCCGTCCCCATTCCACGCTGTCCCAGCAGCAGATCGCCAACGGCCCGAGTACGAGCGGGGCCGTTCAGCATGGCCACGATCTCGACCCGACATTCCAGCTTCTCGCGAGCTTCCTTCGCTGAAAGCTCGCTTCCGTGGTCTCCGGGCGCAGATCGCGGATCGTCTCCGAGAGGGGGTGTCGTCGCTGAAGGTCCGCGTAGCGGAAGGCGACTCGTCGCGCCGCTCTCGACGGCTCGATGGCCGGATGGCGGGCGTACAGCACCCGCTTGCACGGTTGTCCCAGCCGGCCCGCCACCAGTACCAATCGCCGTCGCACCAGACGACAAGCCCGACCCACACGGACACCAGGCTCAGACCGTAGCCGTTATGCACGTCTGCGGATACGCCGTGAGCGGCGAGGGCGTCGGCCAGGGCATCGGCGGCGTGCTTCTCTGGTGTGGGGTGTCGGTTCGGCGGTTGCATGAGTGGCCTCCCATCACGTACGGCAGTGACGTAGCGTGACGGTATGTGTCTGCTGAGCTGCGCGAGGAATGACCAGCAATCTGTCCATCGGCCACCGCGTAGCCTGGTGCCGGCGACGGCGTGGGATGTCTCAAGACGTACTGGCCGGGCCTCACACCGACTATCGGCAACTCTCGCCAATGGCCGAGCTCGTGGAGAGTGCGGACCCCTCCGGTCAGGCCGATCTGCGACGGGCTCTTGCCGAGGTGTGGCGGGCGTACCAGGGAGCCCGATACAGCTACGTGATACGGACTCTGCCGACTCCTGGGGGAGGCGCGTCATGCTGCACGCGCTGCGGACGGTGACGCGCGCATGGCGGCATCGGGAATTCTCGGGCAGGTCTACCACGCCGCTGCCAGCATCCTGACCAAGGTGGGTGAGGCTGATCTCGCGTGGATCGCCGCTGAGCGGGGGCTGTCCTTCGCGCGGCAATCCGGTGATCAGCTCGTGACAGCCTCATTGCTTCGCTCCGTGACTCACGCCCTTCTGTCCAACGGCCGTTACGTGGCCGCCAAGCAGCTCACGATGGACGCCGCCGACCTGCTGTCTCCTGACCTCCCGCATGCCACAGCTGAGCTGATATCTGTGTACGGCACGCTGTACCTTGCCGGGTCGATGGCGGCGGCGAGAGATGATGATCGCAGCACGACACGCGCATTCATCGCCGAGCCACAGGAAGCGGCGGTGCGGCTCGGCAGTGACGCCAACCATGTCTGGACCGCGTTCGGGCCGACGAACGTCCGCATCCATCAGGTGGCCACGGCAATCGAGCTGGGAGACATCCAGGTGGCTGTGGAGCTCGGGCCGAAGCTGGATACCAGCGGGCTTCCGATCGAACGTCGCGCCCGTCATGGCCTGGCCGTGGCGCATGCCTTGAGCCTGTGGAACCGTACCGACGACGCGATGGCCGCGCTGTTGGAGGCCGAGACCATCGCTCCCGAGCAGGTACGCCATCACTACCTCAGCCGCCAGCTCACGATGTCGTGGATCAGAAGGCAGAAGGGCAAGCCCAGTTTCCAGCTCGCAGCTCTCGCCCGGCGACTGCACATCGTGTGAAGGCAGTCCTCGTGGCGTAAGGTCGGGGCTGTGAACGATCAGGAGGCTCCGCCGTTCGCCCAGGCCCGTGCCGCCGCTGGCGCGCTGTTCTTTGATGACAGGTCGTGTGCTACTCGTCCGTCCTACGTACAAGCCCTCTATGGACATCCCGGGCGGGTACTGGGCTTCCCCTTCTAGCGTGGAGATCTGACCTAAGGAGAAGGTTGGGTCGTGGGAGAGACCAGACGCAGGTTCGATCCGGAGTTCCGCGCGGGCGCGGTGCGCATCGTGCGGGAGACAGGAAAACCAATCGCGCAGGTCGCCAAGGATCTGGGCATCAATGCGGGCACGCTGGCCAACTGGGTGCAGATGGACCGGCTGGCCCGCGAGCAGGACACCAACGGTGGTGAGCTGGCCGAGTCCGAGCGGGAGGAACTCGCCAGGCTGCGCAGGCAGCGGGCTGAGTGGGCCAAGGAACGCGCCGAGCTGGAGATGGAGCGCGATGTCCTCAAACGCTCGGTGGTCTTGTGGGTTCGAGAGGCGATGGGCCGGTAGGCGTGGCGGCCTTCATCAGCTCCCAGAAGACCGATCATGGCGTGCCCCACGCGTTGACCTGCCGGGCCTTGGGCGTCTCTCCGTCCTGGTACTACAAGTGGCGCGACCGGGCGCCGACGGCCCGCCAGCGGCGACGCGCGGACCTGGACGCGCATATCGAGGCCAGGTTCTCTGCCTCGGGCGGCACCTTCGGCAGCCCGCGCATCACCCGTGACCTGCATGAGGCGGGATGGCGGGTATCGGAGAACACCGTCGCCGGCCGCATGGCCGAGCTCGGGTTAGCCGGCCGTGCGGCCAGCAGACGCCGGTCGCTGACCCGTCAGGGCAAACGGCCCGCTGCGCCCGACCTGGTCCGGCGCACGTTCACCGCGGTCGCGCCGGACGTGTTGTGGTGCGGCGACGTCACCGAGATCGTCACCGGCGAGGGCAAGCTCTACCTCGCCACCGTGGAAGATCTGTTCTCCCGCCGGTTGCTCGGCTATGCCATGTCCGAGCATCACGACGCGGCGCTGACCATCGCCTCGCTGCAGATGGCCGCTGTCACCCGCGGCGGCACCGTCGACGGGGTGATCTTCCACACCGACCGCGGTAGTGAATACACCGCCGCCCGCTTCCAGGCCGCTTGCCGGCACTGGGGCGTCGTCCAGTCGATGGGCCGGGTCGGCTGCGCCCTGGACAATGCCGCCGCCGAATCGTTCAACTCCATCCTCAAAGTCGAATACGTCCACCGGCACCGCTTCGCAACGCGGGCCGAAGCCCGCCTGAGGATCGCCACCTGGATCGCCGACTTCTACAACACCCGCCGCCGACACAGCGCCGCTGACGGGCTGCCCCCGATCGTCTACGAGCGGCAGATCACGACCGCCCGAACAGCCACCAAGGCGAAGTCTCAGGAGACCATCGCCGCATAACCGAGTCTCCACGCTTTCAGGGGATGGACAGTACGTCGAGCCGGGGGAGACCCCGTACGAGGCGTGCATTCGAGAGGTGCAAGAGGAGCTGGGCATTCAGCCGGCCATCGGTCGCCTCCTCGTGGTCGATTGGGCGCCTCTCCCGAAGGAGGGCGACAAGGTCCTGTTCGTGTTCGACGGCGGCACCTTGGACGGCGAGTTGCTCAAGCAGATCAGGTTCGTGGACAACGAGCTGAGCGCCTACGAGTTTCATCCCGTCGAGGAACTGGCCGGGCTGTTGATCGAGCGGCTTGCTCGTCGCGTCAAGGCCGCCGCCACTGCACGCGAGCTTGGCAAGACCGTCTATCTGGAGCACGGCCAGGCCATTCCCAAGAGTGACTATCTGCGTGACAACGGCCCAAGACGGGCGTGGACGGGCGAGGGCCAGGGCGGAACGTTCGCCGAGGTGGGAACCGAATCACCCGAGGGCCCACCTTCTTGCGGCGAGCCTTACAAGCGAGGGGCCACTGGTTCGAACCCAGTACCGCCCACATTCCCGAGAAGCGCCCACCCGTTGCCCGATTCTCGGGTGGGCCGTCTGATGCCCGCCCGAGGTCCACGGCCCTCGCTCCGCTCGGACGTCTTTCCCTGGGCCGGGCTTCGCCCGACCGCTGTCGCCCACGGGGACCATCGACGACCCCGGCTCTACGTCAAAGTGCGATAGGACGGTAGGCCAACGCCTCATCAACGACTTGTTCCGCGGTGAGCTCGGCTTCGTCGGGCCAGAAGATCAGGTCGGAGACATACCCCGACGGACACACGAGCGAGCGGTCCATTGCCTCAAGCCAGCCCTCGAGTTCCCCGCTCGTCTGCGTACTCCCCGTCCATGATCCGCTGTACCAAGGAGATGGCTTCCGCACGATTCAGATGCACGCTCATCAGTACCCTTCCTCCTGGTTCATTACGGTCGGCCACGAGCGGTCCCGCCTGGGTGTGGGCTCGCCCGATGCGCAGAGCGCTGCGCTCGATTTGAACCGATCACCACATGCGATCATCGAATGGGTATGGGCAAGCTGACATGGTTTCCACTGCCGTTTGGGCTCGTCGTGGTCGTCGTCAACTTCTTCGCGGTCCGCGAAGTGAACGTGCGCCTTCCCACCGCCCCCATCGAGATGAACGAGCAGGTGGCGCCCCAGGCGATCGATGCGTTTATCCCCTTCGCCCAGGAACGCATCGCCCTGCTCGGGGCCTTCTTTATCGCCGCCGCCCTCCTGTTCGGCGTCGTCGAGCTCGGACTGAGCCGCCGGCCCGCGGGCCTCGTGCTCGGGACGGGCTTCCTGAGCGCCACCTACGTAGCCGCGATGCCGGTCGTCTACGTCCTGAACCCGGTCACCGGCTACGACGAGCGGTTTCCTCACTCGCCGGGCGGATACCTCACGGTGCCCTTCGACATGGGCACGCTTTCGCCGCCGTGGTATCTGCCGTTGCTTGGCTGGATCCTCGCCACCGCCGCGATCGCCCAGCTCTTCGCGGTGCGGGGCGTCGTGCGCCGGGACGCTGTCCTTCCGCCTTCCTCTGGACGCGCGTGGCTCCTCCTGCTCCCGTTGGCATTCCTCCTGGCCTTCGCCGCGACCAATTTCGTGTCCGACCGGATCGCCCGCGCCACAGCCCCTCCCGGGTCCTTCTGGGAGGCCGACTACGCGCTAGAGCTCATGGTGCAGGTGTGCGCCTTCGCCGCCGTGCCCGCCGCCGCTCTGGCCCTGTACGGGATCCTCCTGCGCAGGAGCGGAGTTCGCGCGCGCTCTCTTCTGCTCGTCGGCGTCCTCACGGTCATCTACCTGTTGACGCTGCTGCTCGTGGCTGGGGGCAACCTGCTGATGTACGCGGACGAGCAGTCAGGCTTCTCCGAGCACCTGCCCGGCTGGCGGGATCAGGTCACCACCGGCATCCTCGGCGGCGCCGCCCTCATGCAACTCGCCGCCCTCCCCCTGCTGGCCCGGTGCGGGAAGATCCAGAGGACCAGCGCCGAGCCCGGCGGGTAGAGCCTGCAGGGCCGGACGGTGTGATCGAGTTGGACCTGCCCGGCTGTGAACTGACGTGCGGATCAGGCCGCCATCGAGATCAGATTCGCGGTGTCTGGTCACGGTAGGACTCGGTGCCGGTCTCGATGATGTTGCCGCCGTAGGTTGCCTCGGCTCCGGGATGATCACGCCTGCCAGGCTGGAGGGCTGTGGGTGACTGGCGTGGGCCCGATCTTCCCGTCTGTCTCGTCCCAAGGGGCTTAAGGCATGTGGGTCACGTCAGAGGCACTTGATCAGTACTACCGAGCTGAGCGGGCAGTGGCCGCCGCCGTGGGGAGTGTGAAATGGCACTTTTAGTCTTTATCATCAAGACCGCCGAAACCGAGGAGACCGTGACCTACGGGTATGGCGAAGGCCCCGACGACCTCGTGGGCGTGGTGAGCATTCATAAGGCGACCGGCGCCCCAGTGAATGCATATGCCCTGCCGGGGCAGGCCCAGATCGCTCTGCGGGCCATCTTCAGGGGAAAGTCGAAGACCGGCGATTGGCCACACCACTACACCTACGCGGCCTGACCACCGCGAATGACAAAGTGAGTGATATCCGGGATGCCCGCGACTGCCGCGCTAGCAACCGGCGATCCGTTCCAGTGCCGCAATGAGCTCATCCGCGGACGAGACCCGAACTCCTTCCTGGGCGAGTGACAAGTCGTCCCAGTTGACCCGGGTCACGTTCAGAATGCCGTCCCGGAAGACGGCGAAGTCGATCTCCATCGGCGGCTGCTCCAACCGGATGATGTAGACGGGGTCCATACCGGGTGCCTCGAACGGTCCTTCCACCGTCAGGGTTGTGTCTGCCGCTTCCAGCGCCCCAGCACGATCATGCCGCCACCGCTCTACCGCAGCGATGATCGACTCGTTGTCGTCATGAGGATGAAGACCACCCATGATCCGCCATCCTGGCATCTCTCGGCATAACCATGCCTCCGGCGGGGGCCTCGGCTCCGGGTTGATCGTGACAAGCGCTCAGGTGGTCAGTGGCCCCGGGGCCGATCTTCCCGTCCGCCTGCGACGAGGCGGACGAGACGATCGGGTGGGGGAGGTGTGTGCGTCCGTACGAGGTCGTGCCATAAGCGTGCCATTCGCTGGCCCCGACGTGACGGGGAAGACCTGATCAGGCGGCATGGTGACGTGGGGAGCCGCATGATCGTCGTGTTCTTCGCGTGCATCACCGTCACCATCACCGACGCCGGACGCGCGCTGCTCGCCGAGGTGCTGCCCAGTCACATCGAAGTCGTCAGCGGCCTGCTGTTCGAGCCGCTCTCGCGGGACGACGTCCAGGCTCTCGCCGGCCTGCTGGCGCCGGTGCGCGACCACATGCGCTCGACGCCGCCCCGCTCCGCCGCGCCGCCGCAAAGGCGGTGCATGAGGACTCGGCTCAGCCGACGCAGAGAGGCAGACGGGACGTACGAACTCGGTCACTCTGGTGCCGACGGTCGGCTCGCTGCCGCTGCGTTCTCCGGCCGCCCTCCCGCACCTTGCGTGACGCCTTCGCGATCTCATCCCCCGGCGAGGGCCTGTCCAGGCAGGTAACGGTGTAAGTCGATTTGCCCAAGATCGCTCGGATCTGCTGTGACATCGGTGCGGTATCACAGTGGCAGGTCAGAGCCGCGAGGCCGTTCGGATCAGCCCGGCCAGCGCGCGGGAGCGGCTGTGCGCGGGCCAGGCGATGTGGGTGGCGACCAGGGGGCGTCGCTCAGGGGGACGGCGGCGTGCTCGTCCCACAGCCACGTGCGGGCTGACTCGGGAAGACCGTCATGGTGCGGCCGAGGGCGATCAGCTGGGCCAGCTGCGTCTGGTCGTGGACCTCGGGGCCTGGGCCGGGCGGGTGGGTGCCGTGGCGGGGCCAGCGGGCGAGCGGAAGGTCGGGGATGTCCGAGATCTCGGCCAGGGACAACGTCTTGCGCGCGGCCAAGGGGTGCCTCGCGGACAGGATCGCCACCTGCCCTTCCGTCATCAGTTCGACGCTGTCGAACCCGGCGAGGGAGTTGAACGGCGAGTGCATGAGCGCCACGTCGGCGCGGCCGTCGCGCAGCATCCCTTCCTGTTCGCACGTTGGGTCGCGGGCGCGGGAATCCGGCTCTCCGATGACGACCTGGCGGCCGAGCTGGACAAGATCGGCCCAACGCATGGCGCTGCCGGGTGACCTGCGGCAACCATTCCGGTTCGCGGGAGGGTGGCCGGAAAACCCGCTGAGTTCAGCCGAACAGTGGGCTACGCTGACGCTGGCTCAGGTGCGAAAGCTCCGGTTCCTTCATCTGCAGAATGAAACCGACCCGGCGCTGTCGCCGACCTCTGAGCCCGCACAACTGGATATGCACCTTCCCGGTGCGAAGGCAACGGTTACTTCCTCTCTCAAAGGAGCAACGCGGGTTCGAATCCCGCCGCCCATCTCGATGGGTGTCGTCCAGTGGCCCAGGACGCTTACGTCTCCGTCGCCGACCTTGATCTCGGGAGGGGTACAACTTCAGAGCGCGCGCCCGGTGCGCAGGTGTGGGTTACTTCCTTTGGGAGGGTGATGTCGCAGGTTCGAGTCCTGCCACCCCGGTCCTGCCGGGGTGTAGCTCAGTTGGTAGAGCGCACGAACAGTCACCTACGCCGACTCTGATCTCGGGCGCGACCTCGTGAACGAGGCCCCCTCTCGACAACCACGAGCAGGGGGTCTCGTCGCGTCATGGCGAAGTTCAACAGCACGGCCACCAAGGCCGCCGTGTCCAGCCCGGTCAAGTCGGAGGAGACGCCGTCCGGCCGTACCCACGAGGGCGCTCCCGGATATGCGCGGGACGCCAAGAGCGAGCTGTTCCTTCTCGCGATCGCCAACATGGTGCGGGAGAACACCTTCTACGAGAAGGCCGGCGACAGGGACAACAGGTTCCGGGCGTTGGTTCACCAGGTGGCGGTCGAGGATGGCGAATGGCTGGCCCGTTTCCTGCCGTGGCTGCGCTCCGAGGCGAACCTGCGGTCGGTTCCGGTCGTCGCTGCGCTGGAGGCGGTCAAGGCGCGGCTCGGCGCAGGCCTGCAGGGTCTGAACCGTCAACTCGTCGCCTCGGTGCTCCAGCGCCCGGACGAGCCGGGCGAGGCACTCGCCTACTGGACGTCCACCTACGGCCGGGCCATCCCCAAGCCGGTGAAGCGGGGCATCGCCGACGCCGTGCGGCGGCTGTACACCGAGCGGAGCCTGCTCAAGTACGACACCGACTCCAAGGGCTACCGGTTCGGCGATGTGATCGACGTCGTCCACCCGAGCCCCGATCCGGCTCGGTGTTGGCAGGGCGACCTGTTCCGGCACGCCCTCGACCGCCGCCACAAGCGGGACAACGACATCCCCGCGTCGTTGAGCACGCTGATCGAGCGGGAGAAGCTGATGGCGCTCCCGGTCGAGCAGCGGAAGGAGGTCCTGTCGCGGCCGGACGTACGGGAGCGGCTCACCATGGCGGGGATGACGTGGGAGGCGCTCGCCGGCTGGCTCCAGGGCCCGATGGACGCCGCGGCGTGGGAGGCGGTCATCCCCTCGATGGGGCTGATGGCGCTCACCCGCAACCTGCGAAACTTCGACCAGGTCGGCGTCTCCGACAAGGTGGCCGCAACCGTGGCTGCGCGGCTGGCTGACGCCGATGAGGTGCGCCGGTCCAAGCAGTTCCCGTTCCGGTTCCTCGCCGCGTACAAGCACGCCCCGTCGTTGCGGTGGGCTTACCCGCTGGAGCAGGCTCTCGGTCACTCGCTGGCCAGCGTGCCCGCTCTGGAGGGACGCACACTGGTCCTGGTGGACCGGTCGGGGTCGATGTTCGGCACGATCTCGGAGAGGTCCGGGCTCAACCGTGCAGACTCGGCGGCCGTGTTCGGCTCCGCGCTGGCGATGCGTGCCGAGTCGGCGGACCTGGTCGAGTTCGGCACCAGTTCGCACTTGGTCGCCTTCGGCGCCGGCGAGTCGGTGCTGAGGGTCGTGGACCGGTTCGGCAACCTCGGAGGCACCAACACCGCCGAGGCGGTACGCGCCCACTACCGCGGCCACGACCGGATCGTCATCGTCACCGACGAGCAGGCATGGGGCGGCCACCACGGCGAGGATCCGACCGGTCAGGTGCCGGCCGACGTCCCGGTCTACACGTGGAACCTCGCCGGCTACCAGTACGGTCACGGCCCGTCGGGTGAGCGGGCCCGTCACACCTTCGGCGGACTCTCCGACGCCGCGTTCCGGATGATCCCTCTGCTCGAAGCCGGCAAGAACGCCGACTGGCCGTTCTGACGCCCGCCCGAAGGCTCAGGGCCGCAGGTCACCGAGGCCGGTGGCCCTTCTTCTTGCGGCCGGCCGGCACGGCCCGGCGGCCGGAGCCGGCCTGTGCGGGTTTCGGTGCCTGCCGCTGTGCCTGCCCCTGTGCCTGCCGCTGTGCCGGTTTCTTGGCAGGGGAGGCAGGGGTACGGCCCCGCGAGCTGTTCACTGTCCGGCCGCGGACGATGCCGATGAAATCTTCCACCAGGTCAGTGGTCGCTTCCGTGAGCCAGGCCAGCGCGACCTGGGACTGCGGCGCGTCCGACACCGGTCGGTAGGTGAGATCCCTGCGGTGGTGGAAGCGTGCCAGCGACTGCGGAACCAGGAGAAGCCCTGTGCCGGCCGCGACCATCTCGACCGCGTTCGCCGTTGTGGCCGGGCGGGTGAACGCGGGCAGCCCGGGCCGGACCGTCCACTCGATGGTGTCGTCCAGAGGATGGAACACCTCGTCGTCGGCCAGGTCGGCGATGGCCACCTCGTCGGCGGCGGCCACCGCGTGATCCTTGGGCACCACGACCACCGTGGTCTCCACGTAGAGAGGAATCACGCTGAGCCCGTCCCGATCGACCGGCAGCCTGACGAATCCGGCGTCGGCCCCGCCATCCCGCAGAAGCCCCACCACCTCGTCGGCGGGAGCCGCGACCAGGGCAACCGGCACGCCGGGCATCCTCTCGGTCCAGACGTTGACCCATTTCGCGGGTGTCACCCCGGGCGCGTACGCCAGCCGGAACACCTTGCCGGTCTCCCCATCAGTCACTTCCTCAGGGTACCGATGTCCGGGGAACCCGTTCCGACTGACTACGCTTGGCGCCATGACCTCGTCCAAACCGAAGACCATCCAGACGATGAAGCCCGAGACCGCGGCCAAGAAGCTGGGTGTCCTCCTCTCGGCCACTCCCGCCGAGTTCCAGGCGGGTGTCGTTTCCAGGGACGAGCTGAACGAGTTGCAGTCGAAGCCCCCAGCCTGGCTCGCTGACCTGCGCCGCAACGGCCCGCACCCCAAGCAGGTCGTCGCCGCGAAGCTCGGGGTCTCCATTTCCGGCCTGACGAGAGGCGGGATCACCGGCCCGCTCACCACCGCTGAGATCGACGAGCTGAAGGCGGAGAACCCAGCGTGGCTGGAGCGCGAGCGGTCCATCCAGGCCGAGGCCCGCAAGGAAGCGCTCCGCCTCAAGCAACGCTAGACAGCTGAACCTCTGCACCTCTCCGACCCGAGACGAGCCGTCGAAAAGCGCCCACACGTTGCCAGATTCGCGGGTGGGCCGTCTGATTCCCGCCCGGAATGCACGGCCCTCGCTACGCTCGGACGTTCTCCTCGGGGTCGGGCTGCGCCCGACGCTGTCGCCCACGGGATACGCTTTCGCGCATCGAGCTCGACCGGAGGCGACACCTTGGTGCAGATCCCCTTGGGGGCACCCGACGAGATGCGGCACCGCCACGAATCCGTAACCTGACGCGCTTTCGGCGCTGTGCGCGTCAAATGTAACCACGGCGCGGTTACATTTGCTCGACTTGCGTTCATATTTCATTTCTGCTGCCCGTGCTGACTTTATCGCCAACGCGTTAGTGATCTTGCCCTTGCCTTCGCGCGCTCTCTTGGCGGGTCACTGTGGTCCGTGCGGGGTCGCGCCTCGGTCGCAGGCACGCCAATTGCGCGAAGGCGTCCGCATCGTTCTTTTATGAATCAGGCGGCGCTCCGTCCAGCCTGCGCGCGGCCGCATGCCGCCTGGAGTCCGTCCTCGCTCGGGCTACACCGGGCATGGGTGTTCCGGCTGATTCTCGCAGCAGGTAGCTTCGCAGGGTGGACGATGATCTCTCAGTCTCGCCGTTGACCGACGTGGAGGTCGCTCTTGGAGTTGGGCTCATGGTGCTGCTGCTTCTCCTGCCCACCATCATCTGGCTTGCCATGGTGTTGTCGCGCCACCGCAGATAGAGCTTCCGGCGGGGGCATGGGCTCCAGATGATCGTGACAGGCGCCCAGGAGGCCAGCGCCTGCCGTTGGCTGATCCTCCCGTCTCTGCCTCGTCCCAGGCCGGAGCCTGGCAGCCCAGAGGAACGGGTCCGGAGGCCGTTCCTCAGGGCTTCACCCTTGACCTTTGGCCCTTGCCCCGCCAGATCGGGTCGAAAGACGTCCGTACGGGGTGCGTGTCATTCATGTGCCAATCGCCGCCCTGTACGACGAGGAAGCACTGATCTGGCCGCATGGTGACATGGGTCCGGCATGACCGCCGTCCCATTCGCGGCCACCGATAATGGCGCTGCTGACCGATTCACTCTCGTGGTCGAGCACTGTTGTCACTGATATCGGCGCTCTAAGATCAGCAGGCGTGAATCCATTGAAGATCCGTCCTGTAGGTGGCGTCATCGTCTTCTGCTTCAGCCTCATCTACATGGTGACGACGCTTCCCGGCCCGACGGCATCCACAGCGGCAGCAATCCGCTGGGCAGGCCTCGGACTGGCATTCATGCTCGGAGGCATCCTTGTGATGCTGTCCGGCATCCTGGCTGTGCTCATCGAGCGCTCCAGCAATGCAACCCCTGTCTCCGGAGGGGATACCCGACTCCAGGAAGACCGACGGCACGAGGTGATAGAGCCGTAAGCGGGCCGTCATGATGTCCCAACAGGGGACGTGAGGGCGCTACATGTTCGCGAACAACGAGAACATCACGTACGCGACTGTTCCGAGAAGCAGGCACACGGTACCGAGGGCCGCGCCGGTCGAGACCGCGAAAGCCCGCACGTCACGCACTCGTCCACCGTCACCGCTCGCCTCAGCAGAATGCCGGGCGCAGGTAGAAACAGGCGCGACGCGGTCTGGTCCGCGAGCGGAGAAGCCGGGGAGGAGGATCGGCTTGCCGGGGGGGTGACGGACGGGAAGGTCTCGGTGGCGCGCGTGCTGTGTCCTACGATGTCCATCATCCTTGGGGTCAGCACGTCAAGGGCAGGACGGCGCCCGCCTGGCCGGGGTTCCTGGCGTGAAGGAGCGTTGCGGAGCAGAGGGGTGCGTTGAGCAGGTACGTCATCGGGCCGGACGTGGCCCTTCGGTTGGCTCACGACCAGGCCGTGGTCCCCGCTGAGCACCGGCTCCTGGCTCCCACGCTCATCCGCTCCCAGCTGCTGGCGCACCTCTACCAGGCTGTCCGCTCCGGTGAGATGGGCAAGCAGGACGCCGATCGCCTGCTCGGCCACGTGCGAGGGCTGCGGATCCGGCTGCTCGGCGACCGCGTCCTTCAGAACCTCGCGTGGAAGATCGCCGACCGGCTCGGGTGGCCCGACACGTACACCGCCGAGTATCTCGCCCTGACCCAGCTCCAGGCCGACGCGTTCATCACGCTTGACGCGGAGCTCGCCGAGGCCGTTGAGGGCCTGGTCGCGACGGCGCCCATCGAGGCCCTGTCCTGATCGGACGGTGCTCGCTACGGGGGCGTGGCGCAGACGCATGAGGCGCTGCTCATGGTGCCGGCCTCCTTGTCCACGTGGGTGACGCGGCGGGCGCCGAGGCAGTAGCGGCAGCAGAGCTGCGCGGAGATGTACGGCTCGGACCACACCTTGTGCTCCCAGGCGGGCGGCGGACCGTCCGGCGGCGGCTCCTTGCCGCGTTCGGCGGGCTCGTGCTCGCCTCCCACCCAGCCGAGGCCGCCGCAGAATTGGCAGGCGAGGAACAGGTGGCCGAGGCGCTCGCCTTTCTGTCCCTGGCACTCCGGGCAGGTGATGGGGTCGGTCACCCGACCCGCCCGGTGCCGTCGCACGTCCTGCAGGACACCCACGTCGACTGCTTGCTGCCGGTGCCGTTCCGGTCGAACCATTCGCCGCCGGCTCCCAGGCAGGTGCCGCAGATCGGGCTCTCCGGCTGCTGATCGTCGCTCACGTCTCTCACCGTAGCCTCATCGCTGCCCTTTGTATGTGACCCGGGCGGGCCATTGAGATGGCCGTTCCCTCGGTCGATGTCGGCAGCCGGGGCGTCAGTGCGCTCGGAGGGTGAACGCGCGGGTGCGGGTCAGCTTGACCCGGGTTCCTGCCTCGTCCCAGGCCTCGGCCTTGAGGCTCACCGCGCCCCCGGTATCTCCTCGCTGATCTTCGGACGTCGCCGGATGCGCCGTGCGTCCCGGGGATCGCCCCGGGCGCCTACGCCTGGGCCGCCGACCACACCTCGCGGATGCGGTCGGCGGCTTCGGCGGCCTGCCGTACCCCTGCCTGGTAGGCGGGGAGCCAGGAGGTGACCTCGCCGAGGTCGGAGCCGAAGACCTGGATGGTCTCGGCGTCGGGCGTGATGCGGACGACCGTGTCGCCGGGCGGGGTCTCAGCGGGGAACAGGTGGGCGAGCGGCTCGATGAGGACCAGCACGTCGGCGCCGGCCGCCAGGGAAGCGTGGCTTCCGCCGCCGAAGGCGCCGTCCAGGTAGCGATGTCCGTTGACGGCGACCGGCGGGGTGGTGCCCGGCGCGGCCGAGCTGGCCGCGATTGCCGCGATCAGCGGCACCCCGCTGGTGCGATCCCATACCTGCGGTTCGCCGGTTTCGATGTTGACCGTGGTGATGAGCAGCGGTCGCTCGGGCCAGGCGCGGGCGGTGACCAGGCGGCCCATCCGCGCGAGGTGCTCCTCCTCGGTGATGGTCGCCGCGTCGAACGCCAGCTGCCCCACCCGCCGCAACGCCTCGGCGGGGGTCAGTGCGGGGTCGCCCAGCACGGCGAACACATCGGCCTGCCCTACGGCGGGCGCCGGACGCGGCACGGAGGTGGAAGCGGCGGCGGAGGCCGAAGCGGGGACGGAGGTGTCGGGGCGGGGAGCGGCGAAGCGGGTCAGGTCCTCGCCGGTGGCCAGCATGGCGCCCACGATCGCGCCCGCCGACGTGCCGACGATCAGATCCGCCGGCGCCAGGTCCATGTCCCGGCGGCGGAGTTCGGCCGCCAGACCGGCCATCCAGGCCGTGCCGACGAGGCCGCCCGGACCGAGCACGACAGCCGTTCCAACAGCAGGATCGACGTGTGATGTCATGGCTGGCAGCCTGGTACCTCAAGACCGCTTGAGGTCAAGTCGGCCGGTGCCCCTCCGGCTCGTCAGGTCTTGTCGGCCCGACGACGTGGTCGCGCGGGGTGGTCGATGCTCGTCGACGGCCTGGCATCGCGGCCACGACCGCCCCGGCCGGGCTCGCGCCGATGGACCTGGCGGCCCCGGGCTGAGTCGTAGTTGGCCATTTCCTGGCCAGGGGCTCAGCAGGATGAGGTCGTCCTGCCGTGCAGCTCTTCTGCTACTCTATGATGTCAATTGATTACTTTAAGTCACGATGGGAGCTCGGTGTGAAGGTCGCCTGTGTCGGCGGGGGACCCGCCAGTCTGTACTTCTCGATCCTGATGAAGCGGATGGACCCCTCCCATGACATCACCGTCTACGAGCGCAACTCGGCCGGGTCGACGTACGGCTGGGGCGTGACCTACTGGGACGAGCTGCTCAAGAATCTCCAGGGCGCCGACCACGAGTCCGCGCTCGCCATCCGCGAGAGCTCCGTCCGGTGGGACAGCTTCGTCGCGCACGTGCACGACCGGTGGACGGTCACGGTGGAGAACGGGGACGAGGGCTTCGGCGTCGGCCGGCACCGGCTGCTCGACATCCTCACCGAGCGGGCCCGCTCTCTCGGCGTGCACGTCGAGTTCAATCACGAGGTCACCGGTGAGGAGGAGCTGGCCGACGCGGACCTCGTCATCGCCGGCGACGGCGTCAACAGCGCGCTGCGCGAGCGCCACGCCGACCACTTCGGGCCCGAGGTCGCGGTCGGGCGCAACATCTACACCTGGCTCGGCACCACCAAGGTCTTCGACGCCTTCACCTTCGCCTTCGCGGAGACCGAGCACGGCTGGATCTGGTGCTACGGCTACGGGTTCAGCGAGACCCACAGCACCTGCGTCGTCGAGTGCTCGCCCGAGACCTGGGAAGGACTCGGTTTCCACCAGGCGAACGAGGCCGACAGCCTGGCCCTGCTGGAGAAGCTCTTCGCCGACATCCTGGACGGGCACCCGCTGATCGGCCGGGCGCACACCGACGGCAGCGCGCGCTGGCTCAACTTCCGCACCCTGACCAACCGGACGTGGCACCACGGCAACCTGGTCCTCATCGGCGACGCCGCGCACACCACGCACTACTCCATCGGCGCGGGCACCGCCCTCGCGCTCGCCGACGCCGCCGTCCTGGCCAGGGCGATCTACGAGGAGCCGGACCTCCAGCCCGCCCTCGCCCGTTACGAGCGGGAGCGCAAGGCCGCGCTCGTGTCCGCCCAGCGGGCGGCCCGCAACAGCGCCCGGTGGTACGAGAACCTCCCGCGCTACGTCGACCTCCCGCCGGAGCGGATGATCGCGCTGCTCGGCCAGCGGCACTCGCGGGTCCTCCCGCACGTCCCGCCGGGGCTGTACTACCGGATGGACCAGCTGGTCGTGCGGCTGAAGTCACTGCGCCGGTCCGGGCGCTGACGCGCGCCGAAGGGCCCCGTCCCGCGGCAGGCTCGCGTCAGCCGATCTGTTCGGCCAGGGCGACGATGATGCCTGCGGGGCCGCGGTCCACCGTGGCGAGCGGCGACGGGCACAGCCAGAGGCGCGTGCCTGGGCACGGTGCGACCAGGATCAACCGGCCCGCGCCCGCGACGCTGTGCCGGCGTCCGCTGGTCGGCGGCCTGGAGGTGGCCTACGAGACCCTGCGCCTGCCGGACGGCCCCGGACTGGCCCGGGTCATTACGGTGCTCCGTACCCCGAACGTCTAGATCTCCGATCCATATCGAGAGCAGTGCTCTTGACGGCCGTGCGCCTCAGTGAGAGCATTGCTCTCGTTGAGGAACATCGCTCTGGAGGAATGTCATGAAGGTTCTCTACACCGGCCCGTCGATCGAGCGCCTGCACGAGGAGTACGCCAGCAAGGGGCGGCTCGATGAGGACGCGCCCGTCAAGTCCTCGTCCTCGATCGTCATCGACGCCCCCGCCGGCAAGGTGTGGAAGCTGCTCGTCGACATGAAGAACTGGCCGGAGTGGCGTTCGGACGCGTATGTGGTCGAGCTCGGCGAGGTGAAGCCTCAGGCGACCTTCCGCTGGAACATCCGGGGATCGGCGATCAGATCGACCTTCGCCGTGGTGGAGCCGGAGCGGGAGCTCGCCTGGACGGGTGTCGCGATGGGCTGCTTCAAGGCCATCGACCGGATGCGGCTGGACCCGACCGAGAACGGGCAGACCCGGGTGACCATCGAGGAGTCCATGTCCGGCCCCCTGCTGACGCTCTTCTACAGCAGCGCGAAGCTTCGCGAGGGCCACGAAGACATGCTCCGCATGCTGAAGACGGCGGCCGAAGGCTAGCGCGCCGTTGCCGTGGGTGGTCACCCGCGGCAACGGCGCGGAGCCTGCCGCGGGTGTGGATCAGCAGAGCAGCCGGGATCGGCGGCCTGCCGGCACGGGCGACGCCCTGGCCCCGTCACGTGCTGACGACGTTCGCACGCAGAGCGAGGGCTCAGCCCTCCACCGGGAAGTTGGAGCGGAAGACGTTGTGCGGGTCGTGGTGGCGCTTGACGGCGCGCAGCCGGGCGAGGGCGGCGGGGGTGAAGGCGTCGGCCGCCGTCTCGCCGGGGTTGAGGAAGGTGTACGGCTTGCGGCCGCTGACGGGGAGGGACCCGGCGAGGCCGCGTTGCCTGGCGGTGACGGCTGCGGCCGTGGCGGGGTCGGCGGGGATGCCGAACAGGTAGAGCGCGTAGGGCTCGGTCAGCGGGCCGTGCGGGCTGTCGGAGGGGCGGGCCAGCGCGCCGCCCAAGTGCCGGATCTGCACGCTGAGCAGCGGGGCGATGGGGTCCGCCAGCAGTGTCTTGACCGCGGTGTCGTCCAGGTCGGTCAGCAGCTCGCCGCGCGAGGCGCCCGCGCCCGGGTCGGTGGGCTCGGCCGTGATGGATCCCAGCTCCGCGACCGACATGACGCGTCGGGAATCCGACAGCGGCTGGGGGATACGGTCCAGCGGGGCCAGCAGGTCGCGCGCCTCGCTCTCGTCGCCGAGGTAGGTGGCGTCCACGGCGACCATGGGCGCGGAGCCGGGGAAATGGAGCAGGTCCAGCCAGACGGTGAGCGTGTCGGGGGCGGCGGCGGTGATCTGCCGGTAGGCGTCGATGACGGCGGGGGCCTGCTCGGCGTCCCACAGCGTCCGCCCGCCGTACAGATGCGGTGCGGGGTGCAGAGCCAGCTCGAGGGCGGTGACGACGGCGAAGTCGCCGCCCCCGCCGCGCAGCGCCCAGAACAGGTCGGGGTCGGACTCGGCGGTGAGATGCCGCGGGCGCCCTTCGGCGTCGATGACGTCGAAGGCGGTGACGCTGTCGGCGACCCAGCCGTGGGCGCGGCCGAACCAGCTCAGCCCGCCGCCGAGGGCCACGCCGGTGACGCTGACGACGGGGGAGCTGCCGGGCAGGCCGGTCAGGCCGTGCGGTGCGGCGGCCGCCTGCAGACGGCCCGAGGGCACACCCGCGCCGATGCGGGCCCGGCGGGCCGCCGGGTCGAGGTGCAGGGCGTCCAGCCGGCGGGTGCGCAGCAGGATGGTGCCGTCGGTACGGCCGGTGGCGCCGTGCCCGTTCGGCTGGGTGGCGATGCCCAGCCCGGCGGCGCGGGCGTGCCGGACGAGCGCGGCGACGTCGTCGGCGTCCGTGGCCTCGACGACGGCCGCCGCCGGTTGCTCCACGGCCAGGTTCCAGGGGCTGCGGGCGGCGTCGAAGCCGGGCTCGCCGGGCAGCCAAACTCGGCCGCGGACGACGGAGCGCAGGGTGGTCAGGGCGTTCATGGTCTTCTCTCTGGTGATGGGTGGGAGTCAGCCGGCGAAGATGGCCGCGGGGTCGCCGACGTACCAGGTGTTGTCGATGCGCATGCGGCGGATGACCCAGCGCTCGCCGTCCCGGATCAGCCCCACGTCGTAAGGGTTCTTCAGCAGGGCGAAAGTGTCGTGGTCGGCGGACAGCAGATGCTGGGCCTCCACCAGCGCGGTCAGGCGCGCGGTGTCGCCATCCACGACGACACGGGCATTGGTGATCTGGTGGGTGGTGTCCACCCGGCCGGTGAACATGGCCAGAATCGTGGTGACGATCGTGTCCCGCCCGGACATCAGCGGCGGCTGCGCGCCCCATTTGGCGGCCGCCGGGCGGAAGTCCAGCTCGGCGTCGGCGGCGAAGGCCGAAGCGAACAGCTCCTTGTCCTTCAGGTCCTGGCCCAGACCGAACCGGTACAGCGCGTCCACGATCTCGGCGCGGTCCCGCAGCTCCGCGACGACCGCCTCCTTGTCGGCGGCCGGAGCGGACAGGGCGTGGTCGTCAGTAACGTACATCGCATGCTCCCGTACAGGTCAGAGGGATGTGGAGTGGTCCCACTCTCGGCCGGGACGAGTGGCGGATCAACGCGACGCTGTGCAACGATCGTGAAGCCTGTGTTAACGATGGAGGAGTCGCATGCTGGAGCGGCACGAGCTGGAGGCGTTCCTCACCCTCGCCGAGGAGCTGCACTTCGGCCGCTCCGCCGAGCGACTGCGTGTGTCCACCTCCCGCATCAGCCAGACCATCGCCAAGCTGGAGCGCCGCATCGGCGTCCCGCTGTTCAACCGGACCAGCCGCCGCGTGCGGCTGACCGCGGTGGGTCAGCAGCTGTACGAGGAGACGCGCCCCGCCTGGGACCAGATCGGCGCCGCGCTCCTGCGTGCCATCGACACCGGGCGTGGCCTCACCGGCACGCTCCGGGTCGCCTTCGTCGGCGCGGCCGGCGGTCAGCTGCTCGTCGGGGCCACCGAGCTGTTCCGGCAACGCCGGCCCGACTGTGAGGTCCGGCTTCGCGAGGCGCAGATGGGCGACCTCATGCCGTGGCTGCGCAGCGGCGAGGTCGACCTCGCCCTGGGCACCTTCCCGATCCACGAATCCGACATCGTCACCGGCCCGGTGCTGGTGTCCGAAGCGCGGATGCTCGCCGTGCCCGCTCAGCATCCCTTCGCCCGCCGCGCATCGGTGTCCCTGGAGGACCTGGCCAGGGTGAGGCTGCTGCAACTGCCGGACACGCTGCCCGACTCCCTGCGCGAGGACCGGACCCCGCGGACCACCCCGGCCGGGCGGCCGATCGAGCCAGGCCCCTCCGCCTCCACCTTCAACGAGATGCTCACCCTCATCGGCGCCGGGCACGGCGTCTTTCCCGTCGGCGCGCAGGCCAGGCGCTACTACGCCCGCCCCGACGTCGCCTACGTCCCCTTCAGCGACGCCCAGCCACTGCGATGGGGACTGCTCTGGCGAGCCGAGGGCGCGACCGCCCGCGTCCGCGCCTTCGCCGAGGCCGCCCACGACCTGGTCCACGCCGGTGCCTGACGACGCACCCGCGCTCCACAGGGTGACGAACGCCGTACTGGCTCAGCTTCGCGCCGGATCGTGCCTGCTGACCCAGACCGCGACCTGGGTACGGGAGTCGAGCCCGAGCTTGTCCAGAATGTGCTCGACATGGCCCTCGGCGGTGCGCCGGGCGATCATCAGGGACATCCCGATCTCCTTGTTGCTGAGCCCCTGGGCGATCAGCCGGGCGATCTGCGTCTCCCGCTCCGTGAGCGGCGGCAGCAGGTCGCGCCCGCGTGATGAGTCGAGGCCGGCCGATTCCTCCTGCTCGTCCAGGGCGTACGCCAGCGCCTCGCCGTAACGCAGTCCGGCGCCCTGGACGAACTCCGCCTGGAACGTCGACTCGCCCATGGCGTGTCGTGCGTGGGATCTCGACTGTTCACCGTGCGCGGCGGAATGCAGGTATCCGGAAGGCGGGCGGCTGCCGATCCTCGCCCAGAGCGTTTCCAGAATCCCGTACAACCGGGCCGCTCGCCGGAGCCGGCCTTGCGTCGTGGCGATCCAGGCCAGGATCTCCAGGTCCAGGCCGACGCCCCGCTGATCGCGCAGCGAGCGGTTGAACCGCAGAGCCTCCGACACGAGCGCGGCCGCGTGCCGGGTGTCCCCCTGCTGGCAGACCGCGACGCCCAGCACACCCAGCGTGTACGCCTTGTGCCAGCCCAGCCCGTGCCGGTCGCAGACGTCCAGTGTCTCCTTCCCGATGGAGACGGCGAGCGCGTGTTCTCCCGTGGAGCAACGGGCGACGCAGAGGCGGATGAGCGCCTCCACGACGCCCACCGGGTCGTCCACGGCGCGGAAACGGCGCACCGCGTCCTCGAGGAGGGGGATCGCGGAGACCGGGTCCTCCCGGCCCAGGATCAGCAGCCCCTCGCCCAGGGCGACATAGGCGAGGGCCATCAGGTCCCGACGGTCGTCCGCCAGCGCCCGGCATTCCCGCAGCACCGCCTGGGCGGAGGGGATGTCCGCCTGGATGATGGCCAGGACGCCGTCGGTCCACAATGCCCGGACCCGGACGTCGCCGGGCTCGGTCTCGGCCGCCAGCCCCCGTTCGAGCCAGGCGCGTCCTTCCCCCAGGTAGACGCCGTTGACCCAGTGGTACATCAGGTCGGCGGCCATGGCCAGGCCGGCCCTTGTCTGCCCGGGTTCGGTGTAGCAGCACTCCAGGGCGAGCCGCAGGTTCGCGTGGTCGGCGCCGAGGCGGGCGAGCCAGGATGTCTGTTCCGGGCTGGATACCCGGGCCCGGGTCTCGCTCGCCAGCCGGCGGTAATGATCTCGATGTCGCCGGCGCAGGACCGCCGCCTGCCCGGACTCCTCCAGCTTCTCCCGCCCGTAGTCGCGGATCGTCTCGAGGACCCGGTACCGGACGCCCTCCCGATCGTGCTCGGAGATCAGGATCGACTTGTCGACCAGGCTGCTCAGCAGGTCGACGACGTCCTGGCGAGCGATCCCGTCGCCGCCGCACACGGCCTCCGCCGCTTCCAGGTCAAGGCTCCCCGCGAAGGTCGACATCCGGGACCAGAGCAGCCGTTCCTCGTCCGTGCACAGCCCGTGGCTCCAGTCGATCAACGCCCGCAGCGTCCGATGATGATCGGGCACGGCTCCGGGAGCGGGGAGCAGCCCGAACCGATCGTCCAGCTGAGCGAGCAGTTGCCCGAGCGAGAGGGCCCGTAGCTGTGCGGCCGCCAGTTCGATGGCGAGCGGGATGCCGTCGAGGCGGCGGCAGATCTCCACCACTGCGTCGCCGTCGGCCTCCGTGACGGCGAAACCCGGCGCGGCGGCTTCGGCCCGCTCGGCGAACAACCGCGGCGCGTCGAACCGGGTGAGCAGTCCGGCCCGCGGCCGCGCGCCGCTGGGCAGTCCGAGGGGCGGCACTTCCAGCAACTGTTCACCGGGGACCCGCAGCGACTGCCGGCTGGTCGTGATGATCCGCAGATCCGGTGCCGACCGCAGGACCGTCCGCGCCACGACGGCGCACTCGGCCACCATGTGCTCGCAGTTGTCGAGGATCATCAGTAGCCGCTTGTCCTTCAGGTGGCCGGTGAGCACCTCCAGCGGCGGGCGAGCCGTGTCATCGCGGATCCGGAGCGCCTCGACGATCGCTGGAGCCAGAAGCTCCGGGCTGCGTAGCGCGGCGAGGTCGACCATCCACACGCCGTCTGGGAACGCACTGCTCAGAGCCGCCGCGGCTCGTGCGGCGAGTCTCGTCTTGCCCACGCCGCCCGGACCCGTCAGCGTCACGATGGGTGTGGCCGACAGTATCCGCCTGATCTGGGCAATCTCCCGTCGGCGCCCGACGAAGCTCGTTCTCTCCGCCGGGAGGCCGTGTGTCCGCCCCCGTGTGCCGGTGTCCCTTGTCCCCATCCCCCACGCCATGCTCGGTGTCACCGAGCCGTCCGTACCCTGACGCCCCGGAATTACCCGACATGTCACCTATGCGGCTCTTTGGCAGCGTCTGGCGATCGGACCACTGCGACCGGGGCGCTGCCGGCCGGGCCGAGGATCATCCGTGGACGCCGGCGCCGGAGCGCCCCCGGCTGGTCATCGGGTGAGCTGGATCTGGCGGGTGATGCTCGGGTCGGTGATGGCGGTGTCGGCGGCCAGCAGGAACGCCTTGGACAGGATGACCGACAGCATGCCCCCGTCCTCCTCGAAGGGCAGGAAGACCCGGTCGCCGGTGCCGCGGGGGACGATGCAGAGGTAGGCGTCGTCGGGCTCCATGAGGATGTTGCCCGAGCCGAGGTGGATCTTGTAGGTGCGCAGGTCGCCCCGGACCACCAGGAACCGGTCGGTCAGCGCGCACCGGTCGGCGATGCTCGTACGGGAGATCAGCCGGGACAGCGCGTCCCGCCGGACCTCGGCGGAGGGCGGCAGCTGCCCGAACGAGCTCGTCCGCCAGTAGTCCCGCAGCCCGTCCACGCCCCGGTCGGTCCACTCCGGGTCGGCCGCGATCGAGGTGACCGCGACGAACAGGTCCACGTCGCGCATCGCCTCGCTGAACACCAGCGGCGGCACCTCCGCCAGCGGTGCCAGGCGCCAGCCGCCGTCGGCCAGCCGGTGGAAGCGGACCTGGTCGGTGGCGGCGTAACCGTGGTCGTGCCAGGCGTACTCGTGGGAGAACGACGCCCGCCACCGGCCCCCGGCCAGAATCCGGCGGGCCTCGCCGGAGCCGCCGCCGTCCCACGGCCCGAGGTGGTCCGCGGCCCAGCCGCGCTGTCTGAACAGCGCGTACAGCTTGTGGTAGCTCACGACGTGGCCGGCGAACCGGTTGGAGTAGACCTCCGTCGCCTCCTCGGCGGGCGTCAGCAGGTACACCTCGCGGAACGCCTGCTTGAACGGCTGCCGCAGCTCCTTGCCCTGCACCACCTCCCGCCAGGCGGTCACCTCCTCCACCGAGGCGCGCGCCGGGTGCCACAGCCGCACCGGCACGTCGGGCACGCTCAGCCCCAGCTCGCTGCGCCATTCGCCGGGGGAGACCTCGAACTCCCAGATCAGCCGGTCCGCGACCGGCTGTCCCTCCAGCCGCCGGTACGGCGGCGTGACGTCGCTCGGATATCCGGCCTCCAGCGCCCTGACCAGGGTCGCCTGCTGCTGCTTCACCCGCTTGGCCAGCTCGCGCAGCCGTCTGACCTCGTCACCGTGCTCGCGTCTGACCGCCGCCGGGACCGACTTGAGCTTCTTGTCCCCGTGCCACCACGACAGCTCGACCGCTCCCTCGGTCGAGATCACCGCCGTGTGCTCGCCGACCGCCTGCCGCACCCGCCCGTCGGGCAGCCGGAACGCCACCTCCACCCGCTCGGCCAGGGCGGGCTCGATCCGCTTGAGCATGCGGTCGAGCTGCTTGGGAACCCCGGCGTGCCTGGTCGCCCCCCGGGCGGCGCGCAGCGCCGAGATCGCCTCGGGGGTCGGGTGGTCCTCCACGGCGCGGGCGATCTCGAACAGCACCCCCTGCGAGGGGAGCGTCCTGGCCTGCGTGGGCGCCACCGCCACGCCCGGCAGCAGCCGCTCCAGCACCCCGGGCAGCCACGGCTCGTCCCGGAACAGCGCCATCCGCGCGGCCCGCCCGATGGCGTCCCTCTCCCCGGCCTCGAACGCCTTGTCCGCCTTGTAGGGGATGTCCCCGGCGTGGATGGCGGCGACCCGAGCTTCGGCGGTCTCCAGGGTGGCCCGGACGAGGTCGAGGTAGCCGGGCAGGCCGGCGAGCCGTTCCCGGGCGTCGGGCAGCGGCGGCCAGGCGTTGTACGAGCGTGCCTGGACGGTCTCGGCGAACAGCGCCCGCCGCTCCGCGTCCCAGCCGAGCACCAGCTCCACCTCTGCGACGGCGATCGGCCCGCGCCCCGCGGTGAGCCGCTCCGCCACCTCCGCGTCCATCCCGGCGAGCCCGGCGACGGCCAGCAGCGCGAAGGGGTTGTCCAGCCGGTCCTCGGCCAGCAGGAAGCCGACCAGCGCGCGGGCGGGCCGGGCCAGCCGCTCCAGCGGCGGCCCGGCCGGGCAGCGCACCAGCGCGCCGGCGGCGAAGCACATGTCGGCCCACTTGCGGCGAGGCAGTCCCTCCACCAGCGCGTCGAACAGATCCGCGCACGTCTCGGTCGTGAACAGCGGCTGGCGCTCCTTGGCCTCCCCCTCCACGGCGAAGCGGGCGGGCATGGCGCCTGGGGACCGGTCCACGACCCGGTAGGCCGCGGGCAGCAGCGCGCCGAGCTCGAACGCGCTGAGCCGGGTGGCGTCGGGCCACTGCGAGGTGCGCTCCGTGGCTCCGGTCATCAGGTCCAGCAGGTGGAGTGCCGGGGGAGATAGCCGCATGCGGAAGATCCTGCCGGACGCCGCCGACAGAATCCCCAGGAGGTCGGGTCAGCCCCCGACCAGGGGCACCAGTTTCACGAAGGAGATCACCGGGTCGGCGGTCAGATCGATCACCTCGGCCAGGTCCTCGATCTGCCGGTCGCCGACGAGCAGCAGGAAGCCGTTGCGCGCGAACGCGGCCTCGGCGGCCTCGGCCTGCCGCTCCCAGTCCAGCCGCCGGGAGGCGCGCATCCGGTAGCCGTTCAGCTCCGCCTCGGCGTCCGTCGGCTTCACCAGGCCGCGGAAACGAGCGGAGGGCGCGGCGTTGTGGCGGGCCACCTCCTCGCGGACGCGGAGCCGTACCAGCTCCCGAGCCGAGATCCGCTCGGGCACGTCCGGGAGGGAGAACTCCTCCAGGGCCCGGCCTGTCGCCGTCTCATCGCGAAAGATCACTGATGCCATCGAGCGCCCCGTTCCTATGAAAAACCATGAAATGTCGGACGGTGGGCTAGCTATAGCAGCGACGGGCGACAGAACGACGGGCCCGGCGCGGACGGCTGAGCGGAGCGGTGGCCGGCGCCTACCCGAGTCGTGCTCGTACCAGCAGGTCGTGCAGCGCGTCGTGCGCCGTCGGCGCCCCGGGCAGCGACGAGGACTCCTGGGCCTCGGTCAGCTCGGCGGTCAGGCGGTTCACGTCCTCGGCCGCGGCCGGCACGGGGGGTGCCGCGCCGTGCTCGGCCTCGCGCTTGGCGGCGACCAGGTCGGGCAGGTACGGCGGGCCGTACCCGTACAGGCGCGTCAGATCGGCCTCGATCTCGCCCGCCCGCATGAGGTGCAGGCCGGTCAGGAGCACCCGGAACGTGTACAGCAGCGGCTTGAGCCGGTCCGTCTTCTCGAACAGCCGCCACTGCGTCCGGGCGAACCCGAGGTAGTGGTGGGCGTGGTGCCGGGTCAGGCAGGCCGGCGCGAGCGCGACGAGCTCCTCGTGCAGCGGCGACGCGGCCACGACCAGCGGCGACAGGAGCTGCTCCAGCACGTAGCCGTTGCGGTTGAGCAGCAGCCGGCAGAACTTGGCCAGGTCGTGCGTGACGAGGTCGACCTCCACGCCCTCCCTGGTCCACGTCCGGTCCAGCGTCTCCGGGCCGGTGCGCAGGCCGACGACCTGCTCGGCGGGCAGCACGTGCACGCCGCGCAGGTCCACGTCCGAGTCGGCCGACGGGAAGCCGTACAGGTGCGCGCCGCTGATCGTGGCGAACGCCAGGGGGTATGGCTGCTCGCCGGGGATCTCCGGCAGCCAGGCGGGCAGGCTCACAGATGCCCCCTGCGCACGTCCATCAGGAACTCCTCCACCCGGTCCCGGTCCGGTACGGCCGGCAGGACGCTGCGCCCGGCGTCCAGCTCGGCGGTGAGCTCGGCGTTCAGCGCGGCCCGCCAGGCGTCGACCTCCGCCCACGGCACCGCGCCTCGCCGGACGCCCAGCAGCCGGTCCCGGAAGGCGTCCATCCGCACCAGCGGCTCACCGTGCCGGATCAGGTGCAGCCCGCTCAGCAGCAGCCTGATCATGTGCATGGCCTGCTTCCAGTTCGGCGCCGCGGGGTCGAGGCGGCGGAACTGGGCGTCGGCGTACCCGGCGAACGTCTCGTGCGCCCGCTGCGACAGGAACGCCCCGCGCAACTCCAGCAGCCGCTCCCCGTACGGGGTGACGACCTCCACGAGCGGCGACCACAGGCACTCCAGCACCGTCGGGTTGGCGGCGAGGCAGAGCGCGCAGAACCGCTCCACCTCCCAGGAGAACTGCTCCGGCAACGGCCCGTCGCGGTGCGTGGGCGGCTTGTCCAGCCGCCAGAAGTCCGCGGTGGGCGCCGCGAACACCCCGCGCCGGTCGGTGTCGGAGCCGCTGGAGTCGAGGCCGTACGCGCGCGAACCCGTGACCACGGACAGGATGAGGTCGTCGCCCAGACGGGCGCCGGTCAGGGGAGGCGGCGTCGTCGGGTCGCTCAGGAGCTCACCGGGACCGTTCACGGGTCACCCTTCCGTGGGGACGGGACGAGGAGGAGGCCGCAGAGCGGTCGTGATCGACCACCGTATCGGGATATATCGGCGGATGTCCTCTGCGATTTCCGGGCGCGTCACGGCGGCGAGGCTGCACGGGATCTCGACGCTCTCCCCGCGGGAACGCCACACCGGTGTGCTTGGCTCGGACCATGATCCAGAACCGAGGCACGATGACGCCCGACCCGATCTCCTACCTCGACCAGGTGGCCGCGAGCGTCCCGGGCCGCGCCTACAAGCGGCGGGTGCTCCGCCTGCTCGACCTCCGGCCGGGCCAGACGGTGGTGGACATGGGCTGCGGGCCCGGGACCGATCTGGGGACGATGGCGGCGGCGGTCGCGCCGGGCGGCCGGGTCGTCGGCGTCGACCGCGACCCCGCCATGGTGGCCGAGGCCGCCGTCCGGGTGGAGGGACGGCCCGGCGTCGAGGTCCGCTCCGGTGACCTGCACGCTCTGCCGGTGAGCGACGGCAGCGTCGATCGGGCCCGCACCGACCGGGTGCTCCAGCACGTCGAGGACCCCGCCAGGGTGCTGGCCGAGTTCCGGCGGGTGGCCCGCCCCGGGGCACGGATCGTCATGGCCGAACCCGACTGGGAGGGCCTGCTGATCGACTCCCGGGATCCGGACATGGGCCGCGGCCTCACCCGGTTCATCACCACGGAGATCGTCCGCAACGCGACCATCGGCCGCGGCCTCGCGCGGCTGTGCGCCGAGGCGGGGCTGACCGTGCGCTCCGTGGTCGCCGTGGCGCCGGTGCTCCGCGACTTCGACACGGCCGACCGGCTGCTGGGACTGCGCCGCAACGTGCTCAGGGCCGTGGCGGCGGGCCGTCTGGGCACGGCCGCGGAGGAATGGGTGGAGGAGCTGCGGGGACGGCCGTTCCTGGCGTCGTTCCTGATGTTCCTGGTGACGGCCGAGGCCGGCGCCTGAGGGAGGGACCCCGGGCGAGGAGGCGGGCGGTGATCGGCTGGCCGAGGAGGATGCCGGCGAAGACCAGGGCGAGGCCGAGGAGCTGCTGTGCCGTGAGCGTCTCGCCGGCCACCACCGTGCCGAGCAGGACGCCGGTCAGCGGGTTGAGCAGGCCGATGAGCCCGACCGTTCCCGCGCTCAGGTGCCGCAGCCCCGTGAACCAGGCCGCGAAGGCCAGCGCGGTCGCCACGATCGTCACGTACCCGAACCCGAGCACCGCGGGCCCGTCCAGCGGCGGCGGCGCGCCCTCCACCGCGACGGCCACCGGAACCAGCACGACGCCCCCGGCGATGAGCTGCCACGACGTCAGCGAGAACACGTCGACCGTCGCGCTCCACTTCTTGGCCAGCACGTAACCGAACGACGACATGGTCATCGCCAGGACGGAGGCCAGCACCCCGGTCGCGTTCACGGTGGCCGCGCCCCTCAGCAGCAGGAGGCAGACGCCGGCGATCCCGATGGCCGCGCCGGCCACGTGCGCCGCCCGGGGACGCTCCGCCAGCGCGGCCCAGGCGAACAGCATCATCACCACGGGCGAGGTGGCCATGATCGTCGAGGCGATGCTCGTCGGCAGCGTCTGGGCCGCGAGGTAGACCAGGGCGAAGAACGCGCCCATGTTCAGGGTGCCGAGCACCAGCGACCTCCACCACCACGACCCTCGCGGAAGCCGCCTGCGGACGAGGAGGAGGAGCAGCCCGGCGGGCAGCGCCCGGATCGCGGCGCCGTACAGGGGGCTGTCGGCCGGCAGGAACCGGTGCGTGACGAGATACGTGGCGCCCCATGCCACCGGGGCGATCGCGGTGACCGGCGCCCACCGCAATGTAGCTTCCATGGAAGACAATGTAGCTTCCTTGGAAGCTATTGTGGAGCCATGAGCGACTCTGTGAGCGGACCGGATCACGCGGATCATGTGGCGCGCATCCTGCAGGCGTGGGCCCGCGAGCGACCCGACCTGGACGTGCGTCCGCTGGGCGTGATCGGGCGGCTGCACCGCCTGGCGGGCCACCTGACCGACCGGCTGCTGGTCGTCTACCGGCGCTACGGGCTGGGGGAGGGGGACTTCGACGTGCTCGCCGCCCTCCGGCGGGCCGGGGAGCCGTTCGAGCGGGCTCCCGGCGAGCTGGCCGCGTACACGATGGTGACCACGGGCGCCATGACCAAGCGGATCGACCGGCTGGAACGCGCCGGCCTGGTCACCCGCCGGCCCAGCGCGGACGACGGCCGCGCCCGCGTCGTCGCGCTCACCGACGCCGGCCGGGAGCTGTTCGACGAGGCGTTCACCGAGCACATGCGCAACGAGCGCGGCCTCCTCGACCTCCTGACGCCCGAGGAGGCCGACCAGCTGGAGAGGCTGCTGATCAGGTGGCTGGCCGGCTTCGAGGGCCCCCGCCCGCCACGAGAGGAGTCGTGACCGCCGGGAAGCCGCCTCAGGCGCCGCCGAGCCGCAGCTCGAACACCATCCGGTCGGTGGACGGCCCGTCGTGGTCGGGAACGGGACCCCGCACCGCGAACCCCATCGCCGTGTGGAACGCGATGGAGCCGTGGTTGATCGGCGCGGTGATCGCCTGCACCCGCGTGCGCCCGCCCGCCGCCGCCAGGTCGAAGAAGCTCCGGTACAGCCGGCGCGCCAGCCCGTCTCCCCGCCGGTCCGGGTGGACGCCCACGAAATGGATGTACGCGGCGTCGGGCACCGAGGGCGACAGGAAACCGACGAGGAACCCCGTCAGGGCGTCGCCGTCCTCCGCCACGAGGCTGGTGCGGTGGAAATGGTCGAGGAACAACCGCGGCAGGCTGCCCTGGAGGGGGCGTCCCCACCAGTCGTCCACCACCGGGGCGATGCGGTCGTAGTCGCCCGGCTCGGCCGTCCGCAGCCGCACGCCGTCATCCGTCATGGTCGTCACATCCCGTCCTGAACACCGGAGGACATCGTCCCAGAGGCGGTCAGGACGGGGGCGTCCGGGGCGGCGCGGTGCGGCGTGTCGGCGCGGACGCCGCCCGCAGGGGAAAGTGTCGTCTACGCTCGGCCCATAGGTACCGAGGTGAGAGGGGACCCTCGTGGCTGACGACATGACGGGACTGACGGGCCTGCTCTACGAGATGGGGCTGCTCAAGCGTTACAAGCGCACCGGCTGGCTGGTGGCCGGCGTGCGGGATCCGGAGAGCATCGCCGACCACTCGTTCCGTACGGCGGTCATCGCGGGGGTGGTCGCGGTGCTGGAGGGGGGAGACCCGCAGCGGGCGTCGTTCATGAGCCTGTTCCACGACAGCCAGGAGACCCGCATCACCGACATCCCGTACGTCGCCAAGCGCTACCTCAAGGCGCCCGCCAACGAGGACGTCACCGCCGACCAGACGAGCGACGTGCCCGAGGCCGTGGCCTCCATGCTGCGTGGTGCGATCGCCGAGTACGAGGAGAAGGTCAGCCTGGAGGCGGTCTGCGCCCGCGACGCCGACAAGCTCGAATGCCTGCTCCAGGCCGTCGAGTACCGGGAGCAGGGCCACCAGAACGTGCAGCCGTGGATCGACAGCTCGCTGGCCGCGCTCAAGACGGCCACGGCGAAACGGCTCGCGGACGAGGCGCTGCGCACGGGCACCCTCGACTGGCTGACCCGCGTCCTCGAAGGCGCCTGAGACCGGACCCGGCGGCAGGTCCCCTACGCTGGGGGGATGATTCGCCGCGCCACCCCTGACGACGTGCCCGCCATCCTCGGACTGATCCACGACCTCGCCACGTACGAGAAGGCCGCGCACGAGGTGCGGGTCACCGAGGAGCAGCTGCGCGCCGCGCTCTTCGGCGCCGCTCCGGCGGTGTTCGCGCACGTCGCGACCGAGGACGAGGGGAACGAGGAGGGTCACAGGGCCGGCGAGGTCGTCGGGTTCGCGATGTGGTTCCTCAACTTCTCCACCTGGCGCGGCACGCACGGCGTCTACCTGGAGGACCTGTACGTGCGGCCGGACCGCAGGGGCGGCGGCCACGGCCGGGCGCTGCTGGCGGAGCTGGCGCGCATCTGCGCCGAGCGGGGTTACCAGCGGCTCGAATGGTCGGTGCTCGACTGGAACGAGCCGGCGATCGGGTTCTACCGCGCTCTGGGCGCGGTGCCGCAGGACGAGTGGACGACGTTCAGGCTGACGGACGAGCCGCTCCGGCTCCTGGCGGAGCGCGCCACCGCCTGACCGGTGCCCGCACGCCCCCCGGACAAGGATCGCCGCGGGCTCCCCCAGAGTGCCCGCGGCGATCCGGAACGCCTGGTGCGGCCCGCCTACATCCCCGTGGGGGCGCGGTGCGACATGCCGCTGGACGCGCGGTCGAACACGTCCGTGTCCGCCTCCTGCCCGCGTCCCATCTCCTGCATGGGGCCGCCCATGCCCTCCACGGACTCGCGGCCGCCCTCCTCCAGGCGGAGCGCGACGCCGAGGGCGAAGAACGTGGGAGCCCATTCGCCCACGAAGATGCCCCACCGGTCGGCACGGTCGAGTCCGGCCGCCTCGGCCTTGGTGGACAGTGCCCACGTCGCGAACGAGAGCCCGATGGACATCGCCCCGGCCATGTAGGCGTGATGGGATCGGATTCCCATCTTGTGCAGCATTTTGATCATGATTCTCCCCCTTGCTGTGGTGTGCTGCTACCCGCCCGATATGCGCAGATAACGCATACATGTCGCACTTTGCCCGGTCTTGAGGGCGTCGGGTGGGTCAGGCGGCGGGGCCGGGGTCCGGGGCGCTGGCGGCCTGGAAGCCCGCCGCCCGGTGCGAGCCGTCGCAGAACGGTTTCGTGGACGACAGCCCGCACCGGCACAGCGCCACCGTCGCCCGCCCGGGGTCGATCTGCCGCCCGTCCTGGGTCACCAGCCGGAACCTCCCGCGCACGAGGAGCGGCCCGTCCTCGCAGGGAGTCACCGTCACCTCGCCGTCACCGTCGGTACGCATCCCGCACACCTGCCCAGGCCGGAATCGCGGAAACTCACTCACCGTGACGCTTCACCGCTGTGGCGAGACCGTTCAGAGGTCGGATCGTGATAATCGCGCGACCAACCCTCCGGGGCCTCACCGTAACGTCCACCGGGTGTCCGGAACGGAGCCGAACGTCACCAACGCCCCAGCCCCTCTGCCGCAGCGTGACAGTGCCGATCGCTGCGCCAGTGCCGACTCGGGACGGCGCTGCGTCCTGCCGCCGGGCCACCAGGGCCCACACGTCTACCCACCGTCGGAGATCCTGCCCTGACGGGCCGCCCGGCATGCCGCGGGGGCGCCCCGGAAGGCCACGCGGCCTGCTCCCCCCGCCCGCCGGGCATGATCCCTGCGAACCGTAAAAGGCGGGTTCGGACTGGACAAGCGGGCATTCGATCACGAGTGGCATGGGCATCAAGCCGCCATGCACAAGATTCTTCAGGGCAGGTCACTCCTGCTGGCGACGCTTGTCCCTGCTCTGCTCGTCACGGGCTGCGCGTCCGGTGGCGGCACGGAGGCCATGGGCGGCAGCGCGGCGAGTCCCGGCGCGCCGTCCTCGGACATGAGCTCGATGCCGACCGAGAGCGCCTCGCCGTCGGAGAGCATGGCGGCCAAGAACACGCCCAAGGGCATCGTCCAGAGCTACTTCGGCGCCATCAAGGCGGGCAAGGTGGACGACGTCGTGGCCCTGTTCGCCGGTGACGCGGTGACCGCCCTCGAGGGCACGGCGACCGCCGAGGGGACCGACGCCATCCGCAAGGCCTACGAGGGGATGATGACCGGGCCGATGTCCGGCACGTACACGATCGAGGACACGGAGAAGCTCGGCGACACCTACGCGCTCGTCCGGGCGACCAGCCAGCAGGACAACCAGAACTTCCGGGAGTTCTTCATCCTGGAGAAGTCGAGCAACGGCTGGAAGATCGACCGTCTGATGAGCAACCAGTCCTCCTGACCTCACGCCCCGCGCGGTGACGGCGCGGTGGTCACCCGTCCGGCGGCCACCGCGCCGTGCGGCCCGGGAACCCCGGAGCGCCGCCCGGTGTACCAGCACCATGAAGACGATCGTGAGAGCCCTGACCGGCCTGTTCGGCCTCGCGCTGCTCGCGGCCGCGGCGCCGGCCTGGGCGGCGGGGAACTGGGCGGTGACCTACCTGGACCCGGCGCCGGCGCGCTTCGCCGCCGCCACGCCGTACACGCTGGGGTTCTGGGTGCTCCAGCACGGCAACCACCCGTACCAGGGCGACCTCGGGCGGACGGGGCTGCGGCTGACCGGGCAGGACGGCGAGGTGCTGATGTTCGCCGGCTCGCGGCTGCCGGAGGCCGGCCACTACGCGACGGCCCTCGTCGTGCCCCGGGGGACCTGGCGGGTCGAGGGCGTCCAGGGGCGGTTCCAGCCGCATCCGCTGGGCACGCTCACCGTGCCCGGCGGGCTGGCGGTGAACCCCGTGCCCCATGACGCGATCCCGGCGGCCGTGGCTCCCGGGGCGGACTACTGGGGGCAGATCCGGCCGCCCGGCTTCCCGGCGGGCAAGGGGACGACCGTGCTGTCCTCGCCGGCGCCGGCCGCACCGGCTCCCGTCGCGGCTCCCGCGGCGACTCCGGAGGACGTGCCCGGCTCGGGTGGGCGCGGTGTCCCGCCGTACACGCTGGCGATCGCCGCGGCGGCGGGGGCGCTCCTCACGGTGGCCCTCCTGCGCGGTCCCACCCGCCGCCGGTCCCGTCCGGACGCCCCGGACGACACCGTCGTCCTTCCCGGCTGAGCGTGCGCGAGACCGTCAGGCCCGGGGCGGCGACAGGAGCGCGTCCAGCGTGCGGACCAGCGTCTCGCCCGCCTCCTCGCGCGCCAGCCGTCCCGCCTCCACCTCGCCCGCCGCCGTGTGCAGGATCGCCAGGAACGTACTGACCAGCCACGTCACCGGCAGGTCCGTCCGGAACGCCCCCTCGTCGCGGCCCCGGACGATCAGCCGCTCCACCCGGTCGAGCGGCTCGGCGTGGCGCTCGCGGAGCCCCTCCGCCGGCAGCGCCGCGTCGGCCGCCAGGAACAGCCGGCTGTGCTGGCTCAGCACGTCCCAGGACGAGCGCACCAGCTCGGCCAGCGCCTCACGGGCGGGCCGCGCGTCGAGGTCGAGGGCCGCCAGCGTCGTGCCGGCCAGCTCGACCGCGTGGGTCACGACCGCCCCGACCAGGGCCTCCCTGGAGGGGAAGTGGCCGTAGAGCGTCACCCGGCCGACGCCCGCCTCCTTGGCGACCTGCATCACGCTCGCGCCCGGGTCGGCGCTCAGCACCCGCCGCCCCGCCTCGAGGATCGCGGCGATGTTGCGCTCGGCGTCGGCACGTCTGGTCCCCATACGGGGAGCCTAGCCGCGTGCCTGGTCAGTCCCGGCCGGCGGTGCCGGCCGCAGCTCGCGTTCGTGCGTGTCGAGGATGGCCATGGACACCTCCACGGCTCCGGAGGCGTCGCCCGACTCGATGGCGCGCAGCAGGGCCCAGTGCGAGGTGTCCGGCTCGTGCGAGGTCCGCCGCACGTCCCGGACGCTGTCGCGGACGGCCTCGCCCATGCTGTGGTAGAGGTCGGCGAGCAGTGGGTTGCGGGCGGTGTCCGCCACCCGCAGGTGGAAGGCGACGTCCGCGTCGGCGAACCCGTCGAGGTCCCCGGCCTCCCCGGCCGCGTCCCGGCGCTCCAGCGTCTCCCGCAGCGCCGCGAGGTCGTCCTCGGTGCGCCGGACCGCCGCCAGCCGGGCGGCGACCAGGTCGAGCCCGCGCCGTACGTCGATGATGTCCATGGCGGCGGCGCGGTCGAGCCGGCGGCGCAGCGCGATCCTGGACTCGTCCGTCGCGGTCACGTACGTGCCGTCGCCCTGACGCGTGGTCAGCAGGCCGGCGTGCGCGAGGACCCGTACGGCCTCGCGCACCGACAGGCGGCTCATGCCGAGGCTCGCGGCGAGCTGCGCCTCCGACGGGATCTTCGTGCCGACCGGCCACGCCCCGCCGGTGATCTCCTTGCGGAGCTGCTCGATGGCGGCGTCCACGAGCGAGGTCCGGGAGACGTTCCGCATGCGCCCTCTCTCCTCCAGACCGGGTGTCGTCAAGGTCGATGTCCTCAGGTCGGTTTCCCGGGCGCTCTCGCCCGGTGGGGCCTCCCAGCCTAGACGCGCCGGGCCGCCGGAACCGGCCGGACAGGCGTCTCCACACGTACGGACGGGATCCTGTCAGGTCCGCGGGCGGGTGAGAGATCGCCCGAGGGACTTTCCCGCTTTTGCCGCGTTTTGTCACCTGCCCCCCGTTGCCACGGAGGACACGCCGGGTGCGCCCCTGGACCTCGGCTCCACGGGCCGTCTCGGGGTCACCGCCTGGGAGGAGTCCCCGCCACGGCCCGCCGGCGAGGCGGCCCGAGGCGGGGGCGGGTCCTAGTACCTGACGCAGTTGGTCCAGTGGCCGTTGCCCTCGCCGTCCAGGACGTACGCGCCCGGGTCCTTGGCGACGGTCCACGAGACCCGCAGCCGCAGCGTCCCGCCGGCGCTCGTCGTGCCGGACGTCCTGCGGCCGTCGCCGCGCGCCACGCCGACCCAGCGGACGACGATCGTGCCGGTCTGCGTGACCGGACGGCCCTGGCAGCCGGGCCGGGCCGCGGGCACCTTCACCCTGAACGACCTGCCCGACACCGCGATGCCGCCGGTGCCGCCGGCCGACGCGACGCGGCACGTCCCGCCCTTGCAGGCGAGCGCGAACGTGCCGGTACGGCGGGCGCCCAGCCTGATCGACACCGGTGACAGGAACGCGACCGGAGCGTGCGGCCGTGGCAGCGCCACCGGCTGCGGGGGTGTCACCGCGGGCTTCCTGGCCGGCCGCTCGGCCGGTTGCCTGGCCGCGCGTCCCGCGGGCCGGTCGGCCGGCCTCATCGTGCCGGCCACGACCGGGCCCTCTCGCCGGCCGTCGTCCGCCGCGCCGGTGTCGGCCGTGCGGCTCGCCGGGGACCCCGCCGTGGGGGTCACGGCGGGGGCCCCGCTGGAGGCCGCGGTCGCGGCCGGCGGGACGGCGGCGGGCTCGGGCGGGGGCACCGGGACCGCGGGGCCGGGGGACGGGCGGCCGTCCGGCGACGGCGTCAGGGCCGGGCCGTCGGAGCCCGTCTCGGTGATCACGGTCATGCGCTGGCGGGCGTTGAGACCGGACCAGGCCAGTCCCGCCACGAGCAGGCCGACGCCCACGAGCAGGCCGACGCGGGCCACGTTTCGCACCGTCAGCCCAGACTCGCCGTCGGCCGCGTCGGGGCGGTCGAGCCAGAACTCGTCGGGGCCGCCGGCGTGCAGCTCCACCACGTGGGCGTCGTGCGGCGGCGCGGGCTCGTACCGGAGCGGTGCGGTGAACGGCGGGGAGCCGACGGCCGGGCCCTCTCCGGGACCGTCGGCGCCACGTCCGCGAGCCCACCCCGGCACGCCGTCGGCGCCCCGGCCGTCCCTCGGGCGGCGGGTGGTCTCCTCGGGGGGCCGGCGGGGCCCCGGGATGGTGATCACCCCGTGCACGCGGGCGGAGGAGGGGGGCGGCTGGTGAGCGGTACCCGGACGCCCACCGGCGACCGGCCGGGGGGCCTGGGCGGGGGCGTCGGCCGGGTGGGTGGGGGAGGAGGCGCGGCCGGAGGCTCCGTCCGGGGTCTGGCGGGGCTGGGAGGGGGCGCCGCTCGGTGATCCGGTCCTGGGGCGGGCGGCGGGCGGGGCGTCGGCCATGACGGGGGCGCTCAGGGGGACGGTCCGCTTCGGCCTGGGGGAGCCGGCCACCATGCGGTCCGTCGGCAGGCTCGTGGGAGCCACCCGAGCCCCCGCCGCCGGGGCGGGCGCGGACGCAGGTGTGGGCGCAGGCGCGGGGACGCGCATCTGCGGCACGACGGGACGGGGCGGCTCCGGCTGGGCCGTCTCGCGGCGTGGCGCCGCCGGGACCGGGGGCGCCGCCGGGACGGGCTGGGAGGTGGGTGGGCCATCGTCCGGGTGGTGCTCCCAGGGCGGGCCACCTTCGGCCCGGCGTGAGGGGGCCCGCTCCTGACCGGCCGGGCCGCTACTGCTGATCCGGTCATGAGCGGACGCCGCTGGAAGGTTCCGGTACGGCACGCCTCCGCGGTTGCGGCGGACGATGGCCCAGTCTGCGTCCCGGTCCGGGGACCAGCCGGGAGACTGGTCGGCCGGGTCCGGGGTCCAGGCGGCGGTCCGGGCGGCCCCGCCTGGAGTCTCGGCGACCGGCGCGGAAGGCCGGCCGGACGGAGAGCCGGCACGGGCCGCGACGGCGCCCGGCGCGCCCGCACGGTTCGGGACGACGCCCGGCCGCCCCGCCCGAGCCGGCACACCTTCGCGGCCGGGCACGACGCCTGGTTGAGCCGGTGCGCCTTCGCGGCCGGGGACGGCGCCCGGCTGAGCCGGTGCCGGCTCCCGGCGCGGGAGGATGTCCGGTGGGCCGGGGCGGGCGTGTTT
Organism: Nonomuraea sp. NPDC050733; assembly: GCF_040654215.1. NCBI lineage: Bacteria > Bacillati > Actinomycetota > Actinomycetes > Streptosporangiales > Streptosporangiaceae > Nonomuraea > Nonomuraea sp. NPDC050733. The sequence goes on along the minus strand of NZ_JBFAHO010000005.1, from coordinate 236,476 downwards.
GCTGGGTGGGCGGTGCGCGGCCGGGTCAGGTGTGTGCTCCGGGCCGGCGGCGGCCGCGCCCGCCGCCGGCCCGGAGCTTTCCCAGGTCCCCGCCGTGGGGCCGGGGACCGGAGCGATGGGCGGAGGCGCGGGCTCGGCCAGCCCGCGCGCCTGCGCCGGGAAGCCGTCCTCCCGCCACAGTCCCGCCTCGTCCGGCAGCGGCAGCGCCCAGGCGAGCTGCTCGTGCAGCGTGCCGGGCGCCGATGAGATCGGCATCTGCCGCAGCAGCGTGTCGGCCACCATGACGCGCGGCGCGCCCTGGCAGACGTCGCAGTGCGCGATGTGGCGGCTGATCCGCGCGCGGGTGCGCCGCCCGGGCGCCGAGGCCCAGTCCGTCACCCGCGACTCCAGCGCCGCGCACCCGTGGCGGGTCCTGGCGGCGATGACGGCGGCGAACCACTCCTCCAGCCCGTCGGCCGCCTCCAGGATGATCGTCTCCACCTCGTCGGAGTCCGCGTCGAAGATGGTGGCGATCTCGTCGGTCGTCAGCCCGTGCCGTACCGACAGGTCGAGCAGCTCCCTGTGCGGCGGGGCGAGCGCGCGCAGCGCCTCCGGCAGCAGGTCGGCCATCCGGCCGGGCCGCGACCAGGAGCCGACGCTGGTGGGGGTGGAGATGTACGAGCGGTGCGCGCGGGCCAGCGCGTACAGCCAGGGCCGCAGCGGCGACGACTGGTCGACCCGGTCGGCCCAGGCGTGCGCGGACAGCAGGGTGCCCGCGACGGCCAGCTCGGCGTCGCTCGACGACAGCTCCGTCCGGCAGTAGTCGTACAGGTGCGGCCCGTAGCCGTCGCACAGTTCGAGGATGGCCTCACGTGCGTCCTCCGACAGGGTGCGCCACATCCGGGTCGCATCTCCTCTCCGCGGTTCGGGCTTGGGGTCCGGCATCGGGGCCGCTCCGGGGGTCAGCGGGGCAGCCGTTCGGCGATCTCGGTGGCCCAGTACGTGATCACGCTGCCCGCGCCCGCCCGGCGGATCGCGGTGAGGCTTTCGAGGATCGCGCGGTCGCGGGTGAGCCAGCCGTTGGCGGCGGCGGCCTCGATCGCGGCGTACTCGCCGGAGACCTGATAGGCGGCCACCGGAACGTTGACGGTGTCGGCGACGCGGCGGACCACGTCGAGGTAGAGGCCGGCCGGTTTGACCATCACCATGTCGGCGCCCTCGTCCACGTCGAGCAGCACCTCGCGCAGCGACTCGCGCAGGTTGGCCGGGTCCTGCTGGTGGGTGGAGCGGGTGCCGGTGAGCCGCGACTCGACCGCGTCGCGGAACGGGCCGTAGAAGGCGGAGTCGTACTTGGCGGCGTAGGCCATGATCGGCAGGTTGTGGTGGCCGGCGGCGTCGAGGGCGCGGCGGATGGCGCCGACCTGGCCGTCCATCATGCCGCTGGGCGCGACCATGTGGGCGCCGGCCGCGGCCTGGGCGAGGGCGACGCGGGCGTAGGCGCTCAGGGTGGCGTCGTTGTCGACGTCGCCGCGGGCGTCGAGGATGCCGACGTGCCCGTGCTCGGTGTACTCGTCCAGGTTGATGTCGCCGATGACGACGGTGGCGTCGCCGACCTCGGCGGCGACGTCGGCGAGGGCGAGCTGGGTGATGCCGTGCTCGTCCCAGGCGCCGCGCCCGTCGTGGTCCTTGCGCTCGGGGATGCCGAACAGCAGCAGCCCGCCCACGCCGGCCCGCACGGCGGCCGCGGCGGCCTTGCGGACGCTCTCGCGGGTGTGCTGGACCTGGCCGGGCATGCACGCGATGGGACGGGGCTCGTCCAGGCCCTCGCGGACGAACAGCGGCTGGATCAGGTCGGCGGGGTGCAGGCGGGTCTCGGCCACCAGCCCGCGCAGGGCGGGGGTGCGCCGCAGGCGGCGGGGACGCTCGGCGGGGTAACTCATGGTCAGTCTCCGATCACCTTGCCGAGCAGCACCCGCTCGGCGTGTTCGACGGCGGCCTGGGGCGGGCGCCGCATCCAGTAGCCGGCGGTGCTGCGCGCGGTGATGTTGAGCGCGCGCAGCTCGCACAAGTGCTCGGCCGTCTTGATCGCCAGGCCGCCGGGGTCGATGACGGGAAGGCCGTGCAGTTCGTGGACGCGCAGGTGGACGAGGATCACGTTCGGGATGCCCTCGGCCGGGACCAGCCACTGGGCGCCGGCCTTGGCGGCCTGGCGCGCGGCCTCGGTGTAGGCCTCCAGGAACGGCTCGAAGTCCTGCGCGAGCGCCCGCTGCACGACGTCCGCGCCGCGCTCGACGATCTGGTACGAGGCCAGGTCGGCGCCGGCGGCCCGGATGTTCTCGGTGATGGGCTCGGCCAGGTGCGGGATGAAGCCGAGCACGCCGAGGCGGTGGCGCTCCATCCGGGCGGCCTGCCAGACCGCGTCGCCGTAGCCGACGACGGGGATCGACACCCTGGTGCGGGCCGCGGCCAGCCCCGGGTCCTGGCCGGCGCCGCTGATCCAGGCGGCGCAGCCGTCGCGCTCGGCGGTCACCGCGGTCTGCGCGAAGTAGTGGCCGAACAGCAGGCCGATCTCGCCGTAGCCCACCAGGTGCTCGGGCAGCGCCGTGCCGTACGTCTCGGGCGGCAGCGTGTGGATCTCCACGGTCGTGCCGGGGGCTGACACCAGGGCCAGATGCTCGGCGTACAGCTTGTCCAGAAGCGGCGTGCGGCCCTCGACGGTGTGTTTCTGGAACCAGATGCGCATGTCAGCTCTGCCTCACGGAATGGGGAACGGGGTCCAGCACGCGGTCGGGGGCGCGTCCGGGCGGACGGCCGGGCAGGGTGTCGGCCCCGCCGGTCGGCATGCCGCCCGGGATGGTGTCGAGCATCGACGCCTGCGCCAGGTAGACGCGGGTGGCGTCCGGGTCGCCGGCGATGGCCCGCAGCCCCGCCATCGCGGCCGCCAGCCGGGAGGTGTCGCGGTCCTGCACGCCGGCGACGCGCGCCTCGCTGCGCGGGATCACGTGGTCGAGCAGGACGCCGCGCCGCCGCCACGCCCACGCGTCCAGCGCGGACGGCCCGGCCTCCCCGCCGATGACGTCGGCGAGGACGGCGCCGAGCTCGACGGCGTCGTGGATGCCGGCGTTCATGTTGAGCCCGCCGGCCGTGGAGGTCAGGTGCGCCGCGTCGCCCGCGAACAGCACCCGGCCACACCGGAAGGAGCCGAGCACCCCGCGGGCCAGGCCGTACCGGTCGGCGCCGATGACCCGCACCGGGCGGCTGACCCCGGGCAGCGCCCGCCGCACCAGCGCGGCCACGGTGGAGGTGGCCAGCGGGTTGCGGGCGTCGCACGGGATGCGCACCACGATCCGCCAGTGGTCGGGCAGGGCGAGCAGGCTGCACGACTGGCCGACGTCGCGCACGTACGTCAGCGGCGCCAGCCGCGGCAGCAGCTCGTCCAGCGGCGAGTCGGTGAAGACCCGCAGCGCCTGCGTCGGGTAGCTGGAGCGGGGGAACGGCAGGCCGAGCGAGCCGCGCACGGTGCTGTGCGCGCCGTCGGCCGCCACCACGTACTTGGCCCGCGCCCAGCTGCGCCCGATGCGCAGCCGCACGCCGGTGCCGCCCTCGGCCACCCCGTCCACGGCCGTGCCGAACCGCACGTCCGCGTCCGGCTCGGCGGACAGCGCCGCCAGCAGCAGCGGGGTGAGCGACGACTGCTCCGCGTGCAGCCGGTACGGGTGCCGGGTCAGCCCGTCGAGGCTGCCCATCGCCATCTCGGCCAGGACCTCGCCGGCCCGATCGCGCCACTGCACGCGGCTCACCACGCGCCCGCGGGAGATGAGCGGCTCGGCGACGCCGAGGTGGTCCAGCAGGTCGAGCGTGGCCGGATGGAAGGTGGAGGCCCGCGACTGCCGGGCCAGGCCCGCCTCCCGCTCGAACACGGTCACCGGCACGCCCGCCCTGGCCAGGGTGAGCGCCGCCGTCAGCCCGACCGGGCCGGCGCCGACCACGGCGACGCCGCTCATGTCCGCTGCCCCTGCGCGGCCGGGCGGTGCGGCACCCGGCCGAGCGTGATCGGCATGCCCGTCGCCCGCGACAGCGCCCACCAGGAGCTGCACAGGTTCGAGGTGAGCAGGACCCGGTCGTTGCCGGCGCCGATGGACAGCAGCGCGGGCAGCGTCGACATGCCGGTGCCGCTGAACAGCACCACCGCGTCGTCCGGCAGCCCCGCCTCCGTCACCTGCTCGACCAGCTCGGCCGGGGTCACGTTGTACGGCGAGAACCGGCCCCGCGCCCGCACCTCGACCACCCTGGTGACGTGCATGCCGGCGGCCTTCCAGAACCGCTCGGCCAGCTCCGTCAGCCACGGCTCGTACGGCGAGACCAGCACGAGGTCCTCGGCGCCGATGTGGTCGAGCGCGTCCAGCGTGGCCACCGTCGCCGTGGCGAACGGCACACCGAAGCGCCTGCTCAGCTCGTCGCACCGCAGCCGGTCCTCGTCCGGGCCGAGCAGGTACCGTGAGCCGCTGCACAGCATGACGATCGCGTCCAGCGGCAGGTCGCCGAACGAGCAGATCATCGCGGGCAGCGCCTCGTTGTACGTCTCCAGCCGCTCCGGCAGGGTCAGCCCCGGCCGTACCGGGAGCCGGGTGACGTGCATGTCGGCCCGGGAGCCCAGGAGGCGCGCCAGCTCGGGCTCCGCCGCCGGGTTCGCCGGAGGCACGATCACGCCCACTCTGCCCCGCTTCATGTGACCCTCCCGGTGTCCAGGCCGAACAACGTCAGCAGCGCGTCGGCGTACCGCTCACCCGCGGGGGACCCCGAGTGGCGGGTCAGGCGCGTCAGCGGCCCCTCCAGGAAGGCGTCCACCACCCGCTGGACGGCGTCGCGCACCTCGTCGTGGGCCGAGGCGTCCAGCCCCGGCGCGCGGGAGGCCAGCCGGCCCAGCTCGGCGTCCGCGACGGCGCCCGCCTTCCTCCGCAGCGCCACCGCCACCGTGCCCGCCACCGTGCCCGCCCCCGTGCCCGCGCTCGACTCCTCCGAAGGGGCCACGGATGAAGGGGTCACGGATGAAGGGGTCGCGGACGGGGAGGCGGGCACCGGCACCGTGGTGATCCACGGCCGCGCGCCACCGGCCCGGCGGGCGGGGATCGCGCCGCCGATCCCACGGCGGACGAGCCGCTCCGGCAGCACCGGAGGCCGCTCCGGCAGGACGGGCGAAGGAGCGAGTCCGGTCGTCATCAGCAACCCGACCAAGCCGCGGCCCAGAAGGCCGCCTCACGCCGCTCCCGGGCCTCGTCAACCTCGCGCCGGGCCCGCGCCTGCTCCTCATCACGGCGGGTCCGCGCGTCTTCCATCTCGCGCCGGGTCCGCGCGTCCTCAACGTCGGCCGTGACGTCCAGCCGCACCCCGGCGCGCTCGGCGCCGAGCAGGTGCACCGCGGCCCCGATCACGGTGTCGGCGAACTCCCGTTGCCGCTCCGCGGCGACCTCCGCCGGGCATTCGACCTTGATGGTGACCATGGTTTCCTCCTGCGGGGGGTGGTGAGGGGTTCAGGACGCGTGCTCGAGCGCCTGGTCGATGACGCTGATGGCCAGGTCGGACACCTGCCTGATGTGGTGCAGCCGGTGCACGGTGCGCTCGGCCGCCGCGGTGGTGACGCGGTCGTCCTCCGCCGCGCGGGGAGGCGGCGGGGCCGGCCTCTCACCACGGGCGGGAGCCCCGTAGGGGTGCTGGTACGGCCTGCGGATCTCGTCGGTGAGCATGGTCCACTCCTGTCAGCGCGGCTTCACGGGCGGATACACGGGACTGGTCTCGGGCTCAGAGCCGCTCGGCGGCTCGGTGGGCGGACGGGTCGCGGGCGCCGAAGCGGGCCAGCTCCTCCTCCGCCTCGTCGCGCACCTGGACGAAGCTGTCGCGCAGCTCGGCCAGCAGCCGGCGCAGCATGATCAGCTCTGCCTCGGCCTCACGCCTGGACAGGCGAGCGGCCCGGCGGCGCGGCGTTCCGGCGACGCGGGCGAGGGCCACGGTGCCGACGACCACGGCCACGATCAGGCAGCCGACCATCGCGGAGGCGAAGCCCGGCATCGGCCCGTCCAGCACCGGCTGGTCCACCAGGGCCGAGGCGCCGGCCACGCCGATCGCGCCGCCCAGCATGCGGGCCGTGTTCACGGCGCCGACCGCGGAGGCGTACTGGGTGGGATGGGCGGCCATCGTGCCGACCGTGAACGTGCCGGTGGACAGGGCGCCGAAGCCGCTGCCCAGCATGAGCGCGGCCACCAGCGTCAGGGCGTTCGGGTACGGATTGGCCAGCATGAGGGCGCAGCCGCCGCCGAGGAGCAGGGCCCCGGCGTAGATGACCGCGTTGAGGCCGATGCGGCGCCCGGCCAGCATGGCCAGCGGGCTGCCCGCGATCATCGCGAGCGAGATGGGCGTCAGCCACAGGCCGATCGTCACAGGGTCGAACCCGGAGCTCTTCAGGTACAGCGGGCCGAGGGCCAGCACCACGAACGAGGCGGCGCCGTACAGCAGGGACGCCCCGCCCGACCACAGGAAGCCGGGCCGCCGCCACAGCCGCATGTCGATGGCGCCGGCCGCGTGGCGCCACGACGTGGCGACGGCCCCGGCCAGCAGGAGCCCGGCAGCCGCCGCGCAGCCCAGGATGCGCGGGGAGGTCCATCCCCACGTGCCGCCCTGGGAGACGGCGAGCACGGCCGCGGCGATCGCGCCGATGAGCAGCAGCGTGCCGAACACGTCGGGCACGCGGCGCACCTGCCCGAAGGAGCGGGGCAGCGCGGGGGTCAGCATGAGCAGGGCCGCGGCCAGGCCGGCGCTCGGCAGGAACAGGCCGCGCCAGCCGTACTCGGCCACCAGCAGGCCGCCGCCGGCCTGGAGCGTGAGCGCGCCGATCCCGGAGGAGGCGCTCCACAGCGCCACCGCGCCGGCGCGCCGGTTGGCCGGCAGCTCGCCCAGCAGCAGGCCGAGCGAGGCGGGGAACATCAGCGCGGCGCCGACGCCCTGCGCCAGCCGCCCGCCGAGGAGCAGCGGGAAGGACGTGGTCGCGATGACCGCCGCGGCGCCCAGCCCGTACAGGGCCAGGCCGACCGCGAGGACGCTGCGCCTGCCCAGCAGGTCGGCGAAGCGGCCCGCCGTGGCCAGCAGCGCGGCCACCGCGGCGAAGTTGATCGTGCTGACCCACGTGATCTCCGCCATCGGCAGGGACGCCGTGATGGGGTCGCGGCTCAGCACGGGGATCGCCAGCGTCGTCGCCGTGCTGTCGGCCATGATCGCGATGACGACACCGCAGGCGATCAGCCGCAGGACGACGAAGCGCCCCCGGACCAGGAGCCGGGGTCGCGCCACCGGCCCGACGAACGGGCCGGCGACGTGCTCGCGAACGGGCGTCAGGGTCATCGCGGCGTCTCCGCCAGGTCCCTGCGGGCGACGGTGACGGTCTCAGGCCGGGGCACCTCGGGACGGTTCGGCACGCTGGCCGCGACCATCCGCTCGGTGATCCCGACCAGCCGCCCGGGCGCCCGGGTCCACGGGCGCGCCGAACGGCCGGCGTCCGGGCCGAGCAGCGACATGACCACCTGCGAGGCCAGCGTCAGGTGCTCGGCGCAGCGGCGGCTCACCTTGGCCTCCAGGCCGGTGACCTGCGCCAGCCGCAGCCGCAGCGGCTCCAGCGACGCGGTGCGCTCCAGACCGTCCAGCTCGGCGAGCCGGTCGGGCCAGCGCAGCTCGCGGCCGACGTGGTCGCGGACCCTCATGGCGATCTCGTCGGCGGGCACCTTCTGCTCGCGCAGCCGGGTGCCGAGCGTGAAGGCCGCGCGGGCGGTGCGGGTGTAGTCGGACAGCCGGCCCGCGAGGGCGGCGTCGAGCATCCGGACCCGGTGGACCAGGCACTCGGCGCTCCAGCCGAGCACCATCAGCCGCTCGGCGGCGACCTCGGTGTGCCAGCCGGCCAGCCGCAGCTCGCGGGCCATCCGGTGGTAGTGGACCCAGCGGTCGCCGTTGCCGTCCACCCAGACCTCCACGCCGCCGAGCGGCATGTTGGCGACGTGGACGCGCTTGTCGGGGGGTACCACGCGGGCGCAGATGCGCAGGATCACCCGATCGGGCGCCTGCGGAGCCCTCGGCCGCCTGGCGAACCAGGAACCGTGCTGCGGTTCGGCGGTCACTCCGGCCACCTCCTCGCCGGCGACTCTCCAGAACCGTCCGGCTGTCAAGTCTCACTTTCCAGGTGTCGGTCCGATAGTGGCGTTCTGTGGGAAGATGTGTCAACTGACACTTTCCAGTTGGGTATGGATGGCCCGCTGGAGGTTTACGGGCGGCCGAAGGCGCGCATGATCCCCGGATTCCCCTACGCTGAGGGTCCCCCGGGCGGCAGGAGGTGCGGAGTGGCGAACATCGCCGAGCGGCTGGACCTGGCGCTGAGGGAGCGGGGCCTGAGCGGCGCGCAGGTGGCCGCCGAGCTGACCGAGGCGGGCATCCCCATCACGCGGGCCTACGTCAGCCAGCTCCGCACCGGCAAGCAGGCCAACCCGACCCTCCAGGTGCTGCGCGCGCTCGCCTCCTGCCTCCAGGTCAGCGTCGGCTGGCTGGTGGGGGAGGAGTCCCTCGACTCCGGCGCGGTGGAGGACCTCCAGTTGCGGGCCGCCGCCATCGGCGCCTCCGCCTCCGGGCTGTCCGACGGCTCGCTGGCCGTGCTGCGCGGCGTCATCGACCTGGCCCGCCGGGCCGAGGGACTGCCCGACCACTCCGGGCCCGCGCCGGAGGCCCCGGCCGTCCCGGCGGTGCCCGCGGCCAGGACGGCGCCGCCCGAGCCGGTCCGCGTGGCGCTCGGTGAGCGGCTGCGCGGCCTGCGCGAGGCGGCCGGCCTGGCGGCCGAGCAGGTCGAGAGCGCGCTGGGCCGCGGCGCGATCCGCGTCGAGGCCGCGGAGACGGGCCGCGCGGCCCCCGCCCCGGCCATGGTGGAGCGGCTGCTCGACCTGTACGGGGTGACCGCGCTGCCGGCGCGCGAGCACGTGCTGTCCCTGGCCCGCGGCGAGCGCGAGCCCGCCTGGTGGGACACGAGCGCGGTGCCCGTCTGGCTCGCCACCGCCTTCGCCCTGGAGCAGCGGGCCTCGGTGATCCGCGTGTACGACCCGCGGACGGTCCCGCCGCTGCTCCAGACCGAGGCGTACGCCCGCGCCGCGATCGGCGCGGCCGGGCCCGCCACGCTCGGGCAGACCTCCGTCGAGGCGGCGGTGCGGCTGGTCCTGGCCCGCCAGGAGATGGTCTTCACCGGCCACGGGGCCGGGCAGGGCGCCGGGCACGGGCCTGTCGTGTGGGCGATCATGGACGAGGGCGTGCTGCTGCGCTCCATCGCCGAGCCGCCCGTCCATCTGGCTCAGCTCGACTCCCTCATCGATCTCGCCAAGCGCCCCGGTGTCTCCCTGCACCTCGTGCCTCTGCACGACCCGGCCTATCTGCCGCGCACGGGGCCGTTCACGCTCTGGCGTTACGCCGAGGCGTTCGAGCCCGACATCGCCTGCGCGCACACCGTCGAACGCGACGAGCTGATCACCGAGCCGGGGGCCGTCGAGGCCTACCACCAGGCGTTCGCCAAACTCTCGGTCACCACGACCACCCGCGAGGAGACGTTCGACCTGCTGAACACCCACCGTGACCGCATCGCCCGAGGATGATCGATAATTACCCGGGAAACGTATATTTCCCGATTATTTCGCTCCAATAGGTTGTATTGTTGGGACATTTGGAGCATTTTCAACTTGGTCCTCGAGTGGGGTCGTAGGCCGCGGAACTTTCCCGTACGGCAAGGCGAGGGGAAAGGGGCGATACGTCAAATGCGTCAACGTGCCATCCGTAATCTGGCCAGGCTCGACACGGCCCAGGCGCGTGTCACCCGAATGCTCGACGCCGCCGCCGGGGGAAAGAACAACTTCGTGGCCGACCGCGACGCCGTGCGCCGCTATGACGAGGCCGCCCCCGTGACCACCGCCGCCGCCCGCGCGGTGCTCGCCTTCCTGGCCCGCGTGGTCCGCCACCTGGCGGCCGGCGGGATCGACCAGTTCGTGATCGTCGGCAGCGGGGTGCCCAGCGGGTTACCCCCCGGCCGCCAGCTGCACGATCTGGCCCGCGAGGCGCTGGGCCGCTCCGACGCCCGGGTCCTGTACGTGGAGAACGACCCGATGGTCCTGGCCTACGCCCAGGCCACCATCGAGCCCGTCACGGACCTGGTGCGCGTGGTGGAGGGCGACGTGCGGCAGGTGGAGGACCTGCTCGGCGACCGGGTGGTCAAGACGTTCATCGACTGGGACCGGCCGGTGGGCGTGCTGCTGGTCTCGGTCGCGGGCGCCGGCGACGAGGACGCCCGCCACGCGATCAAGTGCCTGTGCCACGCCGCCGCCCGGGGCAGCTACCTGGCCCTGCTGCAGACCACCTTCGACGCGATCCCCGAGGAGCTGCTGCCCGCCGTCGGCGAGCTGCTCGCCATGACGCTGCCGGGGCACGTCGTCCGCACCCGCGCGGAGGTGGTGGCGCTGCTGGAGGGGCTGGAGCTGGTCGAGCCGGGGCTGGTGTGGGTGCCCGAGTGGCGGCCCGACGGCCGCGACGAGGCGTGCGCGGCCCTGCCCAGCGCCTCGGGCAACTACGGCGCCGTGGCCCGCGTCCTTTGACCCCTCTGCGGGGCGGTCAGTCCCACCAGAACGACCAGGCGTGCCTGCCGATGATCTGCTCGGCGTAACCGTGCAGGTCGCCCGGCCCCTGCACCACGTTGTCGGGACAGAACGCCCAGTGCTCGGCCGCCACGTGCAGCGCGTGCTCGGCGTCCACCGGAGGCGCCGCGACGCTCAGCTCCAGCGTGTTGAACCCCACGCACACCACCCGCGCCCCGAACCGCTCCTCCCAGCTGCGGACCACCGCCGCGAGCGGCACCATCCACTCGTTGTGGTGCAGCGCTCCCTGCCAGCCCATCACGGCCAGCGCGTCGGCGCCGCGGCGGGCGGCGACCAGGCCCAGCGGCATCCCGCGCGGGGCGAGCTGGTCGGCGTACCAATCGGCCACCTCGCCCGGATCGGCCTTGGGCGCCCCGGGCGCGGCCGGGCCGGGACACAGCGCGCCGTAGGGGTCGAGCTCGGTGAGGGCGTCGGGCGGCATCTGCGCCACCCACTCCTGCCACACCTCATGCATGAACCCCTCGGCCGTGAAGTGGTCGATCATCGCCGGCTCGTCCGGCACGACCTGCCCGATCGACCACGGCTGGGCGGACTCGTCCAGCAGCACCGGCCACAGCCCGCTCGCGGCGTGCTCGTCGCGTAAGCGGGCCCACTCGCGGCCGGACACGGGCTCGTCGCTCATCCAGAACGCCGGTCTGGCCGCCTCCCCCTGCCCGGTGTAGCCCGGGTCGGGCCAGACGAGGTCACCCGGCGGCAGAGCGGACCGCAGCGTGCGGCCCCTGCCGGCGTCGGCGAACAGCCGGCCCAGCTCGCGTGGCAGCCGATGATCTGTCATGCCCTACCGTCTCCGTACGGACCCGTCGGGGAGATGGTAGTGCCGCCCACCGACACGGCCTGGGGGTGGCGGCGGGAATTGTCGGAGGCGGCGGGAATTACTTGAGCCGGCGGTGCGGCCGGTCGTCGGGGCAGGGGCGCGCAGGGCCCGGAGGTGTTTCCGGCACGGCCGCGCCGACCGTGCCGGAAACGTCAGCGGCCGGTCAGTAACCTCCGTACGAGTGGTTCGAGTGCTGCGAGGACGTGGAGGTGGGCGCCGGGGTCGCCGTCGAGGTGGGGGTGGTGGCCGTCGAGCCGCCGGAGCCCGCGGGCCGGATGACGCCGAGCAGGCCGTGCTGGCCGCCGTCGATGCCGGCGGAGAACCACAGGGCGTTCTCGCCGCCGTTGGCCGCGGTGCCGACCTCCAGGTCCCACAGGCCGGGCAGCTGGATCGGCTTGCCGTCGGCGGTGCGCAGCGCGCCGAGGTGACGGCTGTTGCGGTAGGCGTGGACGGTGCCGTCGCCGAAGTTGCCGACGAGCAGCGACCCGGCGTAGGCGCCGCGCGGGGCCGCGGTGATCGCCCACGGCGCGTTCAGCCCGGTGCGCGCGATGCGGCCGGTCAGGCGGCCCTCGGCGTTGAAGCGGCTGACGAAGCCCTTGCCCGCGCCGGCGACGGACTTGCCGGTCGCCGGGTCGCGCAGCGCGTACGCCACCCAGATGTTGCCGTTGGCGACCGCCACGTTGAACGGGGAGTAGTTCGAGGGAACGGCCGGATCCCTGAACTGCCAGCCCCGGAGCCTGATCTTCTCGAAGTCGGAGTTCCAGGCGGCGACGCGCCCGTGGGCGAAGTCGGCGGCGAGCAGGAAGTCGCCGTCGTCGGTCTGCGCGAGCGCGAGGCCCTTGTAGTCGGCGCCGCGGGTGAACGCGGCGATGAGGGCGTTCTTCGGGTCCGCCTCGGCGTTCCAGCCGCTGATCGCGCCGCTGGGGCTGGCGAAGATGAACGTGGCGGGCTTGCCCTTCACGGTGAACCCGTCGGTCGGGTTGAACACCTGGCCCGTCGGGGCCCCGCCTGGGATGGCGACCTCGGTCTGCTCCTTCTTGCCGGCGCCCGAATAGACGGTGGCGCTGCCGGTGCCCGTGTCGGAGACCCACAGGGTCTTGCCCATGGCCAGACCCCAGGGGTTGACCAGCTTGGGGTCGGTGAGGGCGGCCTTGCCCTTGACGTCCGAGACGAGGTTGACGACGTCGAACCGCGCGCGGGGAGTGGCGTTGGCGTGCGCGGGAGTGGCGAGAGTGCTGCCCAGGCCGACCGCGACAGCGCAGAGTGTGATGATGCGTGACCGCATCCGTGCCTCCTTGTTAGCGCTTGTGACGCGAGATACGCGGGGGCCCCGGGGAAGGGTTCAGTATGGTCCGGAAATATCCGGCGAGGCGTTTCTTGCCGTCTGTTGGGGAGAAGGGTTGATATGGAAGTTTTGGGGATTGATATCGGTGGCTCGGGCATCAAGGGCGCACCCGTGGACGTCTCGGCGGGCAAGCTCGCCCAGGAGCGCCTGCGCATTCCCACCCCGCAGCCGTCCAAGCCGGAGCCCGTCGCCGAGGTGGTACGACAGATCGCCGACCATTTCAGCTGGTCGGGGCCCATCGGAGTGACGTTCCCCGGCGTGGTCAGGGACGGGGTGGTCCGCACCGCCGCGAACGTCCACCATTCGTGGATCGGCGTCGACGCGGCCGAGCTGTTCGGCGGCGCCACCGTGCTCAACGACGCCGACGCGGCCGGCATCGCGGAGATGACCTTCGGTGAGGGCCGGGACCGGCGCGGGACCGTGCTCATGCTGACCTTCGGCACGGGCATCGGCAGCGCCCTGTTCGTCGACGGCGTGCTCGTGCCCAACACCGAGCTCGGCCATCTGGAGCTGCACGGCAAGGACGCCGAGCGCCGCGCCTCCGACAAGGCCCGCGAGGACGACGACCTGAGCTGGGACAAGTGGGCCGAGCGGGTCGAGGAGTACCTGCGGCACGTGGAGATGCTGTTCTCCCCGGCGCTCATCCTGGTGGGCGGCGGCGTGAGCAAGAAGGCCCACAAATGGCTGCCGCACGTCCACATCGACACGCCGATCGTGCCGGCCGCCCTGCAGAACGAGGCGGGCATCATCGGCGCCGCCCAGATGGCGGGCAGCCGGGCGGGCTGATCCACGCGCCGTCCGGTCCGCCGATCAAGATAATGAGCTCCGGGACGCAACCGGAACCGCGTTTCGGGAGTCTCATTGATGGGCGTGGCCGTTCACGACGCAACTCTGGGGAGAGTGGGCCCGCCGTGGACGGCCACGGCCATGCCCGCAAGAGCGCCCGCGACGACGCGCGCGGGCCGCGGCACGGGCGGTCAGGGCGCGGGCGGTCCGGGCGCGGGCCGGTTATTGGGATGCGCGGCGGCGTCGGGGTCCGGCAGCATGGACCGTTGGCTCCCGGTGCACGGGGCTCAAATATCCTGGAAGCAGTATGGGAACCTCCGCGTTGTCCTCTCCGCTCACCGACATCCAGTCCCGCCTGCCCGAGCTCATGCCGCGCGACCAGCGGCGGCTGCGGCGCAGGCTCGACGGCGCGCGCCGGGTGCGCTCCCGCGAGGCCCGCGACAAGATCGCCGCGGAGATCCTCGCCGACGTCGAGCGCGCCGAGCAGCGGCTGGCCCGCCGCCGCGAGGCCGTGCCCGCGATCACCTACCCCGAGAACCTGCCGGTCTCCCAGCGCAGGGACGACCTCCTCGCGGCCATCCGCGACCACCAGGTCGTGATCATCGCCGGTGAGACCGGGTCCGGCAAGACCACCCAGATCCCCAAGATCTGCCTCGAACTCGGGCGCGGCGTCCGCGGCCTCATCGGCCACACCCAGCCGCGCCGCATCGCCGCCCGCACCGTGGCCGAGCGCGTCGCCGAGGAGCTCGGCACCGAGCTGGGCCAGGTCGTCGGCTACAAGGTGCGCTTCACCGACCAGGGCAGCGACCGCACGCTCGTCAAGCTGATGACCGACGGCATCCTGCTGGCCGAGCTCCAGCACGACCGGCTGCTGGAGCAGTACGACACGCTCATCATCGACGAGGCCCACGAGCGCAGCCTCAACATCGACTTCATCCTCGGCTACGTCAAGCAGCTCCTGCCCCGGCGCCCCGACCTCAAGGTCATCATCACCAGCGCCACCATCGACCCCGAGCGGTTCTCCCGCCACTTCGGCGACGCGCCCATCGTCGAGGTCTCCGGCCGCACGTACCCGGTCGAGGTCCGCTACCGGCCGCTCGCCGAGGACGACGACCAGACGCAGGGCATCGTCGACGCCTGCCGCGAGCTGGTCACCGAGGGGCCGGGCGACATCCTCGTCTTCCTCAGCGGCGAGCGGGAGATCCGCGACGCCGCCGACGCGCTGGGCAAGGCCGACTTCCGCAACACCGAGGTGCTCCCGCTGTACGCGCGGCTGAGCGCCGCCGAGCAGCACCGCGTCTTCCAGCGCCACACCGGCCGCCGCATCGTGCTGGCCACCAACGTGGCCGAGACGTCGCTGACGGTCCCCGGCATCAAGTACGTCGTCGACCCCGGCTACGCCCGCATCTCCCGCTACAGCCACCGCACCAAGGTGCAGCGGCTGCCCATCGAGGCCATCTCGCAGGCCAGC
The DNA here is from genome assembly GCF_040654215.1 of Nonomuraea sp. NPDC050733. Lineage (NCBI taxonomy): Bacteria > Bacillati > Actinomycetota > Actinomycetes > Streptosporangiales > Streptosporangiaceae > Nonomuraea > Nonomuraea sp. NPDC050733. Next base: position 221,363 of record NZ_JBFAHO010000005.1, on the reverse strand, counting down.
GCCAACCAGCGCAAGGGCCGCTCCGGCCGCACCTCCGACGGCATCTGCGTCCGGCTGTACGAGGAGGAGGACTTCCTCAGCCGGCCCGAGTTCACCGACCCGGAGATCCTGCGCACCAACCTCGCCTCCGTCATCCTGCAGATGACCTCGATCGGGCTGGGCGACATCGAGGCGTTCCCCTTCGTCGAGCCGCCGGACCGCCGCCAGGTCAAGGACGGCGTCAACCTGCTGCACGAGCTCGGCGCGTTCGACGCCGAGGGGCGGCTCACCCCGGTCGGCCGCAAGCTGGCGACCCTGCCGGTCGACCCCCGCCTCGGCCGCATGGTGCTGGAGGCCGAGAAGCACGGCTGCCTGCGCGAGGTCATGGTGATCGCCGCCGCGCTGTCCATCCAGGACCCGCGCGAGCGCCCCGCCGACAAGCAGCAGCAGGCCGACGAGAAGCACCGCCGCTTCGCCGACCCCGAGTCCGACTTCCTCGCCTACCTCAACCTCTGGCACTACCTCCAGGACAAGCAGAAGGAGCTGTCCTCCAGCGCCTTCCGCCGGCTGTGCAGGGCCGAGTTCCTCAACTACCTGCGCGTACGCGAGTGGCAGGACATCTACAGCCAGCTCCGCCAGGCGCTCGGCGTCCAGCCCAACAGCCATCCCGGCGACCCGCACAGCGTCCACGTGTCGCTGCTGGCCGGCCTGCTGTCGCACATCGGCGTCAAGGACGTCATGGACAAGCAGCGCCCCGCCGACGGCCGCCGCCCCATCCAGGAGTACCTCGGCGCCCGCAACGCCCGCTTCGCCATCTTCCCCGGCTCCGCCCTGGCGAAGAAGCAGCCGCAGTGGGTCATGTCCGCCGAGCTCGTCGAGACCTCCCGGCTGTGGGCCCGGGTCAACGCCAGGATCGAGCCCGGCTGGGTCGAGCCGCTCGCCCAGCACCTCGTCAAACGCACCTACTCCGAGCCCCACTGGGAGAAGGACCAGGGCGCGGTCATCGCGCTGGAGAAGGTCACCCTGTACGGGGTGCCGCTGGTCACCGGACGCAAGGTCAACTACGGGCGCATCGACCCGGAGCTGTCGCGCGAGCTGTTCATCCGGCACGCCCTCGTCCAGGGCGAGTGGGACAGCCACCACGAGTTCCTGCGCGCCAACCGGCGGCTGCTCCAGGAGGTCGAGGAGCTGGAGAACCGCGCCCGCCGCCGCGACATCATGGTCGACGACGAGGCGCTGTTCGACTTCTACGACCGGCGGGTGCCCGCCGACGTGGTCTCGGCCCGTCACTTCGACGCCTGGTGGAAGAAGGCCCGGACCACCGACGCCGAACTGCTCACGTTCACGCCCGAGATGCTGGTCAACGAGGGCGCCGACGTCAGCACCCAGGACTACCCCGACACCTGGCGGCAGCTCGGCCAGCGGATGAAGCTGACCTACCAGTTCGAGCCGGGCGCCGACGCCGACGGCGTGACCGTCCACGTGCCGCTCCAGGTGCTCAACCAGATCGGCTCCGACGGCTTCGACTGGCAGATCCCCGGCCTGCGCGAGGAGCTCGTCACCGAGCTGATCAGGTCGCTGCCCAAGCCGCTGCGCCGCAACTTCGTGCCCGCCCCCAACTACGCCAAGCAGGTGCTGGCCAACGCCAGGCCGGGCGGCGAGCCGCTGCTGGAGGCCGTGGAGCGGGAGCTGCTGCGCCTCACCGGGGTACGCGTGCCGCACGACGCCTGGCAGCTCGACCAGCTCCCCGACCACCTGCGGGTCACGTACCGGGTGATCGACGAGCGCAAGCGGACCATCGCCGAGGACAAGGACCTCGACGCGCTCAAGCGGCGTCTCGCGCCGCGCCTGCGCCAGACGCTGTCGGCGGCGGCCGACGACCTGGAGCGGACCGGGCTGCGCACGTGGAGTTTCGGCACGCTGCCCAAGGTGTTCGAGCAGGGCCGCATGAAGGGCTACCCGGCCCTGGTGGACGACCGCGACTCGGTCTCCGTCAAGATCTTCGAGACGGAGGCGGAGCAGCGCCGCTCCCACTGGCCCGGCACGCGCCGCCTGCTGCTCCTCAACGTCACCAACCCGGCCAAGTCGCTGCTCGCCGGCCTGTCCAACCAGGCCAAGCTGGCCCTGTCACGCAGCCCGCACGGCGGCGCCGTGGCGCTGTTCGACGACGTGGTCAACGCGGCGGCCGACAAGCTCATGCTGGAGCGGGGCGGCCCCGCCTGGGACCCGGTCTCCTTCGACCGCCTCTACCAGCACGTACGGGCCGAGCTGCACGACACGGCGGCGGACGTGCTGGCCAAGGTGGAGCAGATCCTGAGCGTGTGGCACGCGATCGGCACCCGGCTGGACTCGCTGCCGTCGAGCGGGTCCACGGAGGACGTCCGCGAGCAGCTCGGCGGGCTCGTGTACGCGGGATTCGTCACCGCGACCGGCAACCGGCGGCTGTCCGACGTGCTGCGCTACCTGCGGGCCATCGATCGGCGGCTGACCAAGCTGCCGGAGGAGCCCTGGCGCGACGAGGAGTGGATGGCGCGGGTGCACAAGGTCGAGGACGACTACCACGACCTGCTGGACAAGCTCCACCCGGCCCGGCGCTCGGACCCGGACGTGGTGGAGATCAGATGGATGATCGAGGAGCTGCGGGTCAGCTTCTTCGCCCAGACGCTCGGGACCCCCACCCCGGTGTCGGAGAAGCGCATCGCCAAGGCGATGGAGAAGCTCAGCCCTTGAAGATCGACGTGTCGAGCTCCAGGCCGATGGGGTCGGGCAGGCGGACGGTCGAGCCGATCGGAACAGTGGCGACCGCGATGTAGGCGCCGTTGTCGATGGCGCTGTGGACAGTGACCGTCTGAGGGGTGGCGACGATGTCGATCAGGAGATAGATCGGCACGCCGGCCGCCGCGTAGAGGCGCGGCTTCTCCGTGCGATCGCGAACGATGCTTCCCTTGGAGACAACCTCGGCAACCATGATCAAGCCAGAGGAGCGCAGCTCACGCTCTCCCCAGCGAGGGCAGTCGGAGGGCGCCAGCACGAAGTCTGGCTCTACGGGCTCCCGAGAGCCGTCGAGGCACACGTCGACGTTGCCGGTGTACCCCCACCAGCCATGCTCATCCATGACCGGGATAAGCGCGCGATAGAGCAGCATGGCATGGTTGGCGTGCTCGGGAGTGCCGACGGGGGTCAAGACCACACTTCCTTCTATGACTTCAGCGCGGAAGCCCGGCAACTCTGGAAGTGAGTCGAACAGCTCACGGCAGGTCTCGGGCACGCCTTGGTCCTTGTCGAGCCACATCTTCGGGCGCTTATGGGCTCTCTTCGGCAACACCGCACTCATCGGCCGTCCCTCCGTAGTCGAACGGGCACGCTAAGTATTGCATGCCCTGACCCCGCCGCTGAAGCGCTTTCCACCTCCGCCGTACAGTTGGGCGGACGAGAAAGGACTGGGATGATCAAGGCAGTGGTGTTCGACGTCGGCGAGACGCTCATCGACGAGACGCGCATCTGGTCACGCTGGGCCGACCGGCTGGGCGTGAGCAGGTTCGTGATGATGGGCGCGCTGGGCGGCATGGCGGCCCTGGACCGCTCGCACCGCGAGGCGTTCGAGCTCGTCCGGCCCGGCATCGACATCGACGCCGAGCTGGCCGCGTGGGAGCGGGACGAGCCGGGGAGCCTGCGCAACCACTTCGACGCCGACGACCTCTACCCGGACGTGCGCGAGGCCCTGGCCGCGCTGCGCGGCGCCGGTCTCCAGGTGGTCGTCGCGGGCAACCAGCCGGCCCGCGCCTACGACGCGCTGGTGGCCATGGAGCTGCCGGCCGACTCCGTCCACACCTCCGAGGGGTGGGGCGTGTCCAAGCCCGATCCCGGGTTCTTCGCCAAGGTCGCCGCCGTCGCGGGGCGCGAGCCGTCCGAGATCCTCTACGTGGGTGACCGGCTGGACAACGACGTGCTGCCGGCCGGGCGGGCGGGCATGCGCACCGCGCTGCTGCGGCGCGGGCCGTGGGGGTACCTGCACGCCGAGCGGCCGCAGGCCGGGGCCGCCGACGTGGTCGTCGACGACCTGCACGCCCTGCTCCCGGCCCTGTCGCGCCTCACCTGAGCCGGCCGGTCCCACCGTCGGGTCCGCCCGGGTCGCCGGTGTCCTGGTCGCCCGAGTAGAGGTCGTCGGGGTCCAGCGTGTCGGGGTCGACGCGGACCGCGCGCTCCTCGGCCGACAGGTCCCCGGAGTCCCCGCCCCAGTCCTCGCCGACCTCGTCACTCTCGACGTCCGGCGCGAGGCCCTCGTCGGGCTGGGTGAGCCGGTGCTCCTCCCGGCTCGCCCGCTCCCGGTCCGGCTTCTCCCGCCGCAGCCGCTCGTCCAGGGTGTCCTCGTGCTGGGGGTCGTCCTCGTCGATGCGGTGATCGAGGCCGAGGTCGTCGGTCCACTCCTCGACCTCGATCTCCTGCTCGTCGGCGAGCCCGAACCTGTCCGGAGGTAGTTCGCTCATACGGCACCCATACCCCTGGGCGCGACCGGAACCCTAGGATCCGGCCTTCCGCAGAGCCTGCTCCAGCTCCTCCTTGTCCATCTGCGAGCGGCCGGGGACGTCGGCCTTCCGCGCCTGCTTGTACAGCTCCGCCTTGGTCGGCTCGCCGCCGTCCTTCGAGGAGTTCCTGGAGCCGCCCTTGGAACCGTTCGAGGAGGAGGAGCCCGTGGCCCCGGTGAGGGCGGTCAGCTCCTCCTTGCGGCGCTGCAGGAAGGCGGCGCCGAGCTGCTCCAGCTTCCTGGCGTCGGCCGTCCTGGCCAGGGTCGGCAGGATCGTGCTCTCCTCTTCCTGCACGTGGTGGGTGACGGACTCGACCAGCTTGTCGAGGGTCTCCTCGAAGTCGGCGCCGTCCGGGTCGGCCCGCTTGAGCGCGTCGAGCAGCACCTCCGTCTCCTTGTGCTCCTCCACGCCGTGGTGCGCGTCGAGGCCGGGGTAGACGCGGTCCTCCTCGGCGCGGGCGTGCGCGGTGAGGAGGGCGTGCAGCTCGGCGACGGTGGCCCGCCGGTCGCCCTGCTTCTTCTTGAGCCGCTCGAAGAGCGCCTCGACCTCGCGGTGGTCACTGGTGATGAGTGTGATGACATCGTTCGCCATGGCGGCACGTGCTACCCGCGCGACGGGCCTCCAATCGCGAGCCTCCCGTCGCGAGCCTCCCGTCGCGAGCCTCCCGTCGCGAGCCTCCCGTCGCGGGCCTCCCATCGCGGTGTTCTCAGCGGCCGATCGCCGCGCCGATGAGCGCGCGCGGGTCGGCCGCGCCCGCCAGCACGCGGTCCGGCCGTACGTCGATGAGGTGCGCGTGGCCGAACGTGCTCCCGTACGGGCGGGCGGTCACCGGGTGGCCGAGCGCGGCCAGCCCGTCCGACCAGGGCGAGCCCTCCTCCAGGTCCAGAACGGTGTCGTCGGGCGCGTACCACGTGTCGAACCCCGTGCCGGCCGCGCCGATCCGCCAGCGCGGCGCCGAGACGGCCTCGCCCGGGAGCTCGCCGTGGCGCAGCAGCCGGGCGATGACCTGGAGCAGGATCTGCGGCTGCGCGTCGCCGCCCATGGTGCCCACGACGGAGCGCAGCGTGCCGTCCGGCCGGGTGACCAGCGCGGGCGCGAGCGTGTGCGGCGGCCGGCGGCCGGGGCCGTACTCGGCCGGGTGGCCGGGCGTGAGCGAGAAACCGATGCCGCGGTTGTGGAGGTTGATCCCGGTACGGGGCTCGAAGAGCATGCTGCCGAAACCGGCGGCGTTCGACTGGATGAGGGAGACGCCCATGCCGTCGCCGTCCACCGCGCACAGGTACGTGGTGTCGCCCCGCTCGGCCGGAGCGGTGAGGCGCAGTCTCCGGTCCGGGTCGACCAGCGCCCGGCGCCGCTCGATCTCCCCGGACGACAGGAGGTCCTTGGCGTCCTCGTGCAGGAGGGCGAGGCGGTCGTGGCCGCTCACCCGGGCGGCCTCGGCCAGCAGGTGTGCCCAGAGCGGATCGCCGGGGGAGGCGGGCAGGTCGAGCCCGTCGGCGATGCCGAGCGCCATGAGCAGCAGGTAGCCCTGGGAGTTGGGCGGCATCGACCAGACGTCGTGGCCGAACGCCCGCACGGACAGGGGGGTGACCCAGTCGGCGTTCGGCCGGGCGAGGTCGGCGCGGTCGTACTCGCCGCCGCCGAGCTCCAGCAGGCCATCGCCGAACTCGCCGAGGTAGAAGCCGTCGCGCCCGTCCGCGGCGACGGCGCTCAGCGCCCTGGCCACGCCCGGCCGCGTCATCCGGTCGCCGGCCGTGTGGACGGCGGCGAAGTCGCCGCCGCCGGGCCGTCCCGCCGCGACGCGGGCGCCGGCGAGCATCAGCGGCGAGGCGGCGAAGCCCTGGCTCGCCAGCCTGATCGCGGGTTCGAGCAGGGCGGCCAGGGGGAGCCGGCCGTACCGCTCGTGCAGCGCCAGCCACCCGTCCACGCAGCCGGGCACGGGGACCGACCGGATGTCGTGCAGGTGCGGCATGCGCTCGTGCCCCTCGGCGCGCAGCCGGTCGGGGTCGGCTCCCGCCCCGGCGCGCCCGGAGGCGTTGAGCGCGGTCACCTGACCGGGGGAGCCGTCGTGGACCAGGGCGAACAGGTCGCCGCCCAGCCCGCACATGTGGGGGGCGGTGACGGCGAGGACGGCGTTCGTGGCGATGGCGGCGTCGGCGGCCGAGCCGCCCCGGTCGAGCGCCGCGACTCCCGCCGCGGAGGCGAGGTGGTCGACGCTGCACACCATGCCGGATGTCGCGTATCTGGTGTCATGCACCTTCACGACCTTACGGTGGCCCGCGGTGCGGGCAGGGCCGCGGGCGGGATTCCAAGCGAGTTCGCAGGTGGCGGGGCCGCGGGGAGGGCCGGTCAGACGGGTTCGAGGGGCCGGTCGCGGCTCACCAGGGCGGCGTAGTGGCCGTCGAGGGCCAGCAGGTCCTCGTGCCCGCCGCGCTCCACGACCCGGCCCCCGTCCAGCACCACGATCTGGTCGGCGTCCCGCACGGTGGACAGCCGGTGCGCGATGGTGATCGTGGTACGGCCCTCCGCCAGCGTGTCCAGCGCCTCCTGCACGGCCCGCTCGGTCTGCGTGTCCAGGGCGCTCGTCGCCTCGTCCAGCACCAGCACCGGCGGGTTGCGCAGCAGCGTGCGGGCGATCGCGAGGCGCTGCTTCTCTCCCCCGGAGAAGCGGTAGCCGCGCTCGCCGACCATCGTGTCGTAGCCGTCGGGCAGCGCGGCGATGTGGTCGTGGATGCGGGCGGCCTCGGCGGCGGCCCGCAGCTCCTCGTCCGTCGCGTCGGGCTTGGCGAAGCGCAGGTTGTCGGCGATGGAGGCGTGGAAGAGGTACGTCTCCTGCGACACCACGCCGACGGTGTCGGCCAGCGTCTCGAAGGTGAGGTCCCGGACGTCCACGCCGTCGATGGTGACCCGGCCGGCGGTGACGTCGTACAGCCTGGGCAGCAGGTAACCGAGCGTGGTCTTGCCCGAGCCGGTCTCGCCGACGACGGCCAGGCTGGTGCCCGCGGGCACGGTGATGTCCACGCCGGTCAGCGCCGGCGCCTCGCCGTACGAGAAGGAGGCGTCCTCGTAGCGCACCTCGCCGCGCACGGACGGGAGCGTACGGGTGCCCGGGTGGATGTCCACGGGCAGGTCGAGGTACTCGAAGATGCGGCCGAACAGCGCGAGGGAGCTCTGCACCTCCACGCCGAGCCGCAGCAGCGACACGGAGGGCCGGAACAGGCTCACCTGGAGCGTCGTGAACGCCACGAGCGTGCCCACGGAGATCGCGCCGGTGTAGCCGACCGCCCAGTAGATGACGGCGGGCATGGCGGCCATGACGATCTGGATGGACGCCTGCCGCCACCGCCCGGCCATGCTGGAGCGCACGCCGAGGTCGGCCAGCTCGTCGGAGGCGCCGGAGAAGCGCTGGGTGAGCTCGGCCGAGCGGCCCATGGTGCGGCCCAGCAGGATGCCGCTGATCGACAGCGACTCCTGGACCATGGAGGAGATGACCGCGAGCGTGCGCTGGCGCTCGGAGGTGATGCGCCTGCGCTCGGCGCCGACGTGGCGGCTGATCCAGACGAACACCGGCAGCAGCACGAGTGAGATCGCGGTCAGCCGCCAGTCGAGCGCGACCATGGCCACGATCGTGGCGATCACGGTGGTGAGGTTGGAGACGATCGAGGTGGCCGTGCTGGTGACCACGGACTGCATGCCGCCGATGTCGTTGGCGATGCGGGACTGCACCTCGCCGGTCCGCGTCCGGGTGAAGAAGGCCAGCGACATGCGCTGGAGGTGGGTGTACACGGAGGTGCGCAGGTCGTGCATGACGCGCTGGCCGACCGTGGTGGACACCAGCGTCTGCACGACGTCGAAGACGCTGGTGGTCACGGCGACGACGATCATCCCGAGCGCGAGCAGCGTCAGCAGCATCGGGTCGCGCCGGGGGATCGCGACGTCCAGCACCTCGCGCAGCAGGAACGGCGAGGCGAGCGACACCAGCGAGGACAGCAGGATCAGGGCGCCTACCAGGGCCAGGCGGCCGCGGTAGGCGCGGAAGAGCGTGATGACGCGCCGCAGCGGCGCGCGTGGTTCGTCTGCCAAGAAGACCCCTTTCGGATGTTCCCTCAAACAGAGGTTAACTCATATTTGTTCCCGACTCTAAGCTTGGGCCATGGACGACGTGGAGCTGTCCGAGCTCTTGCACCTGGTCACCCGCCGGTTGCGGCACGGCTACCTCAACCGGCTGGAGCCCCTCGGGCTTACCCCCGGGCAGGCGCGGGCGCTGCGCGCGCTCATCGACGCGGGCCGGCCGCTTCGCATGGTGCAGCTCGCCGACCAGCTCCGGATCGTGCCGCGCTCCGTGACCCCCGTCATCGACGCTCTGGAGGAGGCGGGGCTGGTGCGCAGGGAGGTGGACCCCGCCAACCGGCGCTCGACGCTGGTGGTCATCACGGACGCCGGCCAGGAGGTGTACGAGCGCGCCCGCGAGGCGCGCAGGCAGGCGGGGCAGGACCTGTTCGCGGTGCTCACGGGAGAGCAGCGCGACCAGCTCAAGGAGCTGCTCGGCGTGGTGGAGGCCCAGTTCAGGTAGCGCCGTCCCGGGTCGCCCGGTTCGGGCGGCCCGGTCCGGGAGCCGGCTCAGGGCCGGCGTGGCCCGGTCCGGCCGCCGGTGACCGTGGCCAGGCACGGCGGGCATGTCAGGAGGGCGGAGTACGGATAGCGTCCGCGCGCGTCGAACACCGCGAAGTCGGCGCGGCCGCCCGGCCCGAGCGACCCGATCCGGCCCACGCCGCCGTCCATGCCGAGTGCCCCGGCCCCGCCCAGCGTGAGCGCCTCCACGAGCCTGCGGTCGAGCCCCCGTGTCCGGGCGCCGGTGGCACGGACGCGCTCCCGCACGGCGCGCGCCTGTTCGAGCAGGCCGGGGCCCGACGGGGCGGGGCCCGTGCCGAACGCCACGCGGTCGCCCTCGTCCAGCAGCGCCGGCACGTCGTCGAGCGCCTCACCGGGTGCGGGGCAGATCGTCACCGGTGTGCCGCGCAGGCGCAGCAGCTTGCGCTCGCCGGGGTCCAGCGGGCGGGCGCGGGCCACGTGGCAGTGCGGTCCGAGGGCGCCCGCCTCGTCCAGCGCGGCGGGGGAGTGGTAGCCGAGGTCGGCCAGCAGGCGCAGCCCGAACGTCCGGGCCAGCACCGCCACGTCCTCCAGCACCTGTGGGTCGGGCGTGCGCGGCGCGACGCCGACCGGCCGGTCGAGCTCCCTCATGGCGGTGATGACCGCGTCGCGTCCGGTCCGCTCCCACTCCTCCTCCGACGCGCACGCCACCTCGACGTACGAGACACCCGCCAGCGCGTGCTGGCCGGCGGGGGCGGTGACGATCTCGGCCCGTGCCGTCACGCCCGGAGCGGGGGCGCCGGGGCCGGAGCAGGCGTCCACCAGGCCGGCCACGATCATCCCGGGCCAGCGCCGCTCCTCGGAGATCGGGAAGTACGCGAGCAGCTCGGCACGCGGGCCGACCTGGAGCACGCGGTCGCCGCGGACGGCCACGCCGCCGTCGCGGATCGGCTCCGTGGTGATCGGCAGCACCAGGGGAGCGGAGTGCAGGATGATCGGGACGGGTGCGCGCCTGCCGAGGAGCGGTCCGGCACGCTTCCCACGCGGCATCTCGGCTCCCGTCAAATCTCCCCTTTTGGTATTAAACGTGACCGTGGCCGGGGGCGCAATCAGCCGCCGGGATGCGAGCCTCTCGGGCGGTAGCGGCCCGACAGCCGGGCCAGCTTGAGGCTCAGGTGCAGGGCCAGCCGCTCGCCGCCGTCCTTCAGGTCGGTGCCGGCCAGCTCCTCCACGCGCTGCAGCCGGTAGTAGAGGGAGGTGCGGTGCAGGCGAAGCGCCCGCGACGTGGCCACCGCGCTGCCCGCCAGGTCGAGGTACGCCTCCAGGGTCTCCAGCAGGGGGAGGTGCTGGTCGTCGCCCAGGAGGGGTTCTAGGCCGGGGTGCAGGTCGTGGCCCGGCAGGTGGGTGAGCATCCGGTAGACGCCGAGCCGGGTCCACTCCGCCGTCCGGCCGGTGGCGGGCACCCGGGCGGCCACCTCGGCGGCGTGCCGGGCCTCGGCGTACGAGGCGGCGGCCCCGTCCAGGGCGGGCCGGGGCCGTCCGACGCCGACGGTGACCGGGACGGGCATGGCCGCGTGCAGCTCCTCGGCCGTGGCGAGCGCCGCCGGCGCCCCGGACTCGCCAGGACCGCCCGAGACCCCGCCGCCCGAGACCCCACTGCTCGAGACCCCGCTGCTCGAGACCCCGCCGCCCGCGGGGCCGCCGGCGGCGATCAGCAGGACGACGTGGTCGTGGCGGACCAGGTGCAGCGGGTGGTGGCCGGTCAGGCGCCGCCGCAGCGTCAGGGCGCCCTGCTCCAGCGCCGCCCCGGCCTCCCCGCCGGACGGCGCGCCCCCGTCAGTCGGCGCTCCCCCGGCGGCGGGGCGCGGAAGGGGGCGGGCGACCAGGGCCGTCACCGGCTGGGCGCGGGGGAAGGCGCCCGCCTCGACGAGGCGGCGGGCGGCGTCGTGCTCCCCGAGCATCAGCCCCGCCACCGCCTCCAGCTCCCGGTGCGCGGGCAGTCCCGCGGCCAGGCTCTCGTGCAGCAGCGTCAGGCCCAGCGCGGGGGCCGCCGCCGCGGCCTCGGCCACCTGCGCCTCCGTCAGGGCCGGCTCGGCGTCGATGAACCACAGGAAACCCAGCAGCCCGCCGTCGTGCCGTACCGGGACGCACACCCGCGGCAGCAGCCCGAGGCCGGGCGCGCCCGGGACCCGCAGGGGGCCGGGCGCGTCGTGGATCCCGGCGGCGGCCAGCCAGCGGCGGGCCTCAGGCGCGGCGCGGCGGCGCAGGATCGAGTCGCGGCGGACGTCGTCCATGGCGCCGGTCTGCTCGCTGTGCGCGAGCACCCGGTGCAGCCGGTCCTCCACCAGCAGGGGATGTCCGAGGCGCGCGGCGAGGTCGTCCACGCTCTGCTGCAGGGCCGCCACGTCTCACCTGGGCATTTCAACATATGTCGGAAGACTTGCTACAGGTCTTCCCTACAACTGCGCGATGATCTCTGTCAACATCGCCTATAGCGTCCCATCCGTGAACGCCCCGAAGAAGCTGTTACGAGGTCTCCTGACCGCCCTGGTGCTCGTACCGGTGAGCCTGATGGCGACCCCCGCTTCCGCCGCGCCCCCCACCGACGACCCCGACCTCCCCTGGCGCCGGGCCCAGTGGCCCCAGACGCAGCCGTGGCAGCAGGACGGCCCCGACGCGCAGGAGCTGCGCGCCCGGCCCACCGCCGACATCGCGCCGATCGACCCGCAGAACTGGGAGAACCCCGACCACATGACGTGGGCGGACTACAAGAAGGCGCCCGGCACGAGCTGGAACGACCCGGCGGTCAAGGGCTCCAAGCGCACCTTCAAGGGCGCCCTGGTGCTGCTGGACTACCCCCACCAGCCGTTCGTGGTCACCCAGCCCAAGGGCTCGACCATCTTCCAGAACCCGAGCGCCGAGGCCCACGACGTCCCCCGCGACCAGGTCGCCAAGTTCTACCAGGACTTCCTCAACACCCCGAACGACCTCAACAAGGGTCACACCATCCACGAGTACTGGATGGAGGACTCCGGAGGCCGCGTCGGCGTCGAGCTGACCGGCTTCGGCCCGTACACGATGCCCGGCAAGGACCACGAGTACGCCATGGAGTACCAGGCGGACGCGTGCCCGGCCGGCGACACCTGCAACCGCAACCTGCGCGCCGACGGCAACGCCGCCTGGCTGGCCGCGGTCGGCGAGGAGACCGCCAAGCAGTTCGACTTCGTCTTCTACCTGAGCGCCGGTCAGGACGAGTCGTCCACCTGGCAGGAGTTCGGGATGATGAAGTTCCCGACCAAGGAGTCCGTGCCGGACGAGTGGGGCCCGCCGGACCCGGCCCTGCCCAACTCGTCCAGGACCCGCTACGTCGACTGGACGTCCTGGCAGGCCGGCTCGACGTTCTGGCCGAACGCCCGTTTCGGCGTCGACTCGGTCCAGGCCGAGAGCTCCGGCATGTCCGTCTACGCCCACGAGCTGAGCCACATCATGGGCGTCGCCGACAACTACAACAACCCGTACGGCACGCCGCTGCGCCGCTCGTACTCCGGCATCTGGGAGATGCTGAGCCGCGGCACGTTCAACGGCCCCGGCGGCCCGCACAGCCGCTGGCTGATCCCGCCCACGTCCGGCTCCTCCATGGGCGCCCAGCACATGCTGCGCAACAAGATCAAGCTGGAGATGGTCGACGACCGCAACGTGCTGAGCCTGTCCCGCGACGCGCTCGCCGAGTCGGGCCTCGTGACCGCCCGGGTGACGGCCCGCGCCGTGCGGCCCGGCCAGGACGGGCTCATGGGCCTGAACATCGCGTTCGGCAGCGGCGACAAGAGCCCCGCCTGCGACGCCAGGACCGACCCGCTGTGCGACGGCGGCGGCTACGACAACTACACCGTCGAGGTCGTCGACCGGATGGGCACCGACTCCTTCACCCCCGACTCCGGCGTGCTGCTGGCCAAGACCAAGGACCAGGACCGGGCGCCGTTCATCTGGGTGGTCGACGCCAACCCGCAGGACATCGGGATGACCGACTACGTGCTGCCCGACGGCACCAAGGTGCCGATCACCATGGGCGACTACCGGCAGCTTTCCGACGCGCTGTTCCACGCGGGCACCGGCTCGGGCAGCGAGTACGAGTTCGCCGACCAGGCCAACCGCCTGCACTTCTACGTCACCGACGTCAAGCGCGACCGCCAGGGCGTGCTGTCGTACACGGTGGCGGTGCGCTCGCTCGACGGCGCCGGCCCGCAGAGGCGCGGCGTCCGCGTGCTGCCGGGCGCCGGGGTCCCGGCCGGCAAGAACGTGTCCCGGTGCTCCTTCCCGCTGCTCAACACCGGCAGGGCCGCGCCGGCGCGGGGACAGCATCCCGAGGACGTCAGCGCCTACCTCGGCTCCGACGTCTACCGGCTCAAGGCCGAGGTCAAGGGCAAGGGCTGGACCGCCCAGCTCCCGAACGAGCTGGCGTCGGTCGCGTTCGGCAAGCAGGCCGGTGTGACCGTCAACGCGGTGCGCGCCTCCGGCGGCGACCGGCTGGCCACCGTCACGCTCACCGCCACCTCGGAGAGCGACCCGGCCAGGACGGCCACGGCCACCTGCCACGTGATCGGTCTCTGACCCCGTCGCGGGGTACGGCCGGCGCCCGGCCGTACCCCGTTCCACCCGAAGCCACGAACCCTTGCGAGAAGGCACGGAAAGAGAGGTCTCCTTGACAGGGCAGCCGCCGGACAAGCCGGAGCCGCGGCGCCGCCGGATCCCCTTGGCCGCGCCCGTCGCGGCGGGCCTGGCCGCGGCCGCCGCCAGCATCCTGGCCGCCTCCCTGGAGTGGGAGATCCCGTCGGTCGCCAAGATCGGCGTGACGGCCGGCGCCGCGCTCCTCGTCGGCCTGACGACCTGGGCCACCACCGAGTCCAAACCCAAGGCGCTGCCGAGGGGCGACGCCGCCGCCACCCGCGCGCCCGACCAGTGGCCGCCCGTGCCCGAGCACTTCACCGGCCGCGCCGAGGCGCTGGCCGAGCTGCGCGACGTCTTCGCCGCCCGCCGCAGGGCCAGTGACGTCACACCGCCGCTCGTCGTGTCCGTGTACGGCAGGGGCGGCGTCGGCAAGTCCGCGCTCATGTCCCGGTTCGGCCAGGAGGTCGCCGGCTGGTTCCCCGACGGGCGGCTGCACGCCGACCTGCGCGGCGGCGTGGACGCCCCGGTGCGCCCGGAGGAGGTGCTGATCGGGTTCCTGCGCGCGCTCGGCGTCCGGCTCACCACCGACCCCGGCGGCCTGGACGAGCTGCGGCGGCTCTGGCTCACCTGGACCAAGGGCCGCCGCATCCTCATCGGTCTCGACAACGCGCACAGCCCCGACCAGGTCAAGCCGCTCATCCCGGCCGAGCCCGGCTGCGCGGTGCTGGTCACCTCGCGCCGGCCGCTGTTCCTCAACGGCACGTACGACACGCGGCTCGGCGTGTTCAGCGAGGCGCAGGGGGTGGAGCTGCTGGCCCGGCTGGCCGGCAGCGCCCGCGTGGTCGACGACCTGGACGCCGCCAAGGAGATCGTCCGGCTGTGCGACCGCCTGCCGCTGGCCATCGGCATCTGCGGAGGCCGGCTGGCCACCCGCGAGCAGTGGACGCTGCGCGAGATGGCGAACCGGCTGGACGACGAGCGCCGCATCCTCGACCAGCTGGAGCTCGCCCCGACCGTGGACAAGAGCGTCCGCGCCTCCGTCCAGCTCAGCTACGACCACTGCACCGGCATGCAGCGCCGCCTGCTGCGCCTGCTGTCCGAGCTCACCTCGCCCGACGTGCCCGGCTGGGTGGCGGGCGAGCTGCTCGACATCTCCGTGCTCGACGGCGCCGACCAGCTGGAGGCGCTCATCGACGCCCAGCTCGCCGAGTGCTCGGGAACCGACCAGACCGGCACCATGCGCTACCGGCTGCACGACCTGGTCCGCGTCTTCGCCGCCGAGCCGGCCGCCGAGGAGGACGAGGGCCGGCGGCGCGACGCCGTCGAGCGGGTCCTGTCGGGCTACCGCCGCCGCGCCGAGGCCGCCGCCCAGGACCGCTGGCCGCAGGACTGGAGCAAGGGCGGCCGCCGCTCCAGCGCCGGGGGCCAGGTCCACGCCGGCGACTGGCTGAACGCCGAGCGGCTCAGCCTCGTCGCCCTGGCCGAGCTGGCCCGGCGGCACGAGCTGTGGGAGCTGACCTGGGGCCTGGCCCGGGCGTTCTGCTCGCTGTGCCACTCGCTGCGCGCCTACTGGTCCGACTGGCGGGAGGTCGCCGAGCTGGGCTGCGAGGCCGCGCTGCGCACCGGTGACCGGCGCGCGCTCGGTATCTCCCTGCTGGACCGCGCCGCCGTGCAGGGCGGGCTGGGCGCCCACGAGGCGGGCCGTGTGGACGCCGAGCGGGCGCTGGAGATCTTCGTGGAGCTCGGCGAGACGTGGTGGGCGGCGCGCGCCAGCCGGGCCATCGGCATGTCGCTGTTCTCCGACGGCCACCTCGACCGCGCCCAGGAGCACCTGGCGGGGGCGATAGCCGCGTTCCGGGCGGAGGACGACCAGTGGTGGATGGCCCGCACCCAGCGCAACCTGGCCGAGCTGCGGCTGGCCGAGCGGCGGCCGGAGGAGGCCAGGGAGCTGCTGGAGGACTCGCTGGCCGTGTTCGAGCGCTCGGGCCACCGGTACTCCGAGGCGCAGACGCTGCGCGCCTACGGGGAGGTGCTCGCCGCCCAGGCGCGCGGTCTGCGCAGGGAGGGCGAGCACCGGGCCGCGCTCGACGGCTTCACCCGGGCCGGGCACAGCCTGAGCCGGGCCGCGGAGATGTTCCGGCAGCGAGGGGAGCTGTGGGAGGAGGCGCGCTGCCTGCGCGCCGCGGGCGAGGTGGGCGATCCCGCCAACGGGCTGCGCGAGCTGGAGTACGTCCGGCGCGCGGAGGACATCCTCGCGGCGCTCGGCGACTCGTGGGGGGTGGCCCGCACCGCCCTGTCCGCCGGGCGGGCGCTGGCCCGGCTGGGCCGTGTCGAGGAGTCGGAGCGGGAGCTGCGCCGCGCCGTGGAGGCGTTCGAGGAGCTGGACGACCGGTGGTGGATGGCGCTCAGCCTGCGCCACCTCGGCGAGGCGCACCTCGACGCGGGCGGCGCGGCGTCGGCGGTCGGCCCGCTGCGCGAGGCGCGGGAGATCTACCGCAGCCTCGGCAACGAGGCCGGCATGCGCCGCACCCTGGAGCTCCTGCGCCGCGCGGAAGGCTGACCCAGGCCGAGGCCGCGGGGAAGGCCGGGCGGCCGCGTGGTTCCCGGGAGCGCTTCAGGTGAGCGGGGTCCTGAGGAGCTCGCCCGCGGTGCGGCGCGCCTGCAGGATGCTCTCCTCGAACAGCCGGCGCACCTGCCGCGCCTGCTCCTCCAGTTCCCTGATGTGCCGGCGCGCCAGGTCGTCGCGCACGGTGTCGGCGATGAGGCGCTGGTAGTCGGGGGTGCGGGCGGCCAGCGTCTCCAGCT
The DNA here is from genome assembly GCF_040654215.1 of Nonomuraea sp. NPDC050733. NCBI lineage: Bacteria > Bacillati > Actinomycetota > Actinomycetes > Streptosporangiales > Streptosporangiaceae > Nonomuraea > Nonomuraea sp. NPDC050733. The sequence goes on along the minus strand of NZ_JBFAHO010000005.1, from coordinate 204,798 downwards.
TCCGGTGCGCGTGGAACACCTGGTCGGCGTGGGTCACCTGCCGGGCGTACTGCTCCAGGTGCCGTACCCGCTTCGACAGCGACGTCCACGCCGCGTCGAGGGCCGTCGAGTACGGCCGGAACGCGTCCTCCAGACCGGAGGGCAGGACGCGGGGGACGAGCTTGCGGTGCTCGGCGTGCATGGCCGAGAGCCGCGACAGCCGGTGGGCGATCTGCCACACCTCCTCGGGCAGCGTCACCTGGTTGTCGATGGTGTCGATCAGTCCTGCCCGGTGCACCGCGGAGCACAGGACGGCGTCCACGGCGTCCTGCGCGCGGCGCAGCAGCCGCTGGCACGGGTAGTCGAGGTCCTCCGGCAGCACGTAGTGGGCGGCGTACTGGCGGGCCAGGAGCACCCGCTGCCGCACGTCCCGCCGGTCCGCCGCCACGGTGAGCTCGCGGGTCAGCGCGATCATGCCGAGGCTGGCCGCGCCGCCCGCGGCGGCGAACGTCGCGGCGGAGACGCCGGCGACGAGCAGGACCAGCAAGACCAGCAGGCCGACGCCGGGGAGCAGGTAGGGCAGCACATTGCGGCGCGCGGGCGCGGGCTCGGTGCCGGTCCTGGCCATGCGGAGGAGGTGAGGAGCCGACCACAGCCGGGCCCAGACGTCCCGGGGCAGTGATGGATCGATCACCAGCCGGGGAGGCAGAGCGCGTTGATCCATACGTTCATGTTGCGTTATGAACGTTGAATCCGCTGAGGATCGGCAGACATATAGGGTCTAAGCGATGAACGCGATGACGAGATGGATCGACCTGGAAGGCGCCGTCAACGTCCGCGACCTGGGCGGTCTGCCCACCGTCGACGGAGGCGTCACCCGTTACGGCCGGATCTTGCGGTCGGACAACCTCCAGGGGCTCACACACCGCGACGTGTCGCACCTGGTCGGCGAGCTCAAGCTGCGCCACGTCGTGGACCTCCGCTCGACGGCCGAGGTCACCCTGGAGGGCCCCGGCCCGCTCGCCCGGATGCCCGAGGTGACCCACCACCACCTGACGCTGTTCGCCGAGGGCGGCACGCACACGGACGTCGAGGCGGACACCATCGACGCCGACAAGGTGCTGCCCTGGCAGGAGCGCCAGCTCGACGAGGACCTGCGGATGACCGGGTTCTACTACGGCTATCTGCGCGACCGGCCCGACTCGGTGGTGGCCGCGCTGCGGGCCATGATGCTGGACGACGGCGCGGCCGTGGTGCACTGCGCGGCCGGCAAGGACCGCACCGGCGTGCTGTCGGCGCTGGCCCTGGAGACGGCCGGCGTCACCCGGCAGGCGATCGTGGAGGACTACGCGGCGACGGGAGAGCGGCTGGAGCTGGTGCTGCGGCGGCTGCGCTCCAGCGCCACGTACCGCGACGACCTCGACTCGCGGCCGGCCGACGACCACATGCCGAGGCCCCGCTACATCCAGCAGTTCCTGTCGGTGCTGGACGAGCGCTTCGGCGGGCCGATGGGGTGGCTGGCGGCGCACGGCTGGACGGACGAGGACACCCGGGCCATGCGCGCCCGCCTGCGTGACTGACCCGGTCGCCACCCGGCCGTTCCCGGCGTGGTCCGGACGGCTTCCTCAGGCGAGGGTGACGACCGTGCGCCCGGCCGCCGAGCGGCGGGCCGCCTCCAGGACGGCCAGCGCCTCCGTCACGCTCTCCGGCGTGACCGGCGGCGGCGCCCCGTCGCGCAGGCAGGCGGCCACGCCCCGGTAGAAGTCGAGGTAGGCGCCGGGCAGCGTGGGCACCAGGCCCTGTCGCTCGTCGGTGCCGAGGGTGCCCCAGCGCTCCTCGGGCTCCTCGCCGAACCCCGCCGAGCCGGGCGCCAGCCCGGCTCGCAGCCGCTCCTCCTGCACGTCCAGGCCGTCCTTCACGTACGCGGCCAGCGAGCCGAGCACCCGGAACCGGGGGCCGGGCCGGGCGGCCAGCGCGCTCGCCCACAGGTGGGACCGGGCGCCGCCGGCATGGGTGAGGGCCAGGAAGGTGTCGTCGTCGCCGGAGACGCCCGCGCGCCGCACGTCGCTCTCGGCGTAGACCTCGCGCACCGGGCCGAGGAGCTGGACGGCCTGGTCGACGAGGTGGCTGCCGAGGTCGTAGAGCAGGCCGCCGATCTCCTCCTCGCCGCCCGTCTCGCGCCAGCCGCCCTTGGGCCGTGGCCGCCAGCGCTCGAAGCGCGACTCGAACCGGTGGACCTCGCCCAGCGCGCCGCCCTTCACCAGCTCCCGCACGGTGAGGTAGTCGCCGTCCCAGCGGCGGTTCTGGAACACGGTGAGCATGAGGCCGCGCCGGGCGGCCAGCTCGGCGAGCTCCCGGGCCTCGGCGGCGGTGCGCGCGAGCGGCTTGTCCACGACGACCGGCTTGCCGCGCGTGAGCGCCTCGGTGGCGAGCGGCACGTGGGTGCGGTTGGGCGAGGCCACGACGACGAGGTCGCACAGCTCCCAGAGCCGGTCGGTGCCGGGCACGGCTGTCGCGCCGTAGCGGGCGGAGGCGTCGGCGGCGCGATCGGCGTCGCGGGTCACCACTGCCGACAACGTCAGGCCCTCGGCGGCGTGGATCAGCGGCGCGTGGAAGTACGCGCCCGCCGTGCCGTATCCGACCAGGCCGACCCGGATGTCGCTCATCGAGCCAGCCTAACCGGTGCCGGCCGGCCCCCCTGTCCCTCCGCCGCCGGTCGTCGCGCTACTCGTCGTCGCGCTCGGCCAGGAAGCGCTCGAACTGGGCGGCCAGCTCGTCGCCGGTGGGCATCTGCGCCGCCTCGGCGATGAGGTTCTCCCGGTCCGCGCCGCCGGCGAACGCGTCGTACTGCTGCTCCAGCCCCGCGATGGCGGTCGACAGCTCGGTCGACGCCTGGATCTGCTCCTCGATCTCGGCCGTGGTGCGCCGCGCCGCCTCGCGCAGCGCGTCCATGGGGAACACCAGCCCGGTGCTCCGGGTGACCGCCTCCAGCGCCGTCACGGCGGCCTGGGGGTACTCCGCCTGCGCCAGGTAGTGCGGCACGTGCACCGCGTACCCGAGCGCGTCGCGGCCCTCGGCGCCCAGGCGGTACTCGATGAGCGCGGCGGCGCTGCCGGGCACCTGCACCCGGCCGAACGAGCTGGTCTGGTCGGCGTTGAGCAGCTCCGGACGGCTGGCGTGCGGGGTGACGCCGAGGGGACGGGTGTGCGGCACGGCCATCGGGATGCCGTGGACGGTGATCAACCTGCTGACGCCCAGCCGCTCGGCCAGCGTGCCCACGGCCCGGGCGAACAGCTCCCACTCGCGGTCCGGCTCGGGCCCGCTCATCACCAGGAACGGCGCGCCGGTGGAGTCCTTCACCGCGTACAGGGCCAGCTCGGGGGTCTCGTAGGACACCCACCGGTCGGTGTCGAACGTCATGACGGGCCGGCGGGAGCGGTAGTCGAGCAGGCGGTCGACGTCGAACCTGGCCACCACCTCGTGCTCCAGCTCGGCGAGCACGTGGGCCAGCGCGAGCCGCCCGGCGCCGCCGGCGTCCACGAAGCCCTCGAAGTGGTAGAGCAGCACCGGATCGGCCGGCTCCGGCACGTCGTCGGCCAGCTTGTAGAGATCCGTCGGGTCGAACACGTTTGGACAGCCTTTCCCTAGCTACTCTCTCCTGAAACCCACGGCGAGCCGGAACGATTCCGTCCACGGCACCCTATCGAGGCAGAATGGGACACATGGACGGGGATCCGGAGCTCGACGAGCTCACGGCCAAGCTGTTCGACCTGGCCAGGAGGGGTGAGACGGAAACTCTGCGCGCCTACGTGGAAGCCGGGGTGCCCGCCGACCTCACCAACGGCAAAGGTGACACTTTGCTGATGCTGGCGGCCTGTCATGGTCACGCCGAGACCGTGCGCATGCTCGCCGGGCACGGCGCCGATCCGGACCGGGCCGACGAGCGTGGCCGGACGCCGCTGGCGGACGCCGTGTTCAGGAAGGAGTCGGCCGTGGTCAGGGCACTGCTCGACGCGGGGGCTGATCCGAGGGCCGGGCGCCCGTCCGCGGAGGACACGGCCCGTATGCTCCCTAATGGCGAATTTCTCGAATGGCTCCGTCAAATGGGCGAATAGTGCTAAATGGGAAAAATACGCTGAAATGGCATTGAAGTAATCTACTGTGGTCTTTCGGACTGTCCCTCGTCATGCTGTAGGCGTGGCTACTTCTGCGCGTCCCTTCACGAGGCGACCCCTTCGCATCCCTCCGCTGCCATGCCCGTTCCCCAGCGAGATCAACGTGCACGCCACGGAGGTCGACGCGGAGAGCCACGCCTGGCTGGCCGCCTCCGGCATGCTCGCCGGCACCGACACGATCGAGCACTTCCGGCGCTCCCAGATCGGCCTGTTGGCCGCGCGGACCAACCCGGCCGTCCCCCGCGACAGCCTCCGGCTGATCAACGACTGGTACAACTGGCTGTTCGCGTTCGACGACGCCTTCTGCGAGGGCGAGCTGATGGGCTCCCGCGCCTCGGCGCTGGCCCGGGCCCTGCCGCCGATGCTGGAGATCGTCGACTGCCGCAGGAAGCCCGACCCCGCCGACCCGTTCGGGGTCGCCCTCGACGAGCTCCTCCACCGCATCTCCGAGTACGCCACGCCGGCGCAGGTGGACCGGTGGCGCATCACGGTGAAGGAGTACCTGTTCGCCCAGATCTGGGAGGCGGCCAACCGCGAGGTCGACCTGATCCCCACCCCGGACGACTACATCCTGATGCGCCGCATCACCGGAGCCACCTTCACCTGCTTCGCGCTCATCGACGTGGGCGGCGGCTACCGGCTCGAAGCGGAGGAGTGGCACCATCCGGACGTGCGCGCCCTGTCCGACCTCGCGTGCGACCTCATCGGCTGGGACAACGACCTGCTCTCGTACGCCAAGGAGCGCGACCGGGACAAGGCCCGGCACAACCTCGTCACGGTGCTGGCCACCCATCGGGACCTCACCCTGCAGGCGGCGCTGGAGGAGGTGGCGCGCATGCACGAGGCGGCGATCACCGCGTTCGTCGCGCGGCGCGCGGCCCTGGAGCAGTGGGCGTCGCAGCCCGTCCGCAGGTACGTGCGCGGCCTGGAGAACTGGGTGCGGGGACACATCGCGTTCTCGCTGGGCAGCGCCCGTTACGTGCACGCCTGGCCCGCGGACACCCGCTGGCCGCACACCGGCTGACGCGGCGGACGGGTCCTCGCGCGGCGTTCGGGGGGCCGCGTCAGCCGTCGAGGCCGTCCAGCTCGCCCAGCGCGAGCGCGGACACCTCGTCGAGGTCGAGCCGTGAGCCCTCGTCGAAGGCGGCGCGGTAGGCGGCCTCGCCCAAGGCCTTCTGGCACTCCTTCACACACTGCTCGTGGTCGCTGGTCAGGAACGGGGCGCCGAGCATCGGCAGGCCGGCCGTCCGCCAGTTCTGGTGGAGCGCGCCCAGCAGCTTCGCCGCCATCGTCGTCTGCTCCGCGGCGGCGAAGATCCGGGCCATGGTCTCCAGCCCCAGCAGCGTGCCCAGCGTGTCGTGGAAGTGGCGCTTGATCCGCACGCCCTCGCGTGAGCTCTCCAGCGCCTCGGTCGTCCGCCTGGTCGCCAGCCGGGTGATCGACAGCGCCCACTGCGCGTAGGAGCTGACCCAGAGCTCGCCCCGCTCACGGCACACCTGCAGGCAGTCGAGCAGCAGGGACTCCGCCTCGAACAGCTCGCCCTGCGACGACAGGACCAGCGACAGCTCGACGATCGCGGGCAGCAGACCCGGGTTGAGCTCCTTGTTGTCGGTGTTGAACTCGATGGCCACGCCCAGCAGCGCGCTCGCCTTCTGCAGGTCGCCCTGGAGCAGCGCGGCGGTGCCCTGCATCTTGGAGGCCAGGATCACCGCCCTGGAGTCGCCCACCCGGACCGCCTCGGCGCTGCACTTCTCGGCCGCCTCCAGCGCGCCCGCGCTGTCGCCCTGGGCGCTGCGCACGTACGACAGCACCCACAGCGCCTTGCAGCGCTCCTTGCTCACGCCCGGGTTGGCGTGCAGAGCGCGCTCCAGGTACAGGCGGCCCTCACGGGCGAAGCCGCAGCACACCCACAAGAACCACAGCGACGACAGCAACGTCAGCGCGTGCACCGACGAGCCGGGCGTGCGCAGTGCGTGCTCCAGGGCGACGCGGACGTTGTCGTGCTCCTGGCGCATCCGGACGAACCAGTAGATCTGCCGGGGACCGGACCAGGCGTCCTCGCCGCGCTGGGCCAGGCTCAGGTAGTACTCCAGGTGGCGCTGGCGCATCCGCTCGCGCTCGCCCAGCTTCTCCAGCCACTCCTCGCCGTACTCGGCGAGCGTGTCGATCAGCTTGTAGCGCACGCCGGCGTGGTTGCTCCGGATCATCAGCACGGACTTCTCCACCAGGCCGGTCACCAGGTCGGTGATCCGCCCGGCGGGCAGCCGCTCGTCCGCGCACACGAACCTGGCCGCGTCCAGCTCGAAGTCGCCGGCGAACACCGACAGCCGCGCCCACAGCAGCCGCTCCGCCGGGTCGCACAGCTCATGGCTCCAGCCGATCGCCGCGCGCAGCGTCTGGTGGCGCGGCAGCGCGGTACGGCTCGCCCCCGCCAGCAGGCTGAAGCGGTCGGCCAGCAGCTCCACGATCTGCTCCACCGACAGGGCGCGCAGGCGCACGGCCGCCAGCTCGATGGCCAGCGGGATGCCGTCCAGCCGCCGGCACAGCTCGGCCACGGCCCCGATGTTGCGCTCGTCCAGCAGGAAGTCGGGCATCACCGCCCCGGCCCGCGCCGCGAACAGCTGCACCGACTCGTTGGTGAACAGGCTCTCCGTCGGGTCGTCGCCGGGCACCTGCAGCGGCGGCACCGGCACCACATGCTCGTACGGCAGCTGGAGTGACTGGCGGCTGGTCGCCAGCACCTTCAGGCGGGGATTGCTCTCCAGGAGCTCCTCGGCCAGCTCGGCGCAGCTCTGCACGAGGTGCTCGCAAGTGTCGATGATGAGCAGCATGTCGCGGTCGGCCACCCACTCCGACAGCGACTCCGAGGCGGCCCGCGACGACTGGTCGGCGATGCCCAGCGCGGAGGCGATCGTGTGCCTGACCATGCCCGCGTCCTGCAGCCGGGCCAGGTCGGCGAACCAGACGCCGTCCTGGAACTGGGTGCGCACCTGGTGGGCCAGCCGCAGCACCGTCCGTGACTTGCCGACCCCGCCGATCCCCGTCACGGTGACCAGCCGCGACTCGCCGAGATGCCGCTTGAGGTTGGCGAGAAGGCGGGTGCGTCCCACGAAGCTCGTGAGCTCCGCCGGCAGATTGCCCTCTCGCCGCCAGCCGGTCGGGGTGGCCATGGGCAGCCTCACGTGGGGGTAGGCGACAACCTGCCCTGGCATCGTACCCTCGCCGTCCGCGGATGTCCGGCCGCTCGGGCGTCCTTGTGGGTCAGGTTTGTACGCCTCGATAGCATGTATGCCGTGAGTGAACTTCTCCCGGAGCAGACGTCCGACGACACCGACCGCGGCTGGGGCGACGAGCGCGACGACGACCCGGACGCCTTCTACCTCGACAACAAGCCCCCGCACTGGGCCTGACCCTCCCGCGCCGGACGAGAGGGCCCGGCGAGAGGGCCCGGCGAGAGGGCCCGTCAGCTGACCACGTCCTTGTGGCGGAAGCGGCGGAAGGCCACCGCGACGAGGACCGCCGCGTAGGTGACCGACACCGACGCGCCCCTCACCATGCCGCTCAGGTCCGGCTCGGGCGCCAGCGCGTCCAGCCACGCGGTGTTCCAGAACGTCGGCAGGAACTCCCGCACCGGCCCCAGCGCCTCCACGGCCTGCAGGATGGTGCTGACGATCCACAGCCCCACGGCCCCGCCCACCGCGCCGAGCGGCGAGTCGGTGACCGTCGAGATCAGGAAGGCCAGCGCCGCGACCACGAGCTGGCTGACGAGCGCGTACGCGATGACGATGCCGAAGCGCGGCAGCACGTCGAGCGCGGCGATCGTCTCACCCGTGCCGGGCACCTGGATGTCGTGCCAGCCGAACGCGAGCGTGCCCGCGAGCAGCGCCATCAGCGGCAGGCACACGACGGCCGTGGCCGAGTAGCCGAGCGCCACGATCAGTTTCTGCCGCAGCAGCCGGTCGCGCGGCACCGGCGCGGCCAGCAGGTAGCGCAGCGACGACCAGCTCGCCTCGCTGGACACCGTGTCGCCGCAGAACAGCGCGACCGCCACCACGAGCAGGAAGTTGGCCGACACCGACAGCACGAACGCCGCGAAGTTCAGCCCGCCGGCGGTCGCCAGGTCGGAGATGCGCAGCGCCGCCTGCTGCTGGCCCCCTCCTCCCTGGGGGCCGAGCTGGAAGGCCAGCACGAGGACCCAGGGCAGCGCCAGCAGCAGCGCGAACATGGCCAGCGTGCGCCGCCGCTTGAACTGCCGGACGATCTCGACGCGCAGCGGCAGCGTGCGGCGCGGCGCGTAGCCGGGGGCGTGGGACGGCGCGACGCGGCTGGCTGGGCCGCCGGCCGGGCTGGGGGAGGCGGTCATGACTTGTCTCCGATGAGGTCGAGGAACACGTCTTCGAGGCGGGGCCCGTGACCGTTGGTCCGCACGGCTCCTTCGAGGAGCACGGACACCGGCCCGGCCGACACCAGGCGGCCCCGGTGCATGACCACGACGTGGCTGCAGCTCTGCTCCACCTCCGCCAGCAGGTGGCTGGAGACGATGACCGTGCGGCCGTCGCGGGCGTAGCGCTTGAGCACCTCGCGCATCTCCCGGATCTGGGGCGGGTCGAGCCCGTTGGTGGGCTCGTCGAGCACGAGCAGGTCGGGCAGGCCGAGCATCGCCTGGGCGATGGCCAGCCGCTGCCGCATGCCCTGCGAGTACGTGCGCACGGCCCGCTCCAGGGCCTTGCCCAGGCCCGCGATCTCCAGCGCCTCCTCGAAGTGCGCGTCGGCGACGGGCCGGCCGGTCGCCGCCCAGTAGAGCTCCAGGTTGTCCCGTCCGGACAGGTGGGGCAGGAATCCGGGCCCCTCCACGAACGAGCCCAGCCGCGACAGCACCGGCGCGCCCGGCGTGACCGGGTCGCCGAAGATGCGGATCTCACCGCCGTCGGGCCGGATGAGGCCCATCATCATCCGCATCGTGGTGGTCTTGCCCGCGCCGTTGGGGCCGAGCAGGCCGAGCACCTGGCCGCGCTCCACCCGGAACGACAGCCCGTCCACGGCCTTCTCGCCGTTGCGGTACGCCTTGGTGAGTCCGCTGATCTCCAGCGGCACCTCCGCCCCCGAGGCGGGGTCGGAGGCGGCCCGCGGCGCGGACCTGGGGCGGGCGCGCCCCGTCGCCAGCAGCACCACGGCCACGGCGACGCCGGCCAGCGGCATGGCCCACACCCACCAGGCGACGCCGGTCGCGGGCGTCTCCAGCGCGGCGACCGTCGGCACGGCCAGGGCGGGCGAGGCCAGCCCCACCTGGTAGGAGGCCGCCTCGGCCGGCGTGGCGTAGCCCATGTCGGTGGTCGCCACCGTCAGCCGCAGCCGGTGGCCGGCGGCGAACAGATGGTCGACGGCCGGCAGCGTGACCGTCGCCTCGGCGCCGGTGGCGCCCTCCGGGATCGTCACCCGGAACGGCGCGACCAGCCCGGCGGGCAGCGTGGGCGGCTGGACGCCGTCGGCCACGTCGAGGAGCTTGGCGAACAGCGTCACCTGCCCCTTGCCCGACACCTTGAGCCGCACGGACGGGCTGCCGGTGAGCTGGAGGGGCGCGGTGAGAGGGGCGGAGTCGAAGGAGGCGCTCTGGCCCGGCATGTCGAGCGACACGCTCACGTTGGTCTGGCCGCCGCCGCCCAGCAGGCCGTTGACGCCCGGCACCGTGGAGATCGCGGCGGGCGCGCCGCCGGGCGGGTTGACGACGTTCTGGTCGGGGCCGCTCAGCGTGACGGTGGTGGCCGCGGTGCCGCCGAGGCCGGGGTAGGCGCCGGTCTCGGGGTGCAGCCGGACGCGCTGGCGGGTGCCCGGGTCGCGCCCGGCGTCGCGGGTCACGGTGAACGGCTGCGCGACGGGGGAGCCGTCCTCCTTGAGGTGGCGGCCGAACCAGGCGGACGTCTGCTCGTACAGCCAGTCCTCCTCGCCGTTGCCGCCGTCGTGGCCCCCGTCGAACCAGGCGACGCTCACCGGCGTGCCGGCGGCGGCGATGGCCCTGGCGTTGGCGTCGGCCTGGCCGAGCGGGAACAGCGAGTCCCGCTGGCCCTGCAGGAGCAGCGTCGGCGCCTTGATGCGGCCGGCCACGGTGACGGGGCTGGAGGCGCGCAGCACGGCGATCGCCTCGGGCGTGGCCCGTCCGGTCTGGGCGACCTGCTGGTAGACGCCGCAGATCTCGGGCGTGAAGCGGCCGCAGCGCGCCTCCTCGGCCGTCAGCGGCCGGGCGCTGCGCCGGCTCAGCGCGCCCAGGCCCTGGATCTCGCCGCCGCCCCGGCCGAAGAAGAAACCCGCCCACATGCGCTTGAACACGCCGTTCTCCGGCCCCTTGCCGGTGGCGTCGGGGAACAGCGCGTCGGCCAGGTCGGCCCAGGTGATCTGCGGGACGATCGCGTCGACGCGGGTGTCGTAGGCGGCCGTCATCAACGCGATGGACCCGCCGTACGAGCCGCCGGCGATGCCCACCCGCGGGTCGCCCGGCCCGTCGAGCCGTACCTCCGGCCGCTTGGCCAGCCAGTCGACGAGCTGCTTGACGTCCTTGACCTCGTAGTCGGGGGAGTTGAGCGCGATCTGCCCGGTGGAGCGGCCGAAGCCGCGCGCCGACCAGGTGAGCACGGCGTAGCCGTCGCGGGCCAGCCGCGCGGCCTGGTCGCGCATGCCGTCCTTGCTGCCGCCGAAGCCGTGGGCGAGCAGCACGGCGGGGGCCTTCCCGCCGCCGGCCGGCGCGTAGAAGGTCGTGTCGAGCTCCACGCGCTGGTCGCCGGAGGGGCCGTCGAGCACGGCTATCCGCTGTTCGCTGTGGCGCACGTCGGGCGCCGACGGCCACGCCAGCCACGCCCCCACTCCGGCCAGGATGAGCGCCACGAGGAGGGCGACCGCACGTTTCATGGTCGAGAGCCTACTTTCCGCACCTGAGAGGACCCTGAGATCTCGTCCTGGCCGCATCACTTCCGCCCGGCGTGGACGGCGGGCGCGATCGCCGTAAGATGCAGCCCGTGAACGCACCAGCAATCGTCAAAAAGGCCGCCGCCTGGGCGGTTCCCTACTGGACGCGGGGACCGGCGGGCCGCGAGACGCCCGAGGACCTGTTCCGGGTCCTCTACTACGGGTGGCTGGTGGCGCTCACCCTCAAGCTGCTCGGCTCGGCGTGGGACGTCTCGTGGCACTTCAAGTGGCTGCGCGACGACCTGGCCCCGCCCCACATGCTCAACTCCGCCGGCACCGCCCTGGCCCTCGTGCTGACCATCGTGCACGGCTACACCGGCTACGGCGTCGACCGGGCCGCGCTGCGGCTCATCCAGTGGGGCACGGGCATCTTCCTGGTGGCGGTGCCGCTCGACCTGATCAACCACCGCGTCAACGGGCTCGACATCACCTCGTGGAGCCCGTCGCACATCATGCTCTACCTTGGAACGTTCTTCATGATCGCCGGCGTCATCCGGGGCTGGTACACCGGCGCGCCGCCGGGCCGGGAGCGCACGGTGATGCTGGGCGCGTTCTTCGCGTTCTTCCTGGAGAACGTGCACTTCCCCGAGCAGCACCAGGAGTACGGCGTGCTGTCGATCGGCGCGTGGGACAACCACGCGACCTACGCCGAGCCGATCCTGCTGCGGTTCGCGGCCGACCAGATGGGCCGGCCCGTCGACCGGGAGATGATGACCGCGTTCGCGCTGCCCGTGCCGGACGCCCTCTACCCCGTCTACGCGGTGGTCGCCGGGCTCAGCGTGCTCGTCGTGGCGCGCATGCTGATCGGCAGGTTCGGCGCGGCGACGCTGGTGGCGGCGGGCTATGTCGGGTTCCGGACGCTGATCTGGCCGCTGCTCACCTTCACCGGCTTCCCGCCGTCGGCGGTGCCGTTCTTCCTCGTCGTCGGCGGGCTGTGCGTGGACCTCGCGTTCGCGGTGCGGATGGCGCCGGTCCGGGCGCTGCTCGGCGCCGTGGGCGTCACCGCCGCCGTCTACGGCGCGCTCGCGGCGCAGAGCGCGCTCATGGGTCAGGTGTACGGCGCGGTCAAGGGCCAGACGGGGCTGCTGGGCGCGCCGCCCCTGGCCGCCGGCACGGCCGTCTGGGCCGGGGCGGGGCTGCTGGCCGCCTGGCTGGCCTTCGAGTGGTGGAGCGGCCGGGCCGGCCGTCAGCCGATCGAGGCCCGGGTGATCGCCACCGCCACCCCGTAGGCCAGGCCCATGACGGCCAGCTCGGCCGTCGCCCACGCCACCACGGCCGTGGCCGCGCCCCTCCGGATCGCCGGCAGCAGCCGGTAGCGGATGTGCGCGGCCAGTGGCACCAGCAGTGCCACCAGGGTCAGCTTGGCCAGCACCAGCAGGCCGTACTCACTGGTGAGCAGCGCGCCCGGCAGCTCGACGCCGGGCGTGAGCGCCATCGTGCCGAGCCCCGTCACCAGGCCGGACAGGCCCACCAGCAGCAGGCAGACCGTGGCGATCCTGGAGAAGCGGGGCAGCACGACCGCCAGCAGCTCGCGCCGCGGCGCGACGAACACCGTCACCGCGGCCAGACCGCCCGCCCACGCCGCCGCCCCCATCACATGGGTCTCCATCGAGATCATGATGGGGTCGTGCCAGACCGAGTTCACCGCGTGGCCGGTCACCGGGATCGGCAGCAGCCCGAACAGCGCCACCACGATCCGCAGCTCGGCCGGCACCTTCTCGCCGAAGCGCACCGCCATGAGCCCGATGCCGGCCGCGGCCAGCGCGCACGCGGCGCTGAACAGCAGCCCTTGCCCGGTGCCGACGCTGTCGACGTAACCGGCGATCATCGCGGGGGTGGGCACGACGCCGGGGTTCAGCTCGGCCGTCTGGAAGACGATCGTGAGCAGCGCGCTCGCCGCCCACACCCACGCGGCGGTGACGGTCAGCGGCCGTACGCGGCGCATGACCGGCTCCGTGAGCTCGGGGGCGTCGAAGCCGAGCAGCTTGGGCACCAGGCTGGTGCCGACGACGGCCACGGCGGCCAGGTCGAGCACCACCCGCACGACCGGCAGCCCGTACGCCACGAGGGGGCCCGGCATGGGGATGCCGGGCACGGCCTCCTGCGCGGTCAGGCCGGAGGCGACGACGGCGGAGACGACGGCGCAGGCCAGGAACACGCCGGCCACCACGCCGCCGCCGACGGCGACGCCACGCCGCGGGGGAGCTTCGACGCTCACGCGCGCCCCTCCTCGCCGGTGCCGCCGTCCGCGGGCTCACCCGGTGCGGGGCGGGCGCGGCGCAGGGCGACGGCGGTGCCGGCCGCCAGCAGCAGGAGCGCGGCCACGATCCACACCACGGCCATGCCCGCCCCGCCGTTGGCCGCCGCCTCGGCCGCCCGCGCGCTGTCCGCCTCGCCGGTCGCGGCGCTCTCGGCGGGAGCCGGAGAGCCCGCCGGGGACGCCGCCGCGGCCCCGGCCGTGAGGCGGAAGGAGATCTTCCCCGTCACCGGGTGCCCGTCGGACGACAGGATCCGGTAGCCCACCATGTAAGCGCCCGCCGCCGTCAGCGGCCGGACCTTGACCGTCACCTTCTCGCCGGCCACGGACGCCGCCCCGTCGGCCATCGCCGCCCCGTCCGGGCCCGTAACCCCGATCTGCGCGTATCCCTGGCGCACGGCCTGGTCGAACACCAGCGTGATCTGCGCGGGGGACGCCGCCAGCGCCGCCCCGTCCTTGGGGTCGCTGCTGACGAGCACGTTGTGCGCGCGGGCCGGGAGCGAGATCCCCACCGCGGCCGACGCGAGCAGCAGGACCGTGAGTAGCCGCCTCACCGATCGAGAACCTTCCCTTGAACGCGTTCCAAACCCGTCTATGCTCCCACCCGTGACGGACGTGCTCGCCAGGCGGGCCTGAGCCGGACCGCCGCGGGGTGCGGCCGGCGGCGGTCACAGGTCGGCGGCGGTCACAGGCCGGTGGCGGTCACAGGTCGGCGGGGGTCAGGCCCAGCTCGGTCGCGGCGGCGGTCCGGATGAGCTGGTTGGCACGGCGGCGTGACAGCGCCTTGGGGTGGACCTGGATCTGGATGGCGAGCCCGTCGATGAGCGCGAAGATGCGCCAGCTCGCCCCCTCCGGGTCCTCGCAGTCGAACTGGCCGCGCCGCACCCCGTCCTCGATGATGCCCTGCAGCACCTGCCGGCCCTGCTGGTCCAGCCTGCGCGTGGTCTCCTCCAGGTCGGCGCTGCGGATCGACTCCGCCCAGGCGTCGATCCACAGTCGCCAGCCGTCGGCCGACCCGGCCGGGGAGCAGCGCCTGAGCAGCGTGCGCAGCCGTTCCAGCGGGGGCCGTTGCAGGCGCTCGATGCTCTCCAGCGTGTCGCGGTGCAGGCGGGCCGCGTAGGCGAACGCCTGGGCGAACAGCCGGTCCTTGGTCTCGAAGTGGTAGAAGAGCAGCGCCTGGCTCACGCCGGCGGCCCGGGCGATGTCGAGGGTCCTGGTGTGCCCGAACCCCTGCGAGGAGATCACCTCGCAGGCCGTCTTGAGCAAGTCCTCACGTCGTAATCGGCTGAAACCTGGTGTCACAGCGGGCCACTCTAACTAGTGATCAGAGCGAGATATAGGACAAACCAGGCATGGGTATGGGAGCGTGACCAGCAGGTGCGGTCATACCGCCCTGAGCGGTAGCCGCAGGACAAACCGGGCCCCGGCGTCGGAGTCCTCCAGCGTGAGCGTGCCGCGGTGGGCGTGGGCGATGTCCCGGGCGATGGACAGGCCGAGCCCGGTGCCGCCGGCGTCGCGGTTGCGGGAGGCGTCGAGCCTGGTGAAGCGCTGGAAGACGAGCTCGCGCTGGTCCGGAGCGATGCCGCCGCCGTCGTCCAGGACCTCCAGCGTGGCGTGGCCGTCGGCCTTGCGCACGGCGACGGTGACCGTGGACTCGGCGTGGCGCTCGGCGTTGTCGAGCAGGTTCGTCAGCAGCCGGGCGAGTTGCAGCCGGTCGCCGGTCACCACCACGCCCTGCTCGAGCGTGGTGGCGAGCTTCTTCGCGCGCGGCCGGGCCGTCTCCGCGCCCACCAGCTCCGCGAGGTCGACCGGCTCCCGGGCCATGGGCGACCCCGCGTCCAGCCTGGCCAGCGTCAGCAGGTCGGTCACGATGGCCTGGAGCCGGTCGAGGCTGGACAGCAGGGCGCGGCAGATCTCCTGCCAGTCGGCGTCCTCGGGGTGCAGCATCGCCTCCTCGACCTGGGCGCGCATCGCGGTGATCGGGCTGCGCAGGTCGTGGGAGGCGTCGGAGGCGAACCTGCGCTGCTGCTCCACCGCCGCCTCCAGCCGGTCGAGCGTCTGGTTGGCGGTCTGGGCCAGCGACCGGATCTCGTCCGCCCGGCCGGGCACGGGCACGCGTTTGCCCAGGTCGCTGCTGGTGATTTCGGCGAGTTTGTCGCGGATCTCCTCCACGGGGGCCAGTGTCCCGGCCACCACCCTGGACACGCCGAACCAGGCCAGGGCCACCATGGCCACCGAGATGCCGATGAGGAACGCCAGCACGGCCGGATGGACGTACCAGGGCACCAGGCTCCCGACGGCGTACACCATCCAGTCGCCGCTCTGCTGGTAGACCCGGAAGACGGACATGAACTGGCAGCGGCCCCGCCAGTAGGGCAGGTCGCAGGTCACCAGCATGCGGGTGGCGCTGTACACGTCGGGCACGACGGAGCTCATGCGCGGCTTGCCGACGAGGTTGTCGGTGGAGGAGATCACCCGTTCCTGGGCGTCGACCACCTGGATGCCGTCCAGGTCGCTGGAGATCACGGTGGGCAGGGCGCCGCGTTTGACCAGGTGGACCACCTGCAGGCCGGAGGTCAGCACCTCTGTCCTGCGGTAGTCCTCCGCGGTGCTGTGAACGGCCCAGAGCACGAACGCGTTGACCACGACGCTGAGCAGCACCATGGCGATCCCCGCGAACAGCGTCAGGCGTGTCCGAATGGACCTGCCGAACCGTGTGACCAATCCTTTCCCCCCGGTGATCAGATGATCACACTAAGTCGCTCTCGTCCTAATCAACGGAGATTCACCGGCAAATCCGGATAAAAGGTGCACAAGTCGGCGCTCTATGCCGGTCCGGCGGGGCTGGTTAGAGTAAGTGAACACTGATGCCGGAGGAGAGAACGTGAATCTCGACGAGTACCGGCGGGCCGCCAGGGCATGGCTGCTCGAGAACGCGCCCACCGGCGACACTGTCGGCGAGGACGCGGTTTCCCACGCCAAGGACTTCATGGCCAGGCTGTACGACGCCGGCTACTCCGGCATCACCTGGCCCGAGCGATGGGGCGGCCAGGGGCTGACGCAGGCCGAGGAGCGCGCGTTCGCCGCCGAGGCCCGCCACTTCTCCCTGCCCACCTACGTCTTCTCCATCGGGCTGGGCATGACCGGGCCCACCCTGGTGGACCGGGGCACCGACGAGCAGCGCGAGCGATTCGTCCGGCCGTTGCTGCGCGGCGAGGAGATCTGGTGCCAGCTCTTCTCCGAGCCGGGCGCCGGCAGCGACGTGGCCGCCCTGCAGACCCGCGCCGTCCGCGACGGCGATCGCTGGATCGTCAACGGGCAGAAGGTGTGGACGTCGGTCGCCCAGCACGCCGACTGGGGCCTGCTGCTCACCCGCACCGACCCGGAGGCGCCCAAGCACCGGGGCCTGACCATGCTCGTCGTCGGCATGCGCGACCCCGGCGTGACGGTCCGGCCGCTCAAGGACATGACGGGGCGCGCCCACTTCAACGAGGTGTTCTTCGACGACGTGGCGGTGCCCGACGCGCGCCGGGTCGGCGACGTCGACGACGGCTGGGGCGTCGCCGTGACGACTCTCCTGCACGAGCGGCTGTCGATCTCCTCCGGCGTCGGCATGGGCCGCGCCAAGGACGACCCCACCTCCCTGGAGGCCCTGCGCCGCACCGCCGACACCAGCGATCCGCTGGTCCTCGACGAGCTGGTCGAGCTGCACATCCGCAGCCGGGCGCTGGCCCTGTTCAACCAGCGGCTGGCCCAGGAGGCCGAGGCGGGCCTGTTCCCCGGCGCCCGCGGCAGCGCAGCCAAGCTGCTGCTGGCCGAGCTGACCCTGTTCGAGGCCGACCTCGCCACCCGGCTGGCCGGTCCCTCCGCCGTCGCGGGTCCCGGCGACGCGGGCCCGCTCGCGCACGCGATCTCCCTGGCCCCCGCCATGTCGCTGGGCGGCGGCACCAACGAGATCATGCGCAACATCATCGGCGAGCGCGTGCTCGGCCTGCCGCCCGGGCCGCGGGTGGACAAGACCGTGCCGTTCAAAAACCTGAAGGTGGGAACGCAGGGATGAGGCTCGTGCTCACGCCGGAGCAGCGGGAGCTCCGGGAGGCGGTCCGCTCGTTCCTGGCCGCCGCCTCGCCGCTGCCCAAGGTCCGCGACGGCTACGACCCCGCGGTCCACGCCCGCCTCAACGGCGAGCTGGGCCTGTCCGGGCTGATCGTCCCCGAGGAGTACGGCGGAGCGGGCGCGGGCATGGCGGAGCTGGCCGTGGCGCTGGAGGAGACGGGCGCGGCGCTGCTGCCGGGGCCGTTCCTGGCGACCGCGTTCGCCGCCCTCGCGCTCACCCGCGTACCGGACAAGGAGCTGCTGACCGGGATCGCCGAAGGCCGGACCGCCGCCACGCTCGCACTGCCTGTCACGCCCGTGGACCTGACGATGCGGGCCGCGGGCGCCGGGGTGGCGGGGGGTGGGGTCACCGTGCGGGGGACGCTGCCGCAGGTCCTGAGCGGGGCGGAGGCGGACGTGCTGCTGGCCGCCCTTCCCGGAACCCCGGCCGGACCGGGCGCGTCCGCCGCGGACGGTCCGGGGGAGCCGGGCGACGGGGCCGTCCTGGTCGCCGTGGATCTCGGGGGCCCCGGCGTCACCCGTGTCCCGCTGGAGACCCTCGACCTCACCCGAGGCCAGGCCCGCGTGGAGCTCGCCGACGCGCCCGCCCGGGTGCTCGGCCCGCTCGGCCCGGACGGAGCCGCCGCCGTGGGCGACCTGGTGGCCGTCGCGCTCGCCGCCGAGCAGCTCGGCGTGCTGCGCGCCGCGCTGGACGCCATCGTCGCCTACGCCAAGATCCGCGTCACGTTCGGCCGCTGCATCGGCTCCTACCAGGGCGTCAAGCACAAGCTGGCCGACATGCACTGCAAGCTCGAACAGGCCGAGTCCATCGTCCGCTACGCCGCCTGGGCCGCCGCCGAGGCGCCCGCCGAGCTGCCGCAGGCCGCCGCGCTCGCCCAGGCGTACGTCGGCCGCGCCTGCTTCGAGGTGGCCCGCGACCACCTGCTGCTGCACGGCGGCGTCGGCTTCACCTGGGAGCACGACGCGCACCTGTTCTACAAGCGGGCCAAGGCCGACGAGGTGCTGCTCGGGCCGCCCCGCGTCCACCGCGCCCGCCTCGCCGCCCTGATGGAGGCCTGATGGCCGGGGCCGACCCGGACACGACGCCGGGCGGGCCGCCGCCCGGCTTCTACGCGCTGGCCGCCGCCGACCCCGGCCGCCTCGCGGTGATCGACGCCGACGGCACGCGAACCACGTACGGCGAGCTGCTCGCCCGCGTCAACCAGGTCTCCCACGGCCTGCGCGCCCGCGGGCTCGGCACCGGCGACGTGGTCGCGGGCGTGCTGCCCAACGGCCTCGACGCCGTCGTCATGCTCATGGCCACCGGGCAGATCGGCCTGTTCTACGTGCCGGTCAACTGGCATCTCACCGAGCCGGAGATCGCCTACATCCTCGGCGACTGCGCCGCGGGCCTCGTCGTCACCGGCGAGGAGTACGCGGACAAGGTGCCGGCCGGCGCCGAGATCGGCACGGCCGGGCTGGCGCGGGGACACCCGGACACCGCGCCCGGAGACCGCACCGCGGGCGCGGTCATGTGGTACACCTCGGGCACGACCGGCTTCCCCAAGGGTGTGCAGCGCCGGCTGCCCGGCGCGGAGCCGGAGGCGGTCGCCCCCCTGCTCACCTGGTTCCTGGGCGAGGTGGTGGACCTGACGCCGGGGGACGGCGTGCACCTGGTGACCTCGCCGATGTACCACTCCGCGCCGTGCGCGCACACGCAGTTCGCCCTGCAGCTCGGGCACACGGTGGTGATCACGGCCGGGTTCGAGCCGGTGCACGTGCTGGAGCTGATCCAGCGGCACCGGGTGACGAACGCCATGATGGTGCCGACCATGCTGCACCGCATGCTCCAGCTCCCGCGCGAGGTCCGGGAGTCGTACGACGTGTCCAGCCTGCGGCAGGTGATCCACACGGCCGCCGCCTGCCCGGTGTCGGTCAAGCGGGAGATCATGGAGTGGTGGGGGCCGGTGCTCTACGAGTACTACGGCTCGACGGAGTCCACGATCGCGTTCGCGGTCAAGCCGCGCGAGTGGCTGGCCAGGCCCGGCACCGTCGGCCGTCCCGCGCCGACGTTCGAGGCGAGGATCCTCGACGAGGACGGCCGCGAGCTGCCGCCCGGCGAGCCGGGCATGGTGTACGTCAAGTCGAGCCTCGGCCGGTTCGAGTACCGCAACGACCCGGCGAAGACGGCCGCCAGCATGCGCGGCGAGTGGTACGCCCCCGGCGACATCGGCTATCTCGACAAGGACGGCTACCTGTTCCTGTGCGACCGGCGCACCGACCTCATCGTCTCGGGCGGCGTCAACATCTACCCGGCCGAGGTCGAGGCCGCGCTGCTGGAGCACCCGGCGGTCACCGACGTGGCGGTCATCGGGGCTCCGGACGAGGAGTGGGGGCACCGCGTGGTCGCGCTCGTGCAGCCCGCAGACGGGGCCACACCGGGGCCGGAGCTGACGGCCGAGCTGCTGGAGCACTGCGCGCCGCGGCTGGCCCGGTTCAAGCACCCCCGGGTGATCGAGTACCGGCAGAGCCTGCCGCGCACGCCGACGGGCAAGCTGTCGCGCTCCAAGGTGCGGGAGGCGTACCTGTCGCGGCTCACGGAGTCATGACGCCGGCGGGCTCGTGACGACGGCGGGCTCATGACGCCGGCGGGCGGGCCGCCGCCCGCCGGTACCGCTCGCCGAGCGCCGCCACCGCCTCCACCAGCTCCGGCGGGTCCAGCACCTCGAAGTCCACGCCCAGGAACCCGAGCCACGCGGCCATCCCGCCCAGGTCGTCGCCGCCCACCCGCAGCAGGCAGGACGCCTCGTCCACCGGCTCCGGCTCCAGCCCGGGAGGCAGGTGGCCCACCTGCCCGGCCGGGGCACGCAGGAGGACCGTCGCCCGGTAGCGCCACATCGCGGTGTTGACGCCCTTCTCGACGTACGTGGCCACGTCGCCGTCGCCGGGCAGCTCCCGCGGCGTGAACCGCGGCCCGGACGGGACGCGCGGGCGCAGCCGGTCCACCCGGAACGTCCGCCAGTCCCCCCGCGCCACGTCGTAGCCCAGCAGGTACCACCGGCCGCGCCGGTGCACCAGCCGGTACGGCTCCACGTCGCGGACCGTCGCGTCACCCTCGTGGCCGGTGTAGTCGAAGCGCAGCCGCTCCCGGTCGCGGGCGGCGTTGGCGATCGTCGTCAGCACCTCCGGAGCGACGGACGGGGCGACGGAGGGGGCGCTGCCGGGGATCTGCACGGTGTAGGCGTTCAGGGCGCTGACCCGGTGCCGCAGCCGCGACGGCAGCACCTGCTCCAGCTTGGCCAGGGCGCGCACCGAGGTCTCCTCGATGCCCTCGACGCCGCCCCCCGCGGCCCGGCCCAGCCCGACGGCCACCGCGACGGCCTCCTCGTCGTCCAGCAGCAGCGGCGGCAGCGCGGCGCCCGCCCCCAGCCGGTAGCCGCCCGCGACACCGGGCGTGGCGTGGACCGGGTAGCCGAGGCTGCGCAGGCGCTCGACGTCGTTGCGGATGGTCCGGGTCGACACCCCGAGCCGCCCGGCCAGCTCGGGGCCCGACCACTCCCGGTGCGCCTGGAGCAGGGACAGCAGCTTCAGCAGGCGCGCGGACGTTTCCAGCATGCGCCCAGTCTGCCCCCTATCGCGGAAGCTCTGCTTCCGCGTTGAGGTCGCCCGCCACGGCCACGACGAGCTTGCCGAGGTAGTGGCCCTCCTCGCTGCGTCGATGCGCGTCGGCGGCCCGCTCCAGCGGGAACACCTCGGCGATCGGCAGCTTCAGCGCCCCGTCGCGGACCAGTGGCAGCACCTCGGCGAACACCTCCTCCAGCGGCGCCCCCGGCGACCCGGTGGAGAAGACGACGCCGTGCCGCGCGGCGCCCGCCGGGTCGGCGATGGTGACCACCCGGGCCGGATCGCCGGTGAGCCGCACCGAGAGCCCGAGCACGTCCCGGCCGGAGGCGTCCAGCACCAGGTCCACCGGGCCGGGCAGCCGCTCCTCCAGCCCGTCGCCGTAGGTCACCGGGTGGACGCCGATCTCGCGCAGGAAGGCGTGGTGCCGCTCGCCGGCCGTGCCGACGACCGTGGCGCCCCGGGCCACGGCGAACTGGGCGGCGACCAGGCCGACGCCGCCCGCCACGGCGTGGATCAGCAGCGTGCGGCCCGCCGGATCGCCGAGCAGGCCGAGCGCGCGGTAGGCGGTCTCGGCCGCCACGGGCAGCGCGGCGGCCCGCTCGTACGCCAGCCACTCGGGCTTGGCCAGCAGGTCGCCCGCCGAGGCGAGCGCGTGCGTGGCGAGCGCCCCCGAGGCGCGGCCGAACACCGGCCGGCCCACCTCCCAGCACGTGACGCCCGGTCCGACGGCGTCGACCGTGCCCGCCAGCTCGACGCCGGTGCCCGCCGGGCCGTCCGGCGGCGCCCCCATCAGGCCGGAGCGGATCTTCCAGTCGACGGGGTTCACCCCGGCCGCCCGGACCGCCACCCGCACCTGTCCGGGCCCCGGCTCGGGCGGCGCCACCTCCTCCAGCTCCAGCACCTCGGCCCCGCCGTGCCGGCGGTAGCGCACGGCCTCGGCCGTGACCAGCAGCACCGCCTTGCCCACCAGCTCGCGGCCGGCCAGGGCGGCGTGGGCCTCCGCCGCCTCCCGCAGCGGCACCGCCTTGCCGACGACCGTGGACAGGCGGCCCGCCGCCGCCTCGCCCAGCGCCCGCCCGGCGAGCGTCCGGAACTCCTCGGGCGCGAACTGGACCTGCTCCATGCCGACCAGCCGCACCCCCCGGCGCTCGGCCTCCGCCGGGTCCACGGGGGCCGGGGAGCCGCCCGTGGCGCCGTAGGCGAAGAACACGCCGCCCGGCGCCAACCGCCCGAACGCCGCCACGCCCACCTCGCCGCCCACGCCGTCCAGCACCACGTCGTACTCGCCGGTGAGCTCGTCGTAGCCGGTCGTCTCCGAGGCGCCGAGCCCCGCGGCCGCCGCCCGCTTGGCGGTCCCGCGCGCCGCCGCGGTCACGCGGGCGCCCGCAGCGGCGGCCAGCCGTACCAGGGGCAGGCCGAGGGCGCCGCCCGCGCCGGTCACCAGCACGCGGGAGTCCGGCTTGAGCTCGGCGGCGTCGGTCAGGCTGAGCGCCGCCGGGCCCACCTGGATGAGCGCGGCGGCGTCGCGCAGCCGCACCTCGGCGGGCACCGGCACGACCGTCGCCACGTCCGCCACCGCCAGCTCGGCGTACCCGCCGCCGGAGGGGAGGAACGCGGCGACCCGCCGCCCGGTCCACGACGGATCGACCCCCTCGCCGGTCGCCAGCACGCGCCCGGCCACGCCGGTGCCGGGCACGTAGGGCGGCTCGTGGGAGAACCACTCGCGCCCCCACCCCGACCGCAACTGCGCGTCCAGCGACATGACGTCCACGACCGCCACGCCGATCAGCACCTGTCCCGGCCCCGCGACGGGGTCCGGAGCCTCACGCGGCTCCAGCACCTCGGGCCCGCCGAACCTCGTCACCTCGATAGTCCTCATGCCACCGAGCATGCAACCTCAAGCAGGGTTGAGGTCAAATACTCAGCCGCCGAGCAGCTTCTGCGCCTGCTGGACGACGGTCAGCACGGTCAGCGTGCCGAAGAAGGCGATCGACCAGACCAGCGCGGCCAGCCGGTACGACCGGACCTTGATCGCGGCCGGCAGGGCGCGGCGGTTCAGCACGATGAGCAGGATCGAGTACACGAACATCATCACGGCCGCGAAGCTCGCCGACAGCACCAGCAGGATCAGCGGCTGGTCGAAGCCGAGCAGCAGGATCGCGATGCCGATCAGCGTCATGGCCCACACCACGATGAAGTAGACCCGGTTGACCGAGACGGGCCGGTCCCGCAGGTAGACGGTCTTGATCGTGTCGGACGCCAGCCGCGAGGTGTAGTCGACGATGCCCATCGCCGAGGCGAACAGCGCCAGCGCCCCGATCACCCAGAACAGGACCCCGAACCACGTGCCGACCTCGCTCTGCAGCGTCTCGCCCTCCACCTTGAGGAAACCGATGCCGTTGGCCAGCCCCGGCTTCCCGTACACGGTCGAGTAGGCCAGCATCGACATGAAGGCGATCGTCAGGAACGACACCAGCGCGAACGTCGTGGCCTGCTCGACGTTGGCGAAGCGCCACCAGGCCCGCCACCGGGCCAGGTTCGCCTTGGTGGGCGCGAACTGGAAGCCCGTCGAGGAGGCCGCCTCCTCCTGCCCGGTGACCGGGCTGACCAGGCGCGGCACGTACAGGCCCATGCCGAAGCCCTTGTCGCGGATCCAGTTGCTCTGGCACAGGTTCTGCCCGCCGCCCGCACCCGCGTAGGCGATGGCGCCCATGAGCAGTGCGAAGTCCAGCGGCGGCACCGGGACGCGGGCGCCCACCGTCAGCCCCTTGCCCAGCTCCACCCAGCTCTGGGCGGTGATGGCCAGCACGATCGCCACCACGACCAGGATCGTCACCAGAGCGATCTTCACGAAGATCACCCGTTCCAGCGCGACGTAGATGACCGGCGCCAGCGTCAGCCCCAGCGCGATGACCAGCAGCATGCCGATCGCGATCCAGCGGACGCTGCCCTGACCCGAGCCGGTCAGGTAGGTGACCATGGTGGCCGACGTGGTCACCCAGCCCGGCCACAGGTTCGACGCGAGGGTCATCACGACGAACACGAGGCCCCAGTGCCGCCACATCCGGCTGAACCCGGTCAGCGCGGTCTCCCCGGTGGCCAGCGTGTAGCGCTCGATCTCCATGTTGAGGAACCACTGCGTGATGATGCCGATCGCCGCACCCCAGATGAACACCAGCCCGACCTGGGAGGCGATGTACGGCCAGAGGATGAACTCGCCCGAGGCGAGCCCCACGCCCGCGCCCACCAGCCCCGGGCCGATGATGCGCCAGGGGGAGCGCGGCGGCTCGGGCAGGTCGCGGACCGTGACGGACGGCAGGACTCGTGCGGGGACGGTCGGAGTGAACTCCGTCATCGCGGATCTCCTTGTTCGGCTCCCGGCGGGAGCTCAAACCAGCGGAAACCCGTTTATTTCCTGGTTTTCACCGACATATTCACATGTGCACAAAAACTGCGGTCAAGCTCCGAGAGCCGATCCGCCCTCGCCTCCTGCCGCCACCACGTACTCGCCGGCGTCCGTGAACCCCACCACCCGGCCGCCCTCCCGCATCAGGCCGCCCAGCACGTCGCGCACGGCCAGCCGCCACGCCTTGCCCGCGCCCGGGTCCCGCCGCCGCAGCGTCTCGATGTCGTGCGGCGTCGCCACCAGCACCACCGGCCCGTCCGCGCTCCCCCTCACCGGCCGCTCGTCCTCCACACCCAGCCCCACCGTGTACGGCGGGGGCGGCGTGTCGGCGGGCGGCCCGGCCAGGTCCCAGACGGTGACCAGCCTGTCGGACTCGTCGCCCTGGTTGATCGCGTCGGACATCGTGCCGTAGAAGCTCTCCACGTACGCCTCCGGCCGGGCGCCGAGCTTGGCCAGGTTGAAACGGGCGTTGCGCCGCACCAGCGGATCGAAGGTCCAGCTGATCCGGTCCAGTCCGTGCTCCCGGCACCAGGCGCGCTGGTGCAGCTTGAGCGCGTAACCGATGCCGCGTCCGGCTCGCGCGCCGGTCACGTGCGAGTGCAGCGTGCGCTCCGCCGCCCGGAACCCGACCGACGCGCCTGCCATGACGTCGTCCTGGTAGGCGGCGGCCACGTAGCCGCCCGCGTGCGCGAACGTGATCATCAGTTCGAGGGTGACGGGGGGATCGCCCGGACTGAAGTGCCAGATGTCGTCGAAGAGCCGGTAGACCTGCTGGAAGTCGCCGATCGCGTGCAGCTCCCGGACCACCACCCCGACCCGCGCCGCGGCCTCTTTCGCGGCCCGTCCGGCGGCGTCGCCCCCGGTCGCCGCCCGCTGCTCACCCATCAACGCCCGCCCTTTCCCGTCATGCCCCTGTGCCTGATGCCCCTGTGCTTGATGTCGCTGTGCCTGATGCCCCTGTGCTTGATGTCGCTGTGCTTGACGCCGATGGGCTGATGTCGCCGTGCCTCATGCCGCCGGCCCCCATGCTCCTGCGCCTGGGTTCCCGCTCCTGGCCGTCGTGCTCCGGCTCCCGGCGTCACCCGCGAGCTCGGAGGCCAGGGCGAATCCGGCTCCCCGGCCGTCGGCCCGCCGTACCAGCCGCCCCGCCGAGATCCGTACGGCGCTCTCCGTCTCGTCGCGCACGGACGGCTGCCCGGCCGCCGCGGCGACGCGCCCGCTCTCGTCGCACACGACCCGCACCCCCGGCCACGCGCCCGGGGGCACGGCCGCCCGCAGGTGCGCGCCCATGCGGGCCAGCGCGAACCGCGCCAGCGGTCCCAGCTCACCCGGGTCGCCCGTCACCACGACCAGGGTGACCGGCAGTCCGGCGGGCGCGGCCCGTACGGCGTCCTCCAGCGCCGACAGCCGGCGCAACCCCAGGAACAGCAGCAGCCCGTCGCCCCCCAGGTCGACGGGCGTCCCCAGCAACGCGTCCGTGGCCGCCGGAGGCGCCCACGGGCCGTCCAGTGAGTACGGCTCCAGCGCCAGAACGGGCGGCAGCGGGGCGGGACCGGGATCAAGCCCGGCGAGCCGCTCGCACGCACGCACGAGATCCTCCCGTGCGTCTCCCGGCTCTCCCCACCCGTGATCGTGTCCGGGATCGCGCCCGTGACCGGTGCTGCGGTCGCCGGCATGGCCGGAGGCGAGGGCGGCACGCTGGGACGCTCCCTGGAGCATGGTCAGCGCCGCCGTCGCCAGCCGCACCAGCCGCCGCCCAGGCGGCGCGTCCAGCCGCTCCATGGCCAGCCCGAGCAGCGTCGCGTACAGGGTCATGAGCTGCGCGAACGCCGACCGGCTCGCCTGGTCGGCCTGCACCTGCGGCACCAGCTCCCGCCACACGGCCATCGCGCTCCCCGGCACGGGGTCGTCCAGCCACACCCGCGCGACCGCCCCGAGCACCCCGGCCACGTCCCCGCCCGCTCCGGCCACCTCCCCGCCCGAGTCCCCGTCCGGTCGGTAGGCGTCGGCGAGGACGGAGAAGAACAGGGCCCGTTTGCCGGGAAAGTTCGAGTAGACCGCGCCCCGCGTGAGCCCCGCCCGCTCCGCTATGTCGTCGATCTTGGCGTCGCGGAAGCCCCGCCCGGCGAACTCGTCACGCGCCGCGGCCAGGACGCGCGCCCGGTTGCGCTCCTGCGACTCCGCCCTCGTGATCCTCCCCATCCGCCCACGATATCGCCCTGGCCGGCGCCCGGATCGGGCTCCCGATCAGGCCAGCCGCTCACCGAGGAACCGGCGCAGGTTCTCCCCGATGATCTTGCTGACGTCCTTCTCCTGCAGGCCGCGCCGGAGCAGTCCCTCGGTCACCAGAGGCAGCCCCCGGGGTCCCTCCAGACCCGGTACGGCCGCCTTCGCGTCCACACCTCGCGGGTCCACGTCCTCGCAGCAGGGCGGGGTCAGGTCGTCCATGACCTCGCGGATGAAGTCGGGGCCGAGGCCGACGTGGTCGACGCCGGCCACGCCCACCACGTGTTCGATGTGGTCGAGCACGTGGTCGAGCGTCGCCGCCCGGGCGTCCTCGGTGAGGAAGGGGGCGAAGAAGTTCACGCAGATGACGCCGCCGGTGGCGGCCACGCCGCGGATCTGGTCGTCGGTGAGGTTGCGGTGGTGGTCGCGAAGAGCGCGGGCCGCCGAGTGCGTGGCCATGACCGGCTCGGTGGCCAGTTCCAGTACGTGGGCCACTCCCGACGCGCCCAGGTGCGAAACGTCGAACACCATGCCGAGCCGTTCCATCTCCTTCAGCGCGGCGACGCCGTGCGTGGTCAGGCCGCTGCCGGTCGCGTCCTCACCGCTGCCGTCGGCCAGCGGCGTGCGGCCGAAGTGCGCGATCGAGGCGATCCGGACGCCGAGCCGGTACGCGGTCGAGATGAGTTCCACGCTCGCGTCCAGCCCCGGCATGCTCTCCAGCGCCAGGACCAGTGCGATCCGGCCCGACTCCAGAGCCTCCTCCATGTCGGCGGCCGTAAGGCAGAGCCGTACCTCCCCGGGGTTGCCCTCGGCGATCGCGTGCGCGCACTCGATCATGCGCAGCGTCTGCCGCAGCGCCCCCTCGGGGCGGTACTGGTCGTCCACGAACACCGGCAGCACCTGGAGCCCGACCCCGCCCTCCCGGAGCTGCGGCAGCCACTGCTCGCGGAAGAACGCGGCCCACCGCTCGGGCGGGCGGGCCGAGACGGCCATGAGGAGGTCGTTGTGGGCGTCCGCCACGACGGAACGGCGGTGGAGGGATGAGGCCATGCACCGGACGTTACCGCCCACACCACCCCTGATCCACGCATCCCCGCACGGCCGGGAAGGTGCCGGGTCCGCGTCCGTCCGGGGTGGCCTCAGCAGGCGGGCCGCACGTGCCCGGTACGCGCTCCGCCGCCGGCGGGACCGGAGATGTGGGGACCAGCTCACGGTACGCCCGGAGGTCGGGACAGCTCACGGCACATCCGGAGGTCGGGACGAGCTCACGGCACGCCCGGCCGGTCCCGTACGACAGCCTGGCCAGTCCCGGGACGGCCGGGCCACGACAGCGGTGCGGCGGGCGCGACATCAGGGAGACGTCCGTTCCGGGACCGGGCCGTCAGGGACGGTCCGCCCCGCCGTTCCCGATAGTCTGCCCAGGTGGCTGCAGTGACGCTGGCAGAGGTGATCGAGGTGCTCGAGGCGGCCTACCCGCCCGCCCGGGCCGAGTCGTGGGACGCGGTGGGCCTGGTCTGCGGAGACCCCGCCCAGCCGGTGCGGCGGGTGCTGTTCGCGGTGGACCCGGTGACGGCCGTGGTGGACGAGGCCGTCGAGTGGGGCGCCGATCTGATCGTCGTCCATCACCCGCTCTATCTGCGCGGCACCACCACCGTCGCCGCGAACACGCCCAAGGGCCGCCTCCTCCACACCCTGATCAAGCGCGACATCGCCCTCTACACCGCCCACACCAACGCCGACGTCGCCAACCCCGGCGTCTCCGACGCCCTGGCCCGCGCCGTCGGCCTGGTGGGCGACCTGGTGCCGCTGCGGCCGTTCCCGGACGACCCGTGGCGCGGCCTGGGGCGCGTCGGCGAGCTGCCGGAGCCGGTGACGCTGGAGGAGTTCGCGGTCGCGGTGGCCGGCGGCCTGCCGAAGACGTCGTGGGGCATCCGCGTCGCGGGCGACCCGTCCCGCCGCGTGGCCCGCGTGGCCGTCAGCGGGGGAGCGGGCGACTCGCTGCTGGAGACGGCCCGCGCGGCGGGCGTCGACGCCTTCCTGACCGCCGACCTGCGGCACCATCCGGCCAGCGAGTTCGCCGAGGCGGGCGGACCGGCGCTGATCGACGCCGCCCACTGGGCCACCGAGTGGCCCTGGCTGGACGGAGCAGCGTCCATCCTGCGCGGCGGTGGCGTTACCGTTGAGACGCGCGTCTCCGCCGCGGTCACCGATGCTTGGACAAGAGGATATTGATCATGAAAGCAGCCCCTGACGCCCAGAAGCGACTCCTCGACCTGGCAGAGCTGGACGCCGTCGTCGACCGGCTCGCCCACCGTCGCCGCACGCTGCCCGAGCTGGCCGAGATCGACGAGCAGTCCAAGCGCTACGCCAAGCTCGCCACCGAGGTGATCGAGGCCGAGACCGAGGCCGGCGACCTCGCCCGCGACCAGACCAAGGCCGAGGGCGACGTCGACACCGTCCGCGCCCGCGCCGAGCGCGACCAGAAGCGGCTCGACTCCGGCGCCGTGACCTCGCCTAAGGACCTCGCCAGCCTCCAGTCCGAGATCGCCTCCCTGCACCGGC
The DNA here is from genome assembly GCF_040654215.1 of Nonomuraea sp. NPDC050733. Lineage (NCBI taxonomy): Bacteria > Bacillati > Actinomycetota > Actinomycetes > Streptosporangiales > Streptosporangiaceae > Nonomuraea > Nonomuraea sp. NPDC050733. The sequence goes on along the minus strand of NZ_JBFAHO010000005.1, from coordinate 175,517 downwards.
GGCAGGGCGACCTCGAGGAGGTCGTACTGGAGATCATGGAGCGGCGCGAGGCCGCCGACAGCAAGGTCACCGACCTGCGCGCCAAGCTCGACGAGCTGGCCGCCGCCCGCGCCGCCTCCGAGGACCGCCGCGACGCCGCGCTCGTCGAGATCGACAAGGAGGCGGGGGAGGCCCAGGGCCGCCGCGCCGCCGTCGCCGGCGACATCCCCGCCGACCTGCTCGCCCTGTACGAGAAGCTCAGGGAGCAGTACGGCGTGGGCGCCGCCATGCTGCGCGGCGGCCGTTGCCAGGGCTGCAAGGTGGCCCTGTCCATCGCCGAGATGAACCGCATCAAGGCCGCCCCGCACGACGACGTGGTGCGCTGCGACGAGTGCCGCCGCATCCTCGTCCGGACCGCAGAGTCGGGCCTGTGACGTCGTACGTCATCGAGGCCGACGGCGGCTCACGCGGCAATCCCGGGCCGGCCGGTTACGGCGCCGTGGTCCGCGACGCCTCCGACGGCCAGGTGCTGGCGGAGGCGGCCGAGGCCATCGGCGTCACGACCAACAACGTCGCCGAGTACCGCGGCTTGATCGCCGGCCTGCGCGCCGTCCTGGGCGTGGCCGGTGAGGGCGCGGCCGTCGCGGTGCGGATGGACTCCAAGCTGGTCGTCGAGCAGATGGCCGGCCGCTGGAAGATCAAGAACGAAGGGCTGCGCCCGCTCGCCGTCGAGGCGGCCGAGCTGGCGCGGCGGCTGCGCGTGACGGAGTGGACGTGGATCCCCCGCGCCCGCAACACCCACGCCGACCGCCTGGCCAACGAGGCCATGGACGCCGCCGCCAAGGGCCTCCCCTGGAGACGCTCGGCCTCCGCCGACACCGAGACCCCAGCGGCGCCGCGCCCCGGGGCTTCGGGAGGAGAGGGCCGTGGGGGAGGAGGCCCGAGGCAGGGCGACCAGACGGATCTGCTCGACCCGCCCACCACCTCTCCCGGCCGTTCCGCCCCGGCCGCCTCCGACGACCTCTCGGCGCCCACGGCCTCCGTCGCCGCCGCGCAGGAGCGGCAGGGCGGCGTGCGGTCCCAGGGCACCGGCTGGGGTCCGCCCACCCGCGTGGCCACCTCCCTGCTGCTCCTGCGGCACGGCGAGACGCCGCTCTCGGTCGAGCGCCGGTTCTCCGGCCTCGGCGACGCCGAGCTGACCGAGCACGGCCTCGCCCAGGCCGGGGCGGCGGCCGAGCGGCTGTCCCGGCCGCCGTACAAGCTGGACGTCATCGTCAGCTCCCCGCTCGCGCGCGCCCGGCGCACCGCGCAGGCGGTGGCCGAGCGGACCGGCCTGACCGTCGAGGTGGACGACGACCTCAGGGAGACCGACTTCGGGGCGTGGGAGGGTCACACGTTCACCGAGGTGCAGCGGCGGTGGCCGGAGGAGCTGACCCGCTGGCTGGCCGACCCTGGCACGGCCCCGCCCGGCGGCGAGAGCTTCACCCAGGTGGCCGGGCGCGTCCAGCGGGCCTCGGACCGGCTGCTCGAACGCTACGAGGGCCGTACGGTGCTGGTCGTCTCACACGTGACGCCCATCAAGACGCTGCTGCGGCTGGCCCTGATGGCCCCGCCGGAGGCGCTGTACCGGATGCACCTCGACGTGGCCTGCCTGTCGCTGGTCGAGCACTACGCCGACGGCCGCTGCGTGGTGAAGTCGTTCAACGACACCGCCCACCTGCGATAGTCTCACGGTGACGAGCCGGCCGGGCGACCGCGTCGGGCCCCTTCACGGGGCTCGCCGAGGAAGGTCCGGGCTCCACAGGGCAGGGTGGTCGGTAACACCGACCCGGGGTGACCCGCGGGACAGTGCCACAGAGAACAGACCGCCTCCCGTCCGCGGGAGGTAAGGGTGAAACGGTGGTGTAAGAGACCACCAGCGCCCACGGTGACGTGGGCGGCTCGGTAAACCCCACCCGGAGCAAGGTCAAGAAGGGACGCTCTTCGGAGCGTCCCGCGCGCGACGTTCGAGGGCTGCCCGCCCGAGCCGCGCGGGTAGACCGCTTGAGGCCGCCGGCAACGACGGCCCTAGATGGATGGTCGCCCCTTCGGCAACGAAGGACAAAACCCGGCCTACAGGCCGGCTCGTCACTTTCACCCCTCTGACCAGGGGGCGAGGGTTGATGCTTCCTTCTTGTTCCGGCTCTGTTCCGCCAGGTCTTTCTCGATCTTGGCGTCGATCGCAGGCGACTTCCGGCTGGTCACCCGGCTCCTGGAACAAGCCGAGCGGGTGATGAAACTCAACGACGGCGTCGACCGGATCACCGCCGAGGTCATCGACGCCGTCCGCGACGCCCTTGTCATCGGAATCAGCTGACCACCCGCTGCTGTCCGTGAGATCGGCAGGATCACTTGCCAGGACGGGGACGAGCACCAGGTCTGGTTCCTCGATACTCAGACCGGGATCCAGTTGCCGTGGAAGCCCGTGGGGATGCGCACCGGGACGTGTACCTCGGCGAGCGGGGGCGCGGCCAGGTCGGCGGCGTCCAGGATGGCCAGGTAGCTCGTACCGGCGCCGCGGTCGTGGGCGAACGTCATCAGGAAGCCCTCGTTCTCACCGGTCCCGGCCCGGGGTACGAAGACGGCCTCACCGCAGGTGTGGCCTGGAGGGAGGCGGTGCACCGCCCGTTCACCGCCGCCGGTGAGGTCGTAGGCGTAGATCTCCGACCGCTCAGGCTCGGCGTCCAAGGAGAAGCTCGTCGTGTAGCCGTAACGGTGGGGCAGCCCGAGCATCGAGTCGGCCACACGGGGGTATTCGCTGGGCGCGTCGTCGAGCGGTTCCTCGGCGACCACGCCCGGCCTCAGGTCCAGCGTCCAGCGGTACACGACCGGAAGCCCGCCCTCCAGGTCGTCGGCGCCGCCGCGCCACAGCGTGGGGACGCGAGTACCGGTGACGGTGATGGTGTCGCCCTGCGGGTCCTCGAAGGCATTCATGGTGTGCCACACGTAGCACGGGGCGACGTCGAACCAGCGTACGGGCGCGTCGTCGCCGGCCGTACGCGCCAGCACGCCGAACCGGGCGCGGTGCGCGTCATCCCAGCGCCACGGCGGCCCGCCCGCCGCGGCCTGGACGTAGTCGAAGACGACCGGCAGATCCATGAAGATCACGTGGTTACGGGTGATGGCGAAGTCGTGCATCATCGTCGCGCGCGGCACGTCCACGACCCGCGTCTGCACCACCTCGCCGACGGCCGAGACGCGGTAGCAGGTCAGGTACGGCGGACGCAGCTGATAGCCGAAGAACAACAGCTCACCCGTGATCGGGCAGGTCTTCGGGTGCGCGGTCATCGGGGTCTGCAGGACCCCGTCGTAGGTGTGCACCCCGATCGTGGCGAGGTCCGGCGTCACCTCGTACGGGAAGCCGCCCTCTTCCAGGGCGAACAGCCGGCCCGCGTGCGCGATCAGGTGGGTGTTGGCCGTGGTCACCCGGTAGTCGATCCGGCCTGTCTCCTGGTCGAAGGCGAGGGCGAAGCGGGACTGGTCGGGGTGCTCGTACAGCGGCGTGCGCACGTACCGGTTGCGGTACCAGCGCGCCCTGCCGCCCTCCAGCGCGATGGTGTGGATCATACCGTCGCCCGCAAAGGAGTGCGGCGACCAGCCGGTACGCGGGTTGGGCCCGTTGCGGAAGAACTGCCCGCTCAGCTCGGCCGGGATCTCGCCGACGACCTTGGACGGCTCCAGGGTCACCTCCTCGGCGACCGGCGCGTTGTTGCCCGCGAGGTGCAAAGGCACGGTTTCGGACATGCTGGAACTCCTATCGGCATGGGTGGAGACGCCGACAACCGTGCACGAAAAAATCCGCGGACAACAGTCTTGTTCTTCCCGCCCGCCTCAGCCGCCCGACAGAGCCCCAGGTGAGAAGGGTGCTGGGCGACTCGTCCGTACACTCGAGGAGCGAAATCACAAGGGGAGGGCGACAGGTGCCTGATCGGGAGATTCTGGCCGGCGGCGGCGTCAACGAGGTGGTGAGGATCGGCGCGACCGTGCAACGTCCGACCGGGCCGTGGTCACCCGTGGTCCACGGACTCCTGCGGCACCTGCGGGCGCGGGGCTTCACCGCGTCGCCTGCGGTCCATGGAGTGACCGACGACGGCTTCGAGATCCTGGACTTCCTGCCGGGTGAGGTCAGCAACTACCCGGTCACCCCTGCGGCCGCCTCCATGGAGGCGCTGGAGAGCGCCGCCGAGCTGCTGCGCTCCTACCATGACACCACCGTGGAATATGCCCGCGACGTGATCGGCGGCTGGATGCTGCCCGCTCGCGTGCCCGTCGAGGTGATCTGCCACGGCGACTACGCTCCGCACAACTGCGTTCTCGACGGTGACAGGGTGGTCGGGATCATCGACTTCGACACCGCTCACCCCGGCCCCCGACTCTGGGACGTCGCCTACGCCGTCTACCGCTGGGCCCCCACCACCGCACCCACCAACGCCGCCGGCTTCGGTACGGCAGTAGCACAAGCCCGCCGCGCGCGCCTGTTCTGCGATCGCTACGGACTCGACGCCGCCGACCGCACCAGCCTGGTCGACACCGTCATCGCCCGCCTGCACGCCCTGGTGGACTTCATGCACGCCCAAGCCGCCGCCGGCAACGCGGCTTTCGCAGGCCACCTGGCCGACGGGCACCACCTTCAGTACCTCGCGGATGCTGCCTACCTCAACGAGCAACGGGCTGTTTTCGACAGCCAGCTCGGCCCTGGAGGATGACCCGTGGACCAGGTCGAGCGTGTCATGAAGCTCGACGAGCTCGACCGGATCACGGCCTACTCGGTGGCGGGAGAGGTGATCTTTGGCACAAGGGTCGTGAGCAAGCAGTGCGACCTGCGCATGTCGAACCTCCAGCTGAGTGATCTCGCATGGGAGACTCGAGGCGATTCGTCCAGCGAGCCAGGGGGGGCTTCGTGACCACCGAGACCACTATCGAGGCGCGGGTAAAGAAGATCATCGCCGAAAAGCTCGACCTCACGAGAGAGGTGGACCCCGTGGCCGAGCTCATTGATGACCTCGGAGCCGACGATCTGGCCATGGCTGAGATCATCGCGGCCCTGGAGCAGGAGTACCGCCTGGAGATCCCCGAGGCGGACGCTGAGGATATCCGCACCGTCGCCGATGCGATCACATACGTCCAAATGCGAGTACAGCGCTAGCAGTGGTAGCGGTCCGCGTGCTCCGGAATTCGGGATTCCAGTCCCGTTTCGCGAGGGACCACTGATCCCTTTCCGGCGTACTTGGCGGGTGGGGGGCATGTTCGGGAGCAAGACCGCCGAAACCGCAGGCCACGCCGCGGGCCGGGAGCCGGGTTTCGCCGGCGGATAGTCATGCGGCGAGTAGAGCGGATTGACGCTCAAGCCGATGCCGGTTGCGGTGAGGGGACAGAATTCACGTTCTGTCCCCTCATCCTGGGCGCGGTATCGGTCACGCGGTGCCGTTCGCGCTGCACGCCCGGCCGCAAGCAGCTGCCCCGGGCACCGGTAACCGCGCCATTCCGGTCGGTGCACCGCAGGGAGGCTCAGCGAACCCTCGGCGGCGTCTTCCCTCGGTCGCCATGACTGGCTGGAAGAGACCTACACGCGTCCGGCGTTCGGGCCGGGCCGGCCGGACGCGCGGTGTTTCCCCCGCCGCGCTGCGTGTGATCTTGGGCGTGTCAGATGGTCTCGAAGCCGGCCCAGTTCACGCGCCACTGCTGCTTCTGGGCTTCGCTGAGAGTGCGGGGTCCGTCTCCATGAAACGTCACATTAATCTGGAAGCCCTTGTTGCTGGCCTCGTAGATGGCGCTGGTCCCGGTCAGGCCGAAGTGCGCTGCAATGCCGTCCACGGAGGTGATGTAGACGGGAGTCTTGGTGAACACCGGGGCACCCCTGTCAGTGGTGTCCACGTCGAGGTAGATGCCGTCTCCCGCCGAGTTGAGCGCCCATCCCTGACCCGGACGGGTGGAGCCGGCGGCGGTTGTCCTGACAAAAGCCATGTGAATCCGTTCGTCGTCCCGATGCGCACGAATTGTGCGACAGATTGTAACTGTCCTGTGACGGATAGCTACAATCCCATTGGAAGGCTCCATGGCGGTCAAGGGAAGACAACATGCCCGACCGGAGTGGGATTGAGCAGATGCCGGTAAGCGTCCAACGTGAGGTAGACGTACTGCTCCTTGCTCCGCTTGCCTCGGCGGATGCGCAAGGACCAGCCGACAGGTCTCCGGTGCCCTTCAGCTCGAACAGCCGCAGCTCGGCCAGCGGGTCGAGAGCGCACGCCAGTAGCAGCACCCGCAGAGCGAAGTCTTGCCGTGGCGCGGCATGGAGCCGATGAGCACGTTGGCGAACATGAGCAGGGTCGACATCGGCCGGCCGCGCTGGTCGTTGCCGTACGGGATCGGCTCGAACAGGCTGACCTGACCGGACTTCAGCAGCGGCCAGGAGGGCTGCTTGGCCTTACGCATCGGGCCCCGGCCGCTTGTCACTTACGCGCGGAAGGGGCAGCGGAACGCTGCATAGGTGCGCGGCTGAGGGTTGTCGGACTTCTGGACATGGCCGCGTCTTCGTCACGTGGCCTGGCTCGACGAGGGAGCGGTAGCCGTGAAAGGCCCCGGGCTCTCCACCTTGCTGTTCCGTCTCTGTTCCGCCGGAGCACAAGAAAGGCGGCAGAACGCCGCGAAACGACGAAAGACAAAAGCCGCTTTCCCGCCCTCAGTGCCGCCCGGGAAACCCTCTGTGCCGCCCGGGAACAGGTGCCCGTACGTGCCGGACGTCTCGCTGATGGTCGCGTGACCGAGCCGGCGCCGGCCTCGACCACCTCGCCCTGGAGCAGCCGCAGACCCGTTCCGGCAGGCCGAGGGCCCGGGACGGATGGCGTCGCAGTCGTGGCGGCCGCCCGGCGGGAGCCCGTTCATGCGGGGTAGGCGTGGGTCTCGGTGGCCTTGACCGAGGCCCAGATCTGCTGGCCGGGGGTCAGGTCGAGGTCGGCGACGGCGGCGGGGGTGATGTCGGCGAAGGCGGTGATGGGGCCGTCGAGGTGCACGCGGACGTTGTCGCCGTGCCGTTCGATGCCGTCGATGCGGGCCTGCCACAGGTTGCGCGGGCTGCCGTCGGGGCGCGTCCGGTAGAGGGCGACGGCGGCGGGCGGGAAGGCGACGAACGCGGGTCCGCCGAGCTGCTCCGAGGTGTGCAGCAGCAGCTCGCCGACCTTGACCCGGGGGCCGTCGGCCACGCCGCGGTACAGGTTGAGCCCGACGAGACGGGCGACGTAGTCGGTGCGGGGACGGCGGGCGACCTCGGCCGGGGTCCCCTGCTGCACGATGGCGCCGTTCTCGATGACGATCAGCCGGTCGGCCAGCACCATCGCGTCCAGCGGATCATGGGTGACCAGGACGGTGACGCCGTCGAAGTCGGTCAGGTGGCGGCGCAGCTGGGAGCGGATCTCCAGCCGGGTGTGGGCGTCGAGCGCGGCCAGCGGTTCGTCCAGCAGCAGCAGTTCGGGCCGTACGGCCAGCGCGCGGGCGAGCGCGACCCGCTGGGCCTGGCCGCCGGAGAGCTGTCGTGGCTTGGCGGCGGCACGGCCGGCCAGGCCGACCCGCTCCAGCAGGGCGGCGGCGGTGCGGCGGGCCTCGGCCTTGGACACGCCCTGGCAGCGCGGCCCGAAGGCGACGTTGTCCAGCGCCGTCAGGTGCGGGAAGAGCAGGTAGTCCTGGAAGACCATGCCGATCGGGCGGCTCTCGGCGGGCAGCGTGTGCAGCAGCCTGCCGCCCAGGCGGATCTGACCGCCGGAGGTGCGGGCGAGTCCGGCCAGGGCACGCAGCGCGGTGGTCTTGCCCGCGCCGTTGGGGCCGAGCAGCGCCACGACCTCGCCGGGGGCGACCTCCAGGGCGATGTCGAGAGTGAAGGCGGGCCGGGTGACCACCAGCCGGGCGTCGAGGGTCATGGCGCGCTCACCCACCGGTCACGCAGGCTGGCCAGAATGACCACCGAGACGGCCAGCAGCACCAGGCTGAGCACGATCGCCGCCTCCGGCTCGGTCTCCAAGGCCAGGTAGACGGCCAGCGGCATGGTGCGGGTGGTGCCGGGGAAGTTGCCGGCGAACGTGATCGTCGCGCCGAACTCGCCCAGCGCCCGCGCCCAGCACAACACCGCCCCGGCCACCACGCCCGGCATGACCATCGGCAGCGTCACCCGCCGGAAAACCGTCCACCGCGAGGCGCCGAGCGTGGCCGCGGCCTCCTCGAACCGCTGGTCGGCCCCGCGTAGCGCGCCCTCCACGCTGATCACCAGGAACGGCATCGCCACGAACGCCTCGGCGACGATCACGCCCGCCGTGGTGAACGGCAGCGTGATCCCGAAGGTGGCCTCCAGCCACTGCCCGACCAGCCCGCGCCGCCCGAGCACGAGCAGCAGCGCGACGCCGCCCACCACCGGCGGCAGCACCAGCGGCACGGTGACCAGGGCCCGGACCAGCCGCCGCCCGGGAAACGACACCCGGGCCAGCAGCCAGGCCAGCGGCACCCCGAGCAGCAGGCACACGGTTGTGGCGACGGTGGCGCAGACCAGCGACAGCCGCAACGCCTCCAGCACGTGCGGCTCGGCCAGCCGCCGCAGCAGCGTGGACCAGGGGGCGCGGATCAGCAGCCCGGCCAGCGGCAGCACCAGGAACGCCAGCCCCAGCAGCGCGGGCACGACCAGCATCCACGGCAGCCGCCCGGAGACCTCCCGGCCCGCGGCAGGGCTCCCGGCGGGCCCGCCACGCGGACCCACCGAGCCGAGCCGTTCCGGCGCAGAGGGGCTCATCCGGGATCAGGGCCCCTCGAAGCCGGCCTTGGCCAGCACGTCCTTGCCCTGCTGCGACAGCACCAGGTCGACGAACTGCTTGCCCAGGTCACCCGCGGGCGCCTCGGCGAGGGTGGCGATCGGGTAGTCGTTGATCGCCTTGTCGGCCTCCGGGAACGCGATGCCCCGCACCTTGCCCGCCGAGGCGATCACGTCGGTCCGGTAGACCAGCGCCGCGTCCACCTCGCCCAACTCGACCTTGGTCAGCGTGGCCTTGACGTCCTGCTCCAGCGTCACAGGCGTGACCCTGAGCCCGGCCGCGTTCAGCGCCTTGACCGCCGCTGCCCCGCACGGCACCTGCTCGGCGCACAGCGCCACCTTCACATGGGGATCGGCCAGGTCCTTGAGCTCGTCCACCTTGGCCGGATCGTCCTTCGGTACGGCGATCTGGAGCTTGTTGCGCGCGAACGTGGTCGGCGAACTCGCCGGCGACGCGTCGGTGACCGTCTTCATCGTGGCCGGGCTCGCCGCGGCGAACACATCCGCCGGAGCCCCCTGCACGATCTGCTGGGCCAGCGTCGCGCTGGAGCCGAAGCTGAACCTCACCGTCGTACCCGGGTGCCCGGCCTCGAAGGCCCTGCCCAGCTCGGTGAACGTCCCGGTCAGCGACGCGGCCGCGAACACGGTCAGCTCCTCGGCCCCGCCGCCGGCGGCCGGCGAGGCAGAGGACGTGGCGGGCGCGCCGGAGCCGCAACCGGACAGGGCTGCCAGCGCGAGCGCGACGGGCAGGGCGGTCGCCCGTCGGGAGAGACGCCTGAACACGAAACGGCTCCTCACACCTGACCGGCCGCGCGCTCGTGACCGGGAACCTCCACGACGACGTTGGTGGACTTGATCACGGCGACCGCCACCACCCCCACCTCCAGGCCCAGCTCGTCCGCGGCCTGGCGGCTCATCAGCGACACCACCCGGAACGGCCCGGCGGCGAGCTCCACCTGCGCCATCACGGCATCGCGGATGACCTCGGTGACGATCCCGCGAAAGCGGTTACGCGCCGAGGAGCGGCTACCATCGCCGTCCTCCTCGATCTGCGAGCGGGCGAAGGCGGCCAGGTCGGCGCCGTCGACCCGCCGGTGGCCGTGCTCGTCCCGCCCGGCCTCCAGCCGGCCTGCGTCCACCCACCGGCGGACCGTGTCGGAGCTGACCCCGAGCAGGGCTGCGGCCTCGCTGATCCGAAACGTCGTCACAAGACCTCACGATACCTTCCGCACATTCCAGCCTGGATGCCCGATCCCCATCGCATCAGCGGCATGGTCTACGACCCGTCCATGGCATCCGCGAGACCACGTCCCGACCCTTGGTGCCTCCCGCCGCGGGCTGCCGACCACGTCCGCGGACCAACCGGGCTGTCGTCGCCGCCCACACCATCCCCCGCCACCACCAGGTAATGCGGCCCACGGTGTGCCGCAGCGATACTCGGGACACGCGCCTGCGCCGGACACCCGCCACATGGCGGGCAACGTCCGCCACGTAGCGGTCGATTCATCCGTCCGCCCCGCCGATGATGATGCACAGCGCCGCCGAACGGCTGTGACGCCCCTGACATCGGAGAGACTCATGAGCACCGACCCGTCCTCCCGCCGGACAGGCTCCATCGTCGGCGAGCCGCCGCCGTTCGACCCGGAGCTGGCGGCGGCGCTGCCGCTGATCAACGAGCACATCCCCCCGTCGATCACCTCGGACGTCCTGAGCACGCTGCGGTCGGGGGCGGCGGAGGCGGGCTTCGTCATCCAGACCGACCTCACCCGGGGAGGGACGTTCCACGTCGAGGAACGGACGGTGCCCGGCCCCGCCGGCGAGCCCGACATCTCCCTGCTGGTGTGCCGTCCGGTGGGAGCGGACGCGCCGCTGGCCGCGCTCTACCACACGCACGGCGGCGGGATGATCGCCGGGGACAACCGGGTCGGCATGGAGGAGCTCCTCGAATGGGCGGCTGAGCTGCGGCTCGTGGTCGTGTCGGTGGAATACCGGCTCGCACCGGAGCACCCGCACCCCGCGCCGGTGGAGGACTGCTACGCGGGCCTCGTATGGACCGCCGAGCACGCCGAGGAGCTGGGGATCGACCCCGAGCGCATCGTCGTCGCGGGCGCCAGCGCCGGTGGGGGACTGGCCGCGGCGCTCGCCCTCATGGCCCGCGACCGCAAGGGCCCGGCCCTGGCCGGCCAGCTCCTCATCTGCCCGATGATCGACGACCGCAACGACACCCCCTCCGCCGTGCAGATGGCCGGACTGGGCGTCTGGGACCGCACCAGCAACCACACCGGCTGGACGGCACTGCTCGGCGAGCGGCGCGGCGGGCCGGACGTGTCCCCGTACGCGGCCCCGGCGCGCGCCGACGACCTGTCCGGCCTGCCGCCGGCGTTCGTCGACGTCGGCTCGGCGGAGACCTTCCGCGACGAGGCGGTCACGTACGCCGCACGCGTCTGGCAGGCCGGCGGACGGGCGGAGCTGCATGTGTGGCCGGGCGGGTTCCACGGGTTCGACGGGATGGTCCCGCACGCCGCCATCTCGCAGGACGCCAAGGCGGCCCGCCTCCGCTGGCTGCGCCGCCTCCTGAGCGCCTGACACCGCGTGACCCCGCCCGGGACGACGACGTACGGTCATGCGGGGGCGCGCAGACCCCGCACGGCCGCAGTGATCCCCTTCTTGTCGTAGCCGCTGGTGGGCATGGTGGCGCCGTGGGCGTGGCGGACGATGCCCCGGGAATCGACGAGGATGCTGCCTGACTGCTGCAGCGAGCCGAAGACCTTTCTGCTCAAGCCGATCATCTCGTGCGGGGTGTCCCGGCGGCCGACGAGGACGGGGAACGGGATCCGGCGCCGGGCCTTCCACGCGGCCGCTTCCTGACGGCCCTCGGGAACCGCGACGAACACCTGGACGTCGTCGGCCGCGAGCTCGTCGCGGCACCGGACGAGGTCCTGGACGTGCCTGTTGCAGATCGCGCACGACGTGGACCGCATGAAGTAGATCAGCACGGCATGACCGCCCCGATGGTCGGACAGGCGGACGGTCCGGCCGTCGGTGTCCTCCAGCACCAGGTCGGGCGCGGGTGATCCGGTTTCGAGCATGGCGGGGCTTCCTCTTCGGTCTCGGGTTGCGGAAATGCGGGGCTACAGCGGGGCGCCGGTGGCCGCGGGGTCATGCGGGTCTTCGGCGGGGCCGGTCGTGCCGCCCAGGCTGAGCCGCAGCGTGGTGCGGGCCCGGTGCAGCTGGGACTTCATCGCGGCGTTGCTCAAGCCGAGCGACTCCGCGACCCTCCGCCCCGGGTGGCCCAGGACGTCTCGCATGATCAATACTCTGCGCTGCACAGGAGGCAGCTCCTGGATCGCCCGCGCGACGCGTTCGGCTTCCAGGCGCCGGATGGCCTCGTCCTCGGCCGACGTCGCCAGACCGGCTTCGGCCTCGTCGTCGCGCTCGATCAGCACGTGGGCGCGGCGCAGGCACTCGTTCCGGACGATCCTGAACATCCAGGAGGCCAGTGCCCCGGTGGCGCGCAGTGAGCCGATCTTCCGGTAGAGGATGATCAGCGCCTCCTGCGCGGCGTCCTCGGCATCCTGCGGGGACGCGCAAAGATGCTCCGCGAAGCGCCGCACGTGAGAATGGGCGCCATGGAGCACCGCGGTGATCGACTCGCGATCGCCGGCCTGCGCGGCCTTGATGAGCTGCGTGCTCGCCCAGGATCGGTCAGCCACGTCCACGCCCTCGCTGTCGCCGGAACCAGGTCCTGAACAGTGCCTGCCGCACCCCCGTCATCACGACGTCACCCCTCCCCTTCTCCTGCCTCAGTGTGGCCATCACCTCATAAGAGGGCCCCACACCGGGAAAGGATTCGCCGCAATCGCAGCCGATCTCGCCGGGCGCACACGGAGCAGCACGCCGACACGCCTCAGCCCGCTCCGTTTCCCGGAGTGGAGCCGCACCTTCTTCAGGGTGAGGCAGAATGAGCCGATGAAGGACCTCGTGGGGCGAGTATCCGCGCTCGATCCCGACGCCGGGGCGGCCGTCAAGGTCATCGCCTACTTCGACCGGCTCGGCGAGACACGGGCCGGCCTGGAGGCGATCGTCCGTGCGGCCGCCGTGCTGGCCGGCTGCCCCGCCCGCCTCGTCGACGACGCGCGCCGTCTGCGCATCCGAGCGCTGTCCGACGGGCGGCACGAGGACGCCGCCACCCCGCCCGACCCCGGCTGGCCGACCGAGCAGGTGCGGAGCGGCTCGGCCCGCCTGTGGCTGGAGCGCCCGACGCCTGCCGGGCCCATCGACGCCATCGTGCTGGAACGGGCCGCCGTCGCGGCGCGCGGCGTCCTGGACCGCGCCTGGGGCGGTGCGGCCGGCCGCGCGCCACGCGAGGACCCCGCCCTGGTGGAGTTGCTGCTCAACCCGGGCGCGTCCGGCCAGGCCCGGCTGCGCGCCGCCCGGACCCTCAAGCTGGAGGAGAACGCGCTGTTCCGAGCCGTGGCCGTGGCCGGCGGCGCAGCCCGGATCGAACGGAGCCCGACACCATCCGCGCGCCCCGAGCCGGGCACGCGCCAGGGACCGCCCGAGCGGCTCGGGGTCGGCCGTGCCGTTCCACTGCTGGAGCTGCCCGAGTCGTTCCGCTCGGCGCGTCTGGCGTTGCGGCTCACGGCCGAGGGCACGGAGCAGGACCCCGGCCCTCGGGTGGTGTACGCGGACGACCTGGGAGCGCTGGAGCTCCTGGCCGCGGCGGTGGACCCGGGCAGCCGGCAGGACGTTCCCGACGTCCGGGCGCTCGACCGCGCCGGCGCGGCGGCGCCCTGGATGCTCGCCACGCTGCACGCGGTGGCCGAGGCCGCGAGCGTGCGGTCCGCCGCCGGCGAGCTGACGATCCACCACTCGACCCTGCTGGACCGCCTGACCCGCGGAGAGCACCTCCTGGGCTGGAGCGTGCGCACCCCTCAGGGACGGCTGCGGCTGCAGCTGGCCTTCGCCGTACGACGCCTGCTCCGTCACCCGGACCCGCGAACGCCCTCGCCACCAAGCCCGTCCCCCGCCTGCCCGTCCCCCGCCTGCCCGTCCCCCGCCTGACGGCACCCCGTGCCGGCGGATCACCGTACGGCCGGGATGCCGGCGAGACGGGTCGTCGGGCGGACGGGTCGCGATGCGAGCGTCGCCGAGGGCGGCCGTCAGCCGGTCAGGAACCCCAGAACTTCACCTCCGGGTAGGCCGCCGACGGCCCGTCCAGGAGAGGACGGCGCTCGCCGCGCAGGTGCGCGTCGAGGAACGCCGTGACGTACGTGCGGGTGATCCGCAGCGAGCGCTCGCCGTCGATCGGGGACGCGGGCAGCCCGAGCTGCGGCTGGAGCACCGCGTAGTCCACGAAACTCGAGTGCTCGGCGCCCGTCACCGTCAGCCACCGCTTCCCGTCGCCGGTCACGTGCTCCCAGAACGTGTCCCACGAGCCCTTCTCGCCGCCGGTGCTCGGCTGCTGCCTCGGGTTGCCGATCATCATGAACGGCTTGCTGATCGGCTTGGCGGGGGTCCTGGGGTTGTAGGAGCCGTCGAGGTTGACCGCGGCCCGGATGCGCCCGCTCAGGGGCAGCAGCTGGGCGGCGCTCTGCCCGCCGACCGAGTGGCCCACCATCGCGATCCTGCGCTCGTCGATCAGCCGCTTCCAGCGGCCCGCCCTGGCCAGCCGGTCGAGCACGAACTCGGTGTCCGCCGCCCGGACCCGCGCCACCTTCTCGCCCAGCTCCGGCGTGTTGCCGCCCTTGCCGGCCTCGAACGTGACCGTCCTGCCGTCCGGGAACGTGGTCGCCACGGACTCGTAGGTGTGCTCGATGCCCGCGACCACGTAGCCCTTGCTCGCGAACTCCTCGGCCAGCGAGGTCATCGTCGCCCGGGGGAACTTCATGCCGGGGGACATCACGACGAGCGGTCTGCCGCCCTTGCGGCCCAGCGCGGGGGAGTCCACCCGGGCGTACGTCGTGGTCCTCGCGAGCGTGTCGGGCGGCAGGTCCTTGAGCTGGGGCACGTCGCGCAGGATCAGCTCGGACTCCTGGGGCGTGACGTACGGGGCGGGCTTCCCCGTGGCGGCGCGGGCCGGATACCAGACGGACACCATCAGCTCCCGGGCCTTCCGGTCGGGCACCCATGGGTCGGGGCGGCTGGAGTCGACCAGATGCAGGGTCGAGCGGCCCACCGGGTGGGGACCCGTCGGCCGCGGCAGGGCCGGCGTGACAGCCGGCAAGGCGGGTTGGGACGTCTCGGACGCACCCGAACCCGGCGAGGCGGCCGTGCCGGTGGCCGCCATGGTCCCGGCCGAACCGGCCGAACCGGCCGAACCGGCCGAACCGGGCGAGACGGGCAGGGCGGACGCGCCGGCCGGGGCAGGGCGCATGAGCGTCGTGGTGCCGACGCAGGTGAGCGCGAGCAGGAGGCCCGCGATTGCTGTCTTCCTCATGCCGCTCACCTTGCTGGACGACCGGGCTCGACCATCCCCCTCGAAAGAGCCGCGGCACCCTCGACTTTCGTAGGGGGCCGGTCGCCCGAACCCCCGATAACCTCGGGCCATGACGTACGGCGATGGAAGCGTCATCGAGCGCATCACGCCAGGGGCGCTGGGCGTGATCGAGCGCGTCACGCCGTGGGCGCTGGGCGCGGTGGTGTTCGGCCTGTCGATGGCCTCGGCCTCCGGCGCGGTGGGGGTCGCCGCGGGGTCGACCTGGCCGGTGCCCGCGGCGTTGGCCGCCGCCTCGGGAGCGGCCGCGGTGTTCGTGGCGCTGGAGGAGCGGTCACCGGGCCGGGTGAGCGGGCGCAGGTTGTGGCTGCTCGCCGTGGTGGGCGCCGTCGCCCAGGTGTGGCTGGTCATGTGGCCGGCCGCCGCCGCGGCGTCCTACTACGCGGGCACGCGGCTGCGCGGGCGTGGCCTGTGGCTCTACTGCGGGGGCGCGGTCGCCGTGCTCTTCACGGGCGGGGTCGTCTCCCGTCTCGGCGGCGGTCATCGCATGCTGGTCGCCGGCACCCCGGCCAACGTGGTGCTCATGGGCGGAGCGCTGCTGGGCCTGCCGCTGGTGGCGGGCCTGTGGACGCGCGCCCGGCGGCAGGTCGTCGACGCGATGCGCGACCAGGCCGACCAGCTCCGGCGCGAGCAGGTGCTGCGCGCCGACCAGGCCAGGGCACAGGAACGCGCGCGCATCTCCCGGGAGATGCACGACGTGGTCGCGCACCGGGTGTCGCTGATGGTGCTGCACGCGGGGGCGCTGGAGGTGGGCGCGCCGGACGAGCCCACGGCCGAGGCCGCGGCCCTCATCGGCCGCGTCGGCCGCGAGGCACTGAGCAACCTGCGCGAGGTCCTCGGGGTGCTGCGCTCCACGGATCCGCCCGTACGAGGCCCGGGGTCCGAGGACGCGGTGTGGGAGTCACGTTCCGGCTCAGGGGATCCCTCCCGGGACTCGGCCCGTTCCGCCAGCGGCTCCGCTGAGGAACCGCGTGCCGATCCAGCCGAGGGATTCCGCGCCGCGCTGGGTGACGCAGGTGGGGCCGAACGCCATCCTCAGCCCACGCTCGCCGACGTCGACCGGCTGCTCGACCAGTCGCGGGCGCTGGGCGTCGTGGTCAACCGCCACGACGAGGGAGTCGCCCGCCCCCTGGCCTCCACCGTCGAGCGCACCGCTTACCGCGTCATCCAGGAGGCCCTGACCAACGCGCACAAGCACGCGGGCGACACCCGGATCGACGTGTTCGTCCGGTATCTGCCCTCGGACCTGGAGGTGGTGGTCCGCAACACGGCACCATCCGCGCCTGGCGGCGGGCCGCCGGGCCATGGTGGTCCGCGGGGCGAGGGCGGGCCACACCCGGGTCGACGGGGCGGTGCGCTGCCGGGGTCCGGGTGGGGGCTGGTCGGACTCCAGGAGCGTGTCGAGCTGGCCGGAGGCAGGCTCCTGGCCGGTCCGCGCAACGGTGCGGAGGTCCAGGACGGGCTCGGGCGGGACGGGTTTCAGGTGCTGGCCCGGATACCGGCTCCGTGATCCGCGTTCTGATCGTCGATGACGAGGCACTCGTCAGGTCCGGGTTGCGGATGATCCTGGAGGCGGCGGGCGACATGGTGGTGGTCGGCGAGGCGCGCGACGGCGACGAGGCCGTGTCCGCCGCCGCCCGGCTCAAGCCGCACGTCGTGCTCATGGACGTCCGCATGCCCGGCACCGACGGCCTGACCGCCGGCGCGCGTCTGATGGACACGCCGGAAGCGCCCAAGTTGATCATGCTGACCACGTTCGATCTGGACGAGTACGTCCACGAGGCGCTGCGGGTCGGGGCGGTGGGGTTCCTGCTGAAGGACACGCCGCCGCGCGAGCTGGCCGCCGCCGTGCGCACGGTCGCGGCGGGGCACGCCATGCTGTCGCCCACGGTGACCAAACGGGTGATCAGCTCGTTCGCCGGCAGAGGGTCGTCCCGGGCCGAGATCGCGCGCGGCCGGCTGGCGTCGCTGACCGCCCGGGAAGAGGACGTGATCAGGGCCGTGGCCCGCGGGCTGTCCAACGCCGAGATCGGCCGCGAGCTCAAGCTGACCGAAGCGACGGTGAAGGCCCACGTCAGCCGCGTGCTCGCCAAGCTCGGGCTGGCCAACCGGGTCCAGGCGGCCATCCTGGTCCACGACGCCGATCTGGGCTGACGCGAGAACACGCACATGGGGTCAGATCTTGACCGACATCGTGGACGGCAGCGGCGGCAGCATGTGGACCCGCGCCGAGCCGATGTCGAAGTACAGGCCGACCAGCTCCAGCCGTCCCGCGCGCACCTGCTCGTCGACCTTGCGGTGGGTGCGGAGGTTCTCCAGCTGCTGCTGTACGTTGACGCGGCAGAGCTGGTCCAGCGCCCGCGCGTCGAGCGGCTCCTCGGCGTTCTCGATGAACCTCGCGAGGCTGTGGTGGCCGTGCCGCAGCCAGCGGCGCATGCCCGGCAGGCTGCCGGCCTTCACGCCGCCGCTCAGCAGCCCCGCCATCGCCCCGCAGCCCGAGTGCCCGCACACGGTGATGGTGTGCACGCCCAGCACCTGCGTGGCGTACTCGATGGCCGCCACCACCGAGTCGTCGTGCGGCTCGGCGCCCCGGCGAGGCACCAGGTTGCCGATGTTGCGGACCGTGAACAGGTCGCCGGGCCCGCTCGCCGTGATGAGGCTCGGCACGACCCGCGAGTCGGCGCACGTGATGAACAGGTGCGTCGGCTGCTGCTTGTGGGCCAGCTCGGTGAGGATGGGCCGCACGAGCGGCGCCGTACGCCGGTGGAACTCCCGCGCCCCCGCCGTCAGCCGGCACTCCGGCCGGTCGGCCGGCCCCAGCTTCGGCTCCGAGGACGGCTCCGGGTGCCGGGCGGGCCGGTGGTGCCGGTGCGCCCACGGCAGCCACCACCGGTCGGGCGCCGCCAGCGGCGTCTTGGCCGGGTAGATGCGGGCGCCGCTCGCGGCCAGCGCGTACCACTCGTCGTGCATCTCGTCGATCTCCACCGTGCCACCGGACCGCTCGTGGTTGAGCCGCCAGGAGTGGATGGCCTCGAAGGCGGCGTTGTCCATGAAGTCGATGTTCAGGTCGAGGTCCACGGCGGCGCGCGGCGGGATGGCACGCAGCTCGTGGGTGAGCCGCGGCACGCCCAGGAACGTCAGCGACCCGCAGATCGCCACGTGCCACCGCCCGCCGTCCACCGGTTCGTACGTCCTGACCGTCACGCACGTCAGCCGCCGCAGCGCCAGCACCGCGGCCAGCGCCAGGCCCGCCACCACGCCCTCGGCCAGGCCGAGCACGATCACGGCCAGCATGGTGACGACGTAGACCGGCACCTCGCCGTGGCCGTGGACCTTGCGGACGTGCCCGAGGTTGACCATCTGCACGCCGATGAACACCAGCAGCGCCGCCAGCGCCTCCATCGGGATCAGCCGGATCGTCCAGCCCAACCCCAGCGCGAACACCAGCACCCACACCCCGTGCAGGATCGACGACCAGCGGCCACGCGCCCCCGCATGGACGTTGGTGGTGCTGCGCACGATCACCCCGGCCACCGGCAGACCACCGAGCGCGCCGGTGACCATGTTGGCCACGCCCTGCCCGGTCAGCTCCTGATCCAGGTCGGCGCGCGGCCCCGCGTGCATCCCGTCGACGGCGACGGAGCACAGCAGCGACTCGACGCCCGCGAGCAGCGCGACCAGCAGCACGGCCGCCACCACCTCGTGCCAGTCGCCCTGCGGCAGCACGGGGAACTGCCACGCGCCGAGACTGCCCGACAGGTCGACCCGGGTGACGTCCCACTGGAACGCCCACGCGGTCACCGCGGCGACGAGCAGCGCCGCGAGCGGGGCCGGCACCACCCTGACCTGCTTCGGCAGCCGGGTCCACAGGGCGAGGACCGCGATCGTGAGCAGCCCCACCGCCACCGTGTGGCCGTGCATCGCGGCCACCTGCGCGGGCAGCTCCACGATGTTGGCCAGGGCCGAGCGTTGCGGGCTGCCGCCGAGCACGATGTGCAGCTGGGACAGGGCGATCACCACGCCGACCCCGGCCAGCATGCCGTGGATCACGGCGGGGGAGACGGCCAGTGCCGCCCGCGCCGCCCGCAGCAGGCCGAGCACGAGCTGGACCGCACCGGCCAGCAGGGTGATCATGCAGGTGGCCCGCCAGCCGTACGTCTGGACGAGGTCCGCCACCACCAGCGAGAGGCCGGCGGCGGGGCCGCTCACCTGGACGACGGAGCCGCCGAGCGCTCCGGCCACGATGCCGCCCACGACGGCGGCCACGAGACCTGCGGCGAGGGGGGCACCCGAGGCCATCGCGATCCCCAGGGACAGGGGCACCGCGACGAGGAAGACCACGAGCGAGGCAGGCACGTCGTACCTGAGAGTCCTCAGCGCGTTACTGTGAGTGTCGCCGGTCATGCGGCAAACCCTAGTGCCCCGCCGGGGCGGGGCTCGAAGGGTCGTCGTCGGGCTTTACGCAATCCAGGGCTGACACGGCGGCGCGCCTGGCTGCGGACGCCTGCGGCCGGGCCCTGATCGGGCACCGGAACCGGGACCGGACAGGCGGTCCCGGTGGCGGATCAGCGGTAGTAGTCCGGAAGGTCCGGCTCGGCCGGGGCAGTCTGGGCGGCCCGGCGGCGGCCGCGACCGCCGCCGTTCTGGCCCGGACGGCCCGCCTCGGGCGTGCCGTACATCTCGTTGTAGCTCGGCCAGCCGCCCGTGCCGCCGCTGGACGGCGACTCGGGCCAGCCCGGACCGCCCGCCTGACCGGCCGCCGAGGCGAAGTCGCCCGTCTCGTACGCGATGGACTGTGGCACCGGCGGCGCCGACAGCACGTCGTCGTGGGCGGAGACCGCGCGCGCCGGAGCGGTGGGGACACCCGTCGCCGGCGAGGGGCCGGTCAGCGGATCGGAGTCGTCGGCCACGGCCCAGCCGGGGCGGACCTCGTACGACGCCGGATAGGAGCCGGACGGCCGCTGCGGCTCGAACGCCGGCCATGACCCGGCCGGACCGGGGGTGGAGGCGGGAGCAGGGGCGGAGGCCGGCGCGTCGTCCAGGATGTCGTGGGAGGGCCAGGAGCCGGAGGAGGTGGGCGTCGCCGGGGTCGTCCAGGTGCCGTCGAGCGCGTCGGCACCGTTGTAGGCGGCCGGGAACGGGTCGCTGGTCGGCGCGCCGTGGATCGGCGCGACGGGAGTGGCGGGGAAGGAGCCGCTGCTCGCCGGGGTGAACGCGCCGCCGGCGGCGGCGAACGAGCCGGTGGCGGGGATCGGGCCCGTGGACACGTTGCTGGACAGGGAGCCCGTGGCGCCCACGGCCGGGAAGGAGCCGCTGGTGGCCGGCGCCCCGTTGGTGGACAGCGAGCCGCCGGAGGACAGCGTGTCGTGACGGCCCGCGGGCACCGGCTGGGCGCCGACGCCGAGGATGGTCATCACGTCGGCGGGCGGGGCCGAGAACGTCACCGTGCGCTGGTCGGCCAGGTCGGACGCCGAGGGGGCGGGGCGGGGCTGCACCGGCTCCACCAGATCGGCGAGGCCGGCCGTGGGGGCGGGGACGGGGGCCTCGCGCCGGGCGGGCCGCTGCGGCAGCGGCGCCTGGACGGTGGTGGCGTCGGCGTCGACGACGGCGGCCTCGCGGCGGGCGGGGCGCTTGCGCTCGCCGGTGCGCTCCCGGCCGGCGGGCCGCTCACGGCCGGCCGCTCTCTCGGGCTCGCGCTCGTCACGCTCGACGGGACGGGAGGCGCCCTTGCGCGCCGCCACGGTGCCCCCGGCACCGAAGCCGCCCTCGGTGGCGTCGCTGCGGATGTTGGCCCAGAACTCCTCGTCCTCGTCGTCGGAGGTCGGGTTGCCCCACTCGTCGACGCCGCGCTTGCCACGCTGACCGGTGCGGACCGGCTTGGCCTTCACCTCGTCGATGGGGCTGAAGTCGGGGCTGAAGTTGTTCATGCGGGGTTCGTGGGCGGCGAACTCGTCGGTGGACCGCGCGTGGGTCTGCTCCTCCTTCTCGGCCATCTGCTTCAGCCGCTCCGGAGGAAGCGAGCTCTCCCGCTTGCTCATCGAACGCATGCCCAGTGCCACGACAGCGAGCACGAGGAGCACGACAGCGACCAAGCTGACTACGACCGCGATCATTGCACCACCCTCAAAGCCATGGCCTCCCTGTGGCACCGGTGAGATCGCGCGGCCATCGACGCGACCTGCCCCCATTGATCACCAGCGCCTGACAATTGAGTCTGATTGTGTCGGACCACTGCGAGCGTTGTCACACCCTAAGCGAAGAATTGGTAACGATTACTACACCGAGTGTTTGGTATCTCACTCGATGTTCACCGTCGTCAGGCGACCCCTGGCGATGGTCTTGCCGGCGATCTCCTTGAGGATCTCGGGAAGCGTGGCGCCCTTCTTCGCCTCCACCTTCCCCTGCAGCGTGTAGACCGTGAAGCGGTAGCTCACGTTACGCGCGCAGGGGGGCTGGTACCCGACCTTGCCACTGGTCACCGGGGCCTGGCTGGAGCCGTCCGGAGGCGTCTCCGCGGCGCCGGGGCCGAGCTCGGTGGTGGTGGCGGGGATGTTGTAGAGCACCCACTGCACGGCCGACTCCGACTGCGTGTGGGAGTCGACCACGATCGCGATCGACTTCGCATGGGGGAGCGGCTCGCTGGACCAGCGCAGCGGCGGGCTGCCCTCGGTGCCCTCGCACGAGTACTCACGCGGAAGGGGCTCGCCCTCACGCAGCTCGGGACTGGAGACGTTGATCTGTGCGATCTCCTTGGCCTCGGACCGGCCCACCAGGAAGGAACTGCCGCATCCCGACAAGGCGAGCGCGGCCGTCACCGCTGTCACAGAGACAACGAAGGGCCCCATGCGTCCAGTCGTGTTACACAGCCCCATGTCGCATGATGCTACGCGGCCATGGGGCGTGCGCCGACCGTTTCGCGAAGGTCGGTCAACGGTAAAGAGCGTCAAAGGGGCGGGAAACACGACATCAAGGCGGTGAACTCGCAGGCGAGCACCACCTTCGCCTTTCTCGGCACCTTTCTCGGCGCCTCCCTGAAGAAGCGGGCCGGCGCCGACGGCCTCCGTCGTCCACAGGGGACGGTCGCCGGTAGATCGCCGGGACGCCGCGCGGCTTAAGCTGGTTTGCGTGACCGCAACTGGCCCGCTACGCGATCCGGCGCACCGCGTCTCGCCCAAGGCCGTCAGGCTCTGGCTGATGGAGGCGCTGATCGCCTTCGTGCTGCTGATCGGAGGCTCGCTCCTGGCCGGAGGGTGGGTCGGCGGCAGCGGGTGGTCGTGGGTGCCCGCCTGGTTCGCGGACCACCCGTGGCTGCTGCCGGTGGTCGTGGGCGTCCTGACGACGCCGTTCCTGCTGGCGGAGCCGTTCGTGCGCTACGCCGTGCACCGCTGGGAGCTGTCGGGTGACGTCGTGTACGCGCGGACGGGGTTCCTGACCAGGGAATGGGTGTTCGTGCCGGTGAGCCGCATCCAGACGGTCGACAAGGCCCAGGGCTGGCTGGAACGCGTCCTCGGGCTGGCCACCCTGGAGATCCGCACCGCCTCCCACGCGGGCTCGTCCACCATCAAGGGGCTCGACTACCAGGTGGCGGCCGGGCTGGCCGAGCGGCTGGCGCACCGCGCCGAGGAGCTCAGGGACGACGCGACATGACCGCCCCCGCCCAGCCGCCCCAGGACCCGCCTTCCGCGGAAGGCGCCCCGGGGCCTCCGGGGCCGGTGCCGAGCGGGCCGCGCGTTCCGCTGCGGCTCAGCCCCAAGGTGCTGCTCATCGACCCCGTGCGCATGGTGCCGTCCCTGCTGCTGCCGCTGGTCGGCCTCCTGTTCGTGGGCGGCTTCTCCGGCCGCTCGTACGTCTGGGCGGCCGTCGGCCTCGCCGGCACCGTCGCGTTCGCCGTGGTCAGGTGGGCCACGCTCACGTACGAGGTGCTGGGCGACCGGCTGGAGATCAGGCGTTCGCTCGTCAGCCGCTCCGTCCGCACCATCCCGCTCGAACGCATCCGCGGCGTCGACGTGTCCACCCCGCCCCTGCACCGGCTCCTCGGCCTGACCGTGCTCAAGGTCGACACCGGCGCCAGCGGCGGCGACGAGGAGGGCAGGCTCGACGGCCTCACGCTCGCGGAGGCCGAGCGCCTCAAGGCGGTCCTCCTGCGCCAGGTCCGCGCCGCAGAGGTTCCCGCCGGCCCGCAGGCCGCGCTCGCCGAGCGGCCGCGCATCGCGCCGGGCTCCGGCGCCGGCCGCACGATCATCGGGGTGCCGCGCGTGTGGCTGCTGTACGGCCCGCTGTCCGGCGCGTACCTGCTCACCCCGTTCGCGCTGGCCGGGGGCGCCGTCGGGCTGGCGTTCCAGTGGGGCGACGACCTCGGCTTCGGCCGCGACGCCGCCTGGACGGCCGGCGAATGGCTCTGGCACCACCCCTACCTGCTGCTCGGGGTCGCGGTGCTGCTCGTGCTGGCGATGCCGTTCGCGGGCGGCGTCATGTACGCGGTGTTCAACTGGGACTTCCGGCTCATGGACCGCGACGGCTACCTCGTGGCGGAGCGGGGGCTGATCAACCGACGCAGCGTGACGCTGGAGTCCAGGCGGGTGCGCGGGTACGAGATCGTCGAGGGGTTCGCGGAGCGCTGGGCCGGGGTCGCGCGCGTCTGGGCGATCGTGACCGGGCTCGGCGACTCCTCGACCCGCGGCCAGCTCCTGCCGGACGTCCCGCGGGCCGTCGCCGTCCAGGTCACGGCCGACGCCATCGGCCCCTACCGGGCGGAGCTGCGGCCCCACCCGCCGATCGCGCGCAACCGGCGCCTGTTCCGCGCGGTCTTCCCGTGGGCGGCGCTCGCCGTCCTGGCGGTGCTGGGGGAGGCGGCGACGGGGTCACCGCTGTGGTTGCTCGTCGCCGTGCCCGCGCTGCTGCTGGCCGGCCTCGGGGTGCCGCTGGGGATCGACCGCTACCACTCGCTCGGCCACGGTTACGACGGGACACGGCTGGCGGTGCGCTCGGGCTCGATCCGGCGGGCGCAGGCGGTGGTCGAACGGCGCGCGGTGGTGGGCTGGCGCATCAGGCAGACGTGGTTCCAGCGGCGGGCCGGCGTGTTCACGCTGATCGCCGGGGTCGGGGCCGGGAAGGGCGGCTACGAGGCGGTGGACGTCTCCCGGGCCCAGGTCACCGGGCTGCCGGCCGAGGTGACACCGGACTGGCTGGCGCCCTTCCTGCCCGGGGCCGCCGCGCCGGGTCCGGCCGCATCCGGCGGCGCCGTTGACGCGCACGGTGACGGGTCCAGGTGACGGGTAGGAGTGCCGGGGACGGTCCTGGGGACGCCGTGCCGTAGGCGTCCCCAGGATGCCGCCTTCTCCGTCAGTCCTGGCGGCGGGCGCCGAACATGATCTCGTCCCAGGTGGGCACCGAGGCGCGACGGCCCCGCGAACCCTTGCGTGCCTGCCGGGCCGCCGGCGCGGGCGGCGGCGACGGCACAGGCACGGGAGGGCCGTCCTTGGCCGGTCCTCGCTTGCCCTTGTCGTTGCGGGCGTCGGGCTTGGGCTCGTCGCCCTTGGCCGGCGCGTCCTCGGTCCGCCCGTCCTTGGCCTGTGTGTCGTCGGCCCGCTCGTCCTCGGCGGTCTCGCGCTTGGCGTTCTCGTCCTCGGCTGTCTCGGCCTTGGCCGCGGCCTCCCGGGCCAGGGCGCTGCCCGCTGATCTGCCGGCCGGGACGCTCGCCGCCGCGACCGGGGCCGGCTTCGGCTTGGGAACGGGCGGCTTGGACTCCTCGGGGACCGCCGTGGTCCGCGGCGGCGTTCCGGCGGTGGTGTCCGCGTCGGGTTCGGCGGCCTTCGCGGGCTCGGTCTTCGCGGGCTCGCTGGTCTTCGCGGGCTCGGAGACCGGGGACAGGGCAGGGGTCGCGGTGGCGGCCGCTGCCTGGTCACCGGTCTCGCCGG
The DNA here is from genome assembly GCF_040654215.1 of Nonomuraea sp. NPDC050733. NCBI lineage: Bacteria > Bacillati > Actinomycetota > Actinomycetes > Streptosporangiales > Streptosporangiaceae > Nonomuraea > Nonomuraea sp. NPDC050733. The sequence goes on along the minus strand of NZ_JBFAHO010000005.1, from coordinate 150,298 downwards.
CGGCATCGCTGACGACCGCCGTGTCGGCCGGAGGCGTCTCGGCGACGGGCTCCGCCACGGCCTCCGCGACGGGCTCCACTACGGCCTCCGGGACGGACGAGCCGGTGGTGTCGACGACCGTGTCGCCGGGGCTCGGGGCGCCGGGTGCGCTCGTCGTCTCCGGGGCGGACTCGCTCGCCGCCTGGCGGGTGGACTCCGCGACCGATGCGCCCGTTGGCGCGGCGGGCGGGCTCGTGGGCTCCGTGCCGGTAGCACTGGCGGCCTCGGTGGCGGGCGCGTCGGGAGCCTGCGTGGCAGGCGTTCCGGCGGGCTCGGTGGTGGGTGCGCTGGTGGGTTCCGCGGCCGGGGCGCCGGTGGCGGGTGCGGCGGAGTCGTCCGTCGCCGAAGCACCGGTGGGCTCGGTGACGGGGTGCGTGGCGGCGTCCGGGGCGGTCTCGGGCTGGGCCGTGACCGACGGCTCGTTCCGCGCGGTCGCGGTTTGCGCCGCCTCGGAGATCGTGGGCTGCGCGGCCTCGGAGCTCGTGGTGTGCGGCTCTTCGGAGGTCGTCGCCTGCGCAGGCGCGGGGACGTCGCCGTCCGTCGGCTGCTCGTCGGTGACCGGTGCCGGCGTGGCCGGGGTGACGGACGTGGGCTCCTCCTGGGCGGAGGGCTGGGTCGTCACGGTTCGAGCGTCCTCCGGAGAGGCCGGAGCGGACTGGTCCTGCGGAGCCGTCGCGGCGGCCGGGGGAGCGGGCTCCGGCGAGACCTGAGGCGCGGGCGCCTGCCCGACGGCGTCCTGGCGGACGGCCGGTGTCGCCGGGGCGGTGGTGTCCTGCGAGGCCGTCGGCGTCGCCTGCTCAAGAGATGCCGTGGGCGTCGTCTGGTCAGGAGCGGCCGCGGCCGTCGTCTGTTCGGCGGTGTCCTGAGCGGCGGCGGTGGTGGGTGCCGGCTCCGTCTCGGTGGGCTCCGACGGGCGGGCCTCGGGCGTCAAGCCCGCATCCGACGGGTACGCGGTGGCCGGCGGGAACGCGGTGGCCGGCGGGAACACCGGGGTCGGCTGGTTCGCCGGAGCGGCCGGGGCCGGGGTCTGGTCCGGGGCCGGCTCCTCGGGACGCGGCTGGGACGGGTGCGTGGTGTCGCGCGTGGACGGGGCGTAGTACGCCTCCGCGTCGTGACCCGTGGCGCGGTCGCCCGTACGTCCCTGCCCGAAGTCCGGCAGCCAGGCCGGAGAAGCGCCACGGCGCGAGGCGTCACCGGGGCGTGCCTGCGTGGCCGCGCGGTCGGCGGCGGCACCGCCGCCCGCGCCCGCTGATCCAGGCTCCGCCGCCGGGCCACTCGCCGGGTCGCGATCCGCCGAGCCTCCGCCCGACGCCGCCGGAGAAGACGCTCCTGGAGAAGACGTCCCTGCAGACGAAGCACCTGAAGAAGACGTGGACGTGGAGGGACGGTCGTAGCCGAAGTCGGTGGGCGGACGCGTGTAGATGGATTCGGTGCCGCGCACCGGAGACTGGAAGCCCACGGCGGGCTCCTCGGACTCCGGGTCGCGCCGCACCACCGACGGGAACGGCACCGGGTCCGCGGCGAGCGGCGGCACCGGCTGCAGCTTGGCGACCCGCGGCGTGAACGGCGTGACCGTCGTGTCCTCCACCGGAGGGCTCGGGTCGAAGTCGGCCGACGACAGGCGCAGCGCCTCGTCGTCGTGGGGCGTCACGTGGCGGCGGCGCGGGTCGAAGAGCCATTCGGCGTGACGCGTGTGACCGTTCCACACGTAACCGAGCTTGACCCGCCAGAGCCCGTCGTCGCGCTTGGCGGAGTCCCAGTCGATCTCGTCGGTGGGCACGCCGCGGCGCGTGAGCCGCTCCGCGACCAGCTCGCCGAGGGTGGGACCGGACGAGGACTCACCGGGCATCCGCACGGCGACGCGTTGCGCCTGCTGGGCCACGTACTCGCGTTCCTGGAGCACAGGCCCCTCGAACCAGCGGACGCGTTCGACCGGGATGCCGGCGGTCGCGGCGATCTCCTCCGCGGTCTCTCCGGCGCGAATGCGCGCCTGGATCTCCTTGGGGCGCAACGGGCTCTCCACTTCGATCTCGTACTGGCCGAGACGGGAGAAGTTGCCGCGGACGGCAGCACGGAGCCGGTCGTCCACGGGAAGTGTGAAGCGGGTGCCTCGCCCGGCAGTCGCCAGCACGAGATAGGTGCCGTCCTCACTTACCGCGACGAGTCGGAGCTCCTGCATGCGAGTCCCTTCGTCAGCGTCGCCATTCTTCCCCCGGACCCTTGAGTCTCTCGCGTGTGCCGGTTGCCTGCCAGCACCGTACCCGGCATGTCCGAACATCGCCTTCCTGGGATAGCCCCGGGGCGATGTGACGCCGGTCACATTTGTCGTTTCCATCCTTTTCAGACCCCACCGGTCCGGAGAGCCCTTGACGGATTCTGGCGAATCGCGACCGTTCCCGCCGTCCACTTCGGCCAAGACGTGGGAGTGAACGGCCAGGTGGCTGGGTGGAGCCCCAAGTCGTGGAGGTCCCTTTCTCGGGGTTCCGGATCGCGTGGGCGCAGGTTCCGGATGGCCGCTCCGGCCTCTCGCGGGCCTGCCGTCACGGGCACGCCGGAGCGCGCGAGCCGCCGCACGGCCGTGTCGAGTGCGGGCGAGCCGGTGGTACGCGCCTTCGCGGAAGCCCTCCGTGCCGGTGCGCCGTCGTTCGGGACGGCAGGTGGTGCGACAGTGACGCCGAGGAGCGCGACGGCGGGCCTGCGGGCGTGCCGGCGAACCCAGTCGAGTCCGGCGACCGTGTCCGAGAGACTCCCGGTCGCGCCGCAGCCCAGGACCCGTACCGAGGCGATGCCGGCCCGTGGCGCCACCCCGTGCTCCCGGCCCGCGGCCAGACGGGCCGCGCGTGTGCCGTGTCCTGTGCAGTCGTCCCCGGTCCCGCCCGTGGCGTCGAACGCGTGCCAGGCCCGGTCCCCGAACTCCTCCCGTCCGGCGTCGAGCCCGCTGTCCACCACGTACACGGTCACCCCGCCACCCACGGCGACGTCCCCCGCGGAGACGACACCGCTCGGGACGGCCCGCCGGTCGCGAAGCGGGCGGGTCGGCAGGTCCGGCTCGACGGCCCGCACGCGCGGGTCGGCCCGCAGCTCGTCCACCTCGGCGGCGCTGAGCCACGTCGCGAACCCCGGCAGCGCCGCGGTGTAGTACCGCCGCACCCTCCACCGCACCTCGCCGACGAGGTCGCGCGCGGCGGCCCGGTCGCGGGCGGTGACGAGGTAGGGCCGGGCGCTCTCGGCCACGACCGTCCGGGCGGCGACCCCGGAGGCGGGCGTCATGGTCAGGGAGGCCACGGTGGCCGCGGCCGTCGCCACCGCGGCGGCGACGTACAACGAGGGAACCCGCGGGGCGGACTTCACGCGCAGGGCCGACATCGCGCGCAGCGCCGACGGCACCCGCAGGGCGGACGCCGGCAGGGAGCCGTGGAGCGCGGGGACGCCTTCGCCGCGGGATCGGGATCGGACGGAGGCGTGCGCGGAGGAGACACGCGTGGAGGAGACACGCGTGGAGGAGGCGCGCGTGGAGGAGGCGCGTGTGAGGGAGGCGCTTGTGAAGGGGGCGCGCACGGAAGGAACGCGCGCGAACCGAACGTACGCGGAGGGGACGCGCACGAAGCGCAGGCCGGATCGTCGGAGCACGAGCTATGAGGCTGCCTGTCACCCACGTCACAGGAACAACAGGACACGCCCTCGCGTCTATTCACGAGAAAGCTCTTTACCTTGCGCATGACGAGAGGGGACTGATCCGGGGGATGGGCGGCGAGCAGCAGAAGTTCGAGCTGAGCGTGCCGCAGATCGGGGGAAGCGCCCTCGCGGCGGTGACGGCCGCGGTGGCGGCGTCCTACCTCGGGGTGGCGGGAACGGTGATAGGCGCCGCGGTGATGAGCGTGGCCAGCACGGTCGGCACCGCCGTCTACACGCACTACCTCAAGCGGACGGGCGACAAGGTCATCCGGCGTACGGTGGTCGCCCGGCGGTGGCAGGTGCGGGAGCACGGCGCGGGGGAGGCCGAGGACCAGGGGGCCCTCGCCGCCGCGGCCCACGCCACGGTCGGCGCCGCCGCCGCGCCGGACCCCACGAGCACACGCGCCGCTGTCCCGGCCGCCGCACCGCCGATGACGAAGCCGCGGGTGACCAATCCACCGGCGACGGAGTCACCAGTGATCAACCCGCCGGTGACCAGCCCGCCGGTGACGGAGCCGCCGGTGACGGGGAGGGAGCACGTGGGCGAGGAGGACGCGACGGTCGTGATGCCGCCGGTCACCGCCCCTCTCCCCGCCCAGGCCGGTGACCGCACCGCGCCCCTGGCGGCCGTGACCGCGCCCCTGGCCGCCGTGACCGCGCCCTTGGTGGCCGTGACCGCGCTCGCGCCCGCCGTGCCACCGCTCGCCGACCCCGGCGGCTCCCGGGGCAGGATGCCGGCCTGGGGAAAGGTGGCCGTCACCGCGGGGCTGGTGTTCGGGGTGAGCATGGGCAGCATCCTGGCCTACCAGGGCATCACCCGTACGACCGTCCACGAGCAGCTCACCGGCCAGGTGCCCGCCTCCGCGCCGAAGCACCAGACGGTACGCCGGGAGCAGCCGTCCCACGACCCCGCGCCGCGGGTCAGCACGCCGTACTCCAGCGAGCCCGAGAGCGCCGGCCCGTCGCGGCCCGCCACGCCGAGCCCCACCCTGAGCCCCACGCCGACGCCCTCCCGGAGTCGGGGCACGAGCACGCCGACGGCCACGCCCACGCCTGCCCCCACGGCCACGCGCACGCACACCGGGTCGGCCCGGCCGACCGAGCCCGCCACCAGCGCGCCGCCGGAGGAGACCGGCGAGCCGGACGTGGTGGAGGAGGAGCCGCAGCCCGACAGCGACGTCCTGCCCCAGTGAGGGCCCCAGTGAGGGGGGAGGACGTCAGACGCCGAGGACCTGGTCGAGGTACGCGTTGGCGAACAGGCGGTCCGGGTCGAGCCGGTCCCTCAGCGCCAGGAAGTCCGCGAAGCGCGGGTAGACGCCCTTGAGGTACGTCGCGTCCCGCGTGTGCAACTTGCCCCAGTGCGGTCGCCCGCCCAGCCGCACCATGATCTCCTCCACCCCCTCGAAGTACGCGGGATGGGGCGTCGGCCGGTACATGTGGCACGCCACGTACCCCGTCGCCCGCCCGTACGCCGTCGAGAGCCACGCGTCACCGGGCGGCGACACCCGTACCTCCACCGGGAAGGTGATCTTCCAGTCCATGCGCTCGACCAGGTCACGCGTCTCGCGCAGGGCCTGGGCGAGGTGCTCGCGGGGCACCGCGTACTCCATCTCCAGGAAACGCACGTCGCGCCGGGAGGTGAAGACCCGGTAGGAGGCGTCGACCGCCTCGGAGTCGCCGAGCGCCGCCGCGCTGACCGTGTTGATGCGCGGGATGAGCGCGGGGAAGCGGGCACCGGTGGCGCAGGCCGCGCCGAAGAGGGTGTTCTCCAGGAACACGTTGTCCAGCCAGTGCTTGAACGCGCCGGGCGGGCTGGGCGGGCCGGGGTCGCGGTTGTTGGTCTTGACCAGGCAGGCGTCGGTGTGGGGCAGCCAGAAGAAGTCGAGGTGCTCGTGGTCGGCGGTGAGCCGGTCGAGCGTGTCGAGGATGCCGGTGAGGGTGGCGCGCCGGCGCCGGTTGCGCAGCAGGAACGCGGGCTCCACCCGGAACGTCACGGCGGTCAGCACCCCGAGCGCCCCGAGCCCGACCCGGGCCGCGTCGAACAGGTCGTCGCCGGGGACCGCCGTGGTCAGGGAGCCGTCGGCGAGCACCAGCTCCAGCTCGGTGACCTGGTCGGCGAGGCCGCCGCTGTCGCGGCCGGTGCCGTGGGTGCCGGTCTGGATGGCGCCGGCGACGGTCTGCTCGGTGATGTCGCCCATGTTGGCCAGGGCCAGGCCGCGCTCGTGCAGCAGCTCGTTGAGGAGCTTGAGCGGCGTGCCGGCGAGCACGGTGACGCGGTCGCCGTCGAGGGAGCGGAGGCCGGTCAGCGCCGTGGGGCGGAGCAGGAGGCCGTCGGTGAGGGCCACCCCGGTGAAGGAGTGGCCCGTGCCGACCATGCGGACCCGCCGCCCGGAGGCGGCGGCGTCGCGCACCGCGCGCGCGACCTCGTCGGCCGAGGCGGGCGCGCGTACCTCGGAGGGGATGATCGACTGGTTGCCGGCCCAGTTCGTGAAGATCATGGACGCCCCTTCGAGGCTCGTTCCGTCAAACGCGAACGATACTCAGTTCTGCCAGCCCTCAGGAAGCGGGAAGGCGTCGCCCGGCTGGAGGTTCTGCCTCTTCACGACGTCGGACACCGTGACGAGGTGGAAGCCCTTGGCCTGCAGGGTCTTGATGAGGGCCGGCATCCCGTCGACGGTCTGCTTGACCCAGTCGTGCATGAGGATGATGCTGTCCTGCTGGGCCACGGCGAGCGTCTGCTTGTGGATGGCGTCCACGTTCTTGGTGTCCCAGTCGCGGGAGCCGGCCGTCCACAGGATGATCGGCATGTCGAACTCCGCCGCGACCTCGGACACCTGGAGGTCGGCCAGCCCGTACGGCGGGCGCAGCAGCTTGGGCTCGACGCCCGCGGCCTTCTTCACCTCGTCCTGCGTCTTCTTGATCTCGTTCCGGATGGCCGCCGGTTCGAGCTTGGTGAAGTCGGGGTGCGTGTAGCTGTGGTTGCCGAGCTCGTGGCCCTCCTTGGCCATGCGCTTGACGTACGCCGGACGGGCCTTGACGTACTGGCCCTCCAGGAAGAACGTCGCCTTGGCGTCGTACTTCTTCAGCGTGTCGAGCAGCGTGCCCGCGTACTTGCCGGGACCGTCGTCGAAGGTCAGCGCGATGCACTTGACCTGCTCGCAGTCCACGGGGGCCTTCTTGGCGGCCGTCTTCGCGGCGGGGGCCGTCGGCTTGGCGGTGGGGGTCGGGGTTGCGGCCAGCGCGGGGGCCGGGATCAGGGCGACCGTTACAGCCGCGATGGCCAGAAGTGAACTCTTTTGTCGGGACATAACAAACGCATCCAATGTGAAGGGTGTTGCGAGGGATGTCCCGACGGTATCGGATCAACTCTCGACCGGTGAAGCCGCTTCCGGAAGTCTCAGCAAACCCGAACCTCCCGCGCCCACGACCGCGGCGAGAGCCGCCGCGGCGAGCGGGAGGACGTACGCGCCCGACGCGCCGACCGTCTCGGTGAGCCGCCCGCCGGCCCACGCGCCGAGCGCCACCCCGAATCCGATGGACGTGGAGATCCACGCCATGCCCTCCGTGAGCAGGGACGGAGGGACCAGCCTCTCGGTCAGCGAGAAGCCCGTGATGAGCGTCGGCGAGATCGCCAGCCCGGCCAGGAACAGCGCGCCCGCCATGACGAACGCGTCGCCGATGAACATGATCGGCGTCAGCCCCGCCACGAACACCACGAGCGCCCGCAGGAACCGTCCCCGCAGCGAGATCCGCCAGTGCCGCGACCCGAACCACAGCCCCGACACCATCGACCCGCCCGCGAACGCGGCCAGCAGGAACCCGGCCGCCCCCTTCACGCCGTGCTCCTCGGCGAACGCCACCGTGATCAGGTCCACCGAGCCGAACACCGTGCCCAGCCCCAGGTAGACGCAGGCCAGCAGGGCGATGCCGGGGATGAGGATGGGCGTGCCGCCGCTGCCCCGGGAGGGCTGGACGGGCGGCTGCGTGCGCCGCTGCGCGGCCAGCGCCAGCGACCCGCCGAGCATGCACACCAGCGCCACGGTCAGCCCCGCGTACGGGTTGATCTCGGTGGCGAGGACGGTCACCAGGGCCGGGCCCGTGACGAAGATCACTTCGTCGACCACGGACTCGAACGCGAACGCGGTGTGCAGCCGGGAGGAGCCGCCGTGCAGCGTCGACCAGCGGGCCCGCACCATCGAGCCGAGCGACAGCGTGGTGACGCCGACCAGCAGCGCCGAGGCGTACAGCGTCCACTGGGGCAGGCCGAGGCCCGCGCTGAGCATGAGGGCGGCCAGCGCGAGCGCGTTGAGCGAGGCGAACGGGGCGATGATCCGGTGCTGGCCGAACCGGTCCACGAGCCGCCCGGTCAGCGGGGCGGCGATCGCGAAGGAGATGTTCGTGGTGGCGGCCACGGCGCCGGCCGTGGCGTACGAGCCGCTGAGCGCCGAGATCAGCAGCACGATGCCGATGCCCAGCATGGACATCGGCATCCGGCCGACGAACCCGGCCAGCACGAATCCCTTGACGCCGGGCCCCTCGAACAACCCCCGGTACGGCCCGACCACCTGATGTCCCCCTGTCGCTGCGACGTTCACCTTGTCATGGCTGATGCCCGTTCGGCACCGGATTTTTCGCCGATTCGGCTAACGTGTCCCGCGTGTCCGGTCTTCCCTCCTTACGGTCCGTGCTTCTCGTGGCGGCGGCCGTGGCCGTCCTGACGGCGCTCGGCGGGGGAGTGGCCGTCCTGCTGGGCGGCGACCCGCACGACGCCGCGGCCCGGCAGCCCGTACGGCGGGTGCAGCTCGGGGAGCGTCAGCAGATACGGCTCGACGAGCTCGTCCCCACCACCGCGCCGGCCGGGAACGACGCCGAGCCGGCGGCCGGCGGACCGGGCGTCACCGTCACCGCGCCCAGCATGATCGCCATCGCCCGCGGCGAGGTGCCGAAGAGCACCCGCCTGGCCCTGGCCAAGGTCAGGAACGTGCAGAAGGTCGTCGTCGTGGACGCGGGCGCCGTCCAGGTGTCGGGCACCTCGCTCAGCCTGCTCGCGGTCGAGCCGGCCGCCTTCCGGTCGTGGACGCCGAAGGCCGTCGCCGAACATCCCGGCGTCTGGAGCGCGCTGGCGCGCGGCGAGCTGGTCGCCGACGCCGCCACGACCCGCCGGCTGGGGCTCGCGCTGGGCGCCGAGTACCAGGTGGACGGCGGCCCGCGGCTGCGCGTCGCGGCGTCGGCCACGCTCGGGCTGCGCGGCGTCGACGGCCTGGTGAGCGCCGGACGCGGCCAGGAGCTGCGGATGGCCCGCGGCGTCGCGGTGCTGCTGCACGGCAAGGGCGGGGCGATCAGCCAGGCCCGCGTGCGCCGGCTGCTCGGCGCCGGCTCCCAGGTCGTGTCCCTCGTCGCCGAGAAGGCCCGGGAGCGGAAGAAGTCCCAGGCCCCGGCCACGGCCGCGACCGCCGCCCCCACCGCTCCGGCGAGGGGCCGCCCCGCCAGCTACCTGGACCTGTACAAGCAGTCGGCCACCCGCTGCCCCGGTCTGTCCTGGACGGTCCTGGCCGCCATCGGCCAGGTCGAGAGCTCACACGGCCGCAACAACGGGCCGTCCAGCGCCGGGGCGCTCGGCCCGATGCAGTTCATGCCCGCCACCTGGAAGGTGTACGGCGTGGACGGCGACGCCGACGGCAAGGCCGACATCTGGAGCCCGTACGACGCGGTGCCCGGAGCCGCCAACTACCTGTGCGCGAACGGCGCCGGCAAGGGCGGCGAGAAGCTGCGCAAGGCGATCTGGTTCTACAACCACTCCTGGGACTACGTGAACAAGGTCATGGGCGTCGCCGAGGGCTACGCCCGCGCCTACACCTGAGCGCGGCCCGATCCCGGCCGGACCGGGGAGGGACAGCAGGTCAGCGGGCACGGGACGGGCTCCGGCTCGTCCATCAGCTCGCGCACCATCCGCACGAACGCGGGATGGGTGCCGGCCGTCGCCGCCCGCTCCATCGGCAGCCCCAGCTCGGCGGCCACCTGCCGGGCCTCGGTGTCCAGGTCGTAGACGACCTCCATGTGGTCGGAGACGAACCCGATGGGCACCAGCACCACCGCCGGGGCGTCGAGCTTGCGCAGGTGGTCGCACACGTCGGGCTCCAGCCACGGCACCTGCGGCGGGCCGCTGCGCGACTGCCACACCAGGTCCCACGGCTGCGTGCGACCCAGCGCCCGGTTGACCAGCTCGGCGGCGCGGCGCAGCTGCGCCTCGTACAGGCCGCCCTCGGGGCCGGCGGTGCGGGCCATGCTCAGCGGGACGCTGTGCGCCGTGAACACCAGTCGGGCGTCGTCGTGGCCCAGCCGGTCGAGGGCCTGCCGGGTGTGGTCGGCCATCGCCTCGACGAAACCGGGATGGTCGCCGTAGTGCCGCATCTTGACCAGCTCGGGGCCGCCTTCGAGGGAGATGCGCTCGATGTCCTCGTAGTACTGGCGGCAGCTGGAGTAGCCGGCGAACGCCGAGGTGGCGAACACCGCCGCCCTGCGGACGCCGTCCTCCTTCATCCGCCGCACCGTGTCCTCGCCGAACGGGTGCCAGTTGCGGTTGCCCCAGTACACCGGCACGCCCGCCACCGGGCGCAGCGCCTCGACCAGGTCGCGGTTCTGCTGGTTGATCGGGCTGACCCCGCCGAAGCCCAGGTAGTGCTCGGCCACCGCCAGCAGCCGCTCGCGCGGCACGCCGCGGCCCCGCACGACGTTCTCCAGGAACGGCATGACGTCGTCGGGACCCTCGGGGCCGCCGAACGATAGGACCAGAAGCGCGTCGTAGTTCCCCACACGCCAACCCTATGCCGGAGTACGCGCGGTCTCCCCGCGAGGGAGCGACCGAGCCGCCTCCCGCAGGGAGGCCATGAACAGGTAGGTTCGATCGGGTGAGCGCATTCAACGACATACGTGATTACGTGGCCATCCCTCGGGTTCTCTCGCTGAAGCTCGCGCCGGACGGATCCCGGCTCGTGTCCGTCGTGCAGTCGCTCAACCCCGACGGCAAGTCGTACGGTACGGCGCTCTGGGCGATCCCCGTCGACGGTGAGCCGTACCGGCTGACGCGCTCGTCCAAGGGCGAGAGCGCGGCGGCGTTCACCCGCGCGGGGGACGTGCTGTTCACCTCCGCCCGCCCGGACCCGACGGTCGCGGACGCCGGCGAGGAGGTGCCGGCGCTGTGGCTGCTGCCGCGCGCGGGCGGCGAGGCGCGGCAGGTGGCCGCGCGGCCCGGCGGCATCTCGTCCTTCCGCACGGCGGGCGACGTCGTGGTGTTCGCCTCCGACGTGCTCGACGGCGAGGAGGCGACCGAGGAGGAGCGCCGCAAGGCGCGCAAGGACGCCGGCATCAGCGCGATCCTGCACGAGGGTTACCCGGTGCGCTACTGGGACCACGACCTGGGCCCCGGCCGCACCCGGCTGTTCGCCGCCCGCCTCGGCGACGACCGGCTGGAGGATGTGCGCGACCTGACGCCCGACCCGGGCGAGGCGCTGCGCGACGCCACGTTCGACCTGACGCCCGACGGCGCGACCGTGGTGACGACCTGGCGGGTGGCGCTGCCGCGCGGTGAGATGCGCACCGAGCTGGTCGCGATCGACGTGGCCACCGGCGAGCGGCGCGTGCTGTTCGGCGACGAGGCCCACGACTTCGGCGGCCCGATCGCGGTCTCGCCCGACGGCACCCGGGTCGCCTGCTCGCGCGAGCGCCTCAGCGCGCTCGACCTGCCGGCCCGTTCCGAGCTGTGGATCGGCGACCTGGCCACCGGCGCGGGCCGCGCCTACGCGCCCGAGCAGCTGTTCCACGCCGACGTGGAGTGGGCGCCCGACTCCTCGGCCGTCTACGTCGCGGCCGACCACCAGGGCCGCCGGCCCGTCTTCCGGGTCCCGCTGGGCGAGGACTCCGGCGAGGCCGTCCGGGTCACCGAGGACGACGCCTCCTACCTCTGGCTGAACGCCTCGGCCGACGGTCGCTTCCTGTACGCGCTGCGCAGCGGCGTCGGCATCGCCCCCGGCCCGGCGCGCATCGACACGGACCGGACGGGCGCGGCGGCCGAGATCGCCGACCTGCCGTCGCCCGCCCCGCGTCCTGAGCTGCCCGGCACGCTCACCGAGATCTCCGCGACCGCCGACGACGGTGTGACCGTCCGCGGCTGGCTCGTCCTGCCGGAGGGCGCCTCCGCCGCCGACCCGGCCCCGCTGCTGCTGTGGATCCACGGCGGTCCGGTCTCGTCCTGGAACGACTGGCAGTGGCGCTGGCAGTCATGGATCATGGCTGCGCACGGCTACGCCGTCCTGATGCCCGACCCGTGCCTGTCCACCGGCTACGGCCAGTCGATGATCGACCGCGGCTGGGGCGACTGGGGCCCGCGCACGATGGCCGACCTGGAGGTGATCGTGGACGCCGCCGTGGCCAGGGACGACATCGACGCCGAGCGGACCGCCGCGATGGGCGGCTCCTTCGGCGGCTACATGGCCAACTGGGTCGCCGGCCACACCGACCGCTACCGGGCGATCGTCACCCACGCCTCCCTGTGGAACCTCGAGCAGTTCGCCGGCACGACCGACGCCGCCATGTACTGGCAGCGCGAGTTCGGCCCGGTCGGCTCCGAGCGCTACGCCAAGCTGTCGCCGCACCTGTCGCTGGACCAGATCCGCACCCCGATGCTGGTCATCCACGGCGACAAGGACTACCGGGTGCCGATCGGCGAGGCGCTGCGCCTGTGGTGGGACCTGCGGCGCAGCGACGTGGAGTCCAAGTTCCTCTACTTCCCGGACGAGAACCACTGGATCCTCAAGCCCGGCAACGCGGTCGCCTGGTACGAGACCGTCCTCGCGTTCCTCTCCCAGCACGTGCTCGGCGAGGAGTGGAAGCGGCCGGAGTCGGTGGCCTGATGAACGAGTTCGCACGGCTGGCCGAGGAGATCGCGCGTGAGGCGGGCGACATGCTGCTCGCCAAGCGGCCGACGATGTCCGAGGTCGTCGAGACGAAGTCCAGCCCCACCGACGTGGTGACCACGCTCGACACGGCGTCGGAGCGGCTGATCCGCGCCCGCATCCAGGAGGCCAGGCCGGGCGACCGCGTCCTGGGCGAGGAGGGCGGCGAGGCGGGCGGCGACTCCGGGGTGCGCTGGATCGTCGATCCCATCGACGGCACCGTCAACTTCCTGTACGGCCTGCCGGAATGGGCGGTGTCGATCGCGGTCGAGGTGGACGGCCAGGTCGTCGCCGGCGTCGTCAACGTGGTGCCGCGCGGCGAGGTGTTCACCGCGGCGCTCGGCGAGGGCGCCTGGCTCGGCGGCGAGCGGCTGCGCTGCAACACCGGGGTGCCGCTGGCGCAGGCGCTGGTCTCCACCGGGTTCGGCTACGACGCCCGGCGGCGAGCCGTCCAGGGGAGGGTGCTGGCCGAGGTGCTGCCCCGGGTGCGCGACATCAGGCGCGGCGGCTCGTGCGCGGCGGACCTCTGCTCGGTGGCGGCGGGCCGCGTGGACGGCTACTACGAGCGGGGCGTCAACCGGTGGGACTACGCGGCGGCCGGGCTGATCGCCGCGGAGGCGGGGGCGCGGGTGGCGGGCCTGAACGGCAAGCCGGCCTCTTCCGAGCTGCTGCTGTGCGCGGCGCCGGAGCTGTTCGAGGAACTGCACGACCTGCTCGCGCCGCTCGACCCCGAACGCGACGCCTGACCGCGCAGATGACCGCGCAGACGTGAAACGGCCGGGCCCCCTTCAGCAGGGGCCCGGCCGTTCCTACGCGTGATCAGCAGGCGTGTTTCGCGCCTGATCAGCAGGGCAAGGGAATGCCGTGATCGTCCGCCAGCCGGCGCAGGTCCTCGATCTCGGCGGTGAGGGTGTCGGCGAGGTAGTCGTCGCCGGCGCTACGGGCCTGCTGGAGGCCCTGGTAAGCCTGGTCGAGGCGGCGTTCGATCGTCGTGGTGAACTCGCCCATCTCACCTACTTTCTGCGGGGTTCGAGCTTCCCAGGGAGAAGCGGCACCCATACGGGACCGTGCCCTCATGGCACGTCGATGGATGTCACGCTGGCATACCCAGGGCGCTCGCTGTCCGAAACATGAATTCTCGGATGCGTTGCGGCAGGTTGTCGGCGCATGCCTTACCGTGCGCTTATCGAAGGCGTGTGCAGAATGAGTGCCGAGAATGGGAGAGGGGTGCACGGGCGTGCGAGTGCTGGTGGTTGAGGACGAGCGGGTGCTCGCCGACGCGATCGCGACCGGCCTGCGGCGCGAGGCCATGGCGGTCGACGTCGCCTACGACGGCGGCGGCGCGCTGGAGCGCACCTCCTACATCGATTACGACGTGATCGTCCTGGACCGGGACCTGCCGGTCGTCCACGGTGACGAGGTGTGCCGCCGCCTGGTGGAGCAGCGCACGGCCTCGCGGATCCTCATGCTCACCGCCTCGGGCGACGTGGACGACAAGGTGGAGGGGCTGGGCCTGGGGGCCGACGACTACCTCGCCAAGCCGTTCGTGTTCATCGAGCTGGTCGCCCGGGTGCGGGCGCTCGGGCGCCGCTCGGCCCCGGCGCTGCCGCCGGTGCTGGAGCGGGCCGGGATCCGCCTCGACCCGGGCAAGCGGCTGGTCGAGCGCGACGGCAGGGAGATCATGCTCACCAAGAAGGAGTTCGCGGTCCTGGAGGAGCTGATGCGCGCCGAGGGCGCCGTCGTCAGCCAGGAGGACCTGCTGGACAAGGCATGGGACGAGAACATCGACCCGTTCACCAACGTGGTGCGGGTCACCATGATGACGCTGCGCAAGAAGCTGGGCGACCCGCAGGTGATCGAGACCGTGCCCGGGGTGGGGTACAAGCTGTGACCCGCGCCCTCCCGGGCGGTGTCGTCACGGGGCGGGCGAGGGGCCTGGCGGAGGGGGCTGTGTGACCGAGAGGCAGGAGCGGCGCGAGAATGCGGTGCCCACGCACCCCATGATCAGCCCGCATTCGGAGCGCAAGGCCACCCGGCCGAACGAGGCGTCGCCGCCGAGCGGCCCGCCGGTCTGGGACGGCCCGCCGCCGCCCGCCTACGCGCCCGTCCAGCGGTCGGCGCGCGAGCGGGTGATGGAGCTGCCCGACAGGGTCAGCATCCGCTGGCGGCTCACCCTCACCTACAGCGCGCTGTTCCTGGTGGCGGCCGGCGTGCTGCTGTTCTCCATCTACGCGATCGTCGGGCGGGCCATCGAGGAGGCGTGGCTGCCGCTGGACCTGAGCGGCCTCGACCCGATCGACGCCGCCATCACGCAGCGCCGGTGGGGCATCGCGCAGCAGCAGGCCGTGCAGACGGCGCGCGACGTCCTGCTGAGCAGCTCCGTCCTCGCCCTGGTGGGCGTGGGCATCCTGGCCCTCATCCTCGGCTACTTCGTCGCCGACCGCGCGCTGCGCCCGGTGACCCAGATGACGACCACGGCCCGCAAGCTGTCGGAGAGCAACCTCGCCCACCAGCGCATCGACCTGCGGGGCCCCGACGACGAGCTGAAGGAGCTGGCCGACACCTTCGACGCCATGCTCACCCGGCTCAACGTCGCCTTCGACACCCAGCGCCGGTTCGTGGCCAACGCCTCCCACGAGCTGCGCACCCCGCTGACCATCAACCGGACGGTGCTGGAGATCGCCCTGTCCGATCCGGAGGCGTCGGAGGACCTCAAGGCGCTGGGCCGTACCCTCCTGGAGGTCAACGCCCGCAACGAGAAGCTCATCGAGGGCCTGCTGCTGCTGGCGCGCAGCGAGCGGGAGCTGGCGGTGCGCAAGCCGCTGGACGTCAAGGACGTGGCCACGTCCGCCGTCGAGCAGGTGACGCCGTTCGCCGAGGAGCACGGGGTCACGATCACGACCGAGCTGGTGAGCGCGCCGACCGTGGGCGACCCGGTGCTCCTGGAACGCTCCGTGAGCAACCTGCTGGAGAACGCCGTCAAATACAACGCCCCCGAGAACGGAAAAGTCTGGATTCGAACGGGAATGGTGGACGGGGCCTTGGTTGTTCAGGTGGCCAACACGGGGCAGCACGTCCCGGCGTACGAGGTCAACAGCCTTTTCGAGCCGTTCAGAAGGCTCCACGCGGACCGCGTGGACTCGGCGAAGGGGGCCGGCCTCGGACTGTCCATCGTGCGCGCCGTGGTGCAGGCTCACGGCGGCGACGTGACCGCCGTGCCACGAGAGGGCGGAGGACTTGTGGTGACCATTCGGCTTCCGAGTCGCTGATCCGGCGTGTTGGTCGGGTGGGGGCGTCTCGTTCTTGCCGCACATGTGGTTGGATGTGCCGTCGAACACGGTGGTGCGTGACGCCAGGCTGTGGGTTTGGCCATATTTGGCTAACCATTGCCGATGGCAGAAGGCCCTGACGTGTTGGGAGGTTCAGTGTTCGTTCAACCGGGGTACCGATGCACAATCTCCCCACCGGAGCGGGCACAAGACACACCTGCCAGACGTTAGAAGACGCGCGACGAGCGCGAAGACATATGGATGAGGGGGATGGAGTAGCACCATGGCTACCGACTACGACAGCCCGCGCAAGACAGACGACGACCTCGGTGAGGACAGCCTGCAGGAGCTGCAGGCCAGGCGCACCGACAAGTCGTCCGGCAGCATCGACATCGACGAGACCGACCTCGCCGAATCGCTGGAGCTGCCCGGCGCGGATCTGTCCAACGAAGAACTCAGCCTGCGGGTGATTCCGCGCCAGGCCGACGAGTTCACCTGCTCGCGGTGTTTCCTCGTGCACCACCGCAGCCAGCTGGCCTCCGAGAAGAACGGCCAGCAGGTCTGCCGGGAGTGCGCGGCCTGACCACGGAGCGAGACAGCTCGCCCGCGGCGGCATGGAACGACGCCGCCTGGGCAACGAGCTGTCGCGACCAGAGGACGGAGGCTTCCGCGTGGCCCGACCGGACAGGCATCAGCGAGACAGCGACGAGCCGCACGACCGCAAGGACGACCGACACCGGCAGGACGGGGACCGGCAGGACCGGGACCCGCGGCCGGACAACGAGCTCGCCGGCACCGAAACGGAGGTCGGCGAGCTCGTCGGCAAGCTCACCGAGCCCGGCGAGCTGGAGCCGGCCGAGCGGCGCAGGCTGCTCGGCCGTCTAGCCCGCAGCCTGAGCGCCGGCGAGTGGAAGGCGCGCGCCGAGGGCACCGGCCGGGGCCGCTGGCTGGCCGAGATCTTCCTCAGCATCGCGCCCCGCATCCCCATCCGTGACCTCCACACGCTCTCCGAGCACCACCACGGCCTCACCGGCGAGCAGCTCGCCGACGACCTCATCCGCACCGCCCAGAAGGCCACCATGACGGTCGGCGCCATCGGCGGAGCGCTCGCCGCGGCCGAGTTCGCCGCGCCGCCCCTCCTTCTGTCGGCCCCCGCCCAGCTCGTGGCCGAGACCATCGTCGTGGCCGCCATCGAGGTCAAGCTCCTCGCCGAGCTGCACGAGGTCTACGGCGTGCGCGTCCAGGGCACCGGCCCGCAGCGCGCCGCCGCGTTCACCGCCGCCTGGGCCAAGCAGCGCGGGGTCGACCCCCTCGCCCCCGCGTCCGTCTCCGTCGCGCTCGGCGCGGCCACCAAGACGGCTCTGCGCAACCGTCTCATGCGCACGCTCGGCCGCCATCTGACCACGCTCGGCCCGTTCCTCACCGGCGCCGTCGCCGGTGGCGCGCTCAACCGGATGGCCACCAAGAAGCTCGGCCAGGCCATCCGCGACGACCTGCGCGGCAAGCTGCCCCCTCCGCCGTCCCGGCGCGGGATCGACCGCTAGGCGTCCTGAGCGCGCAGGCCGTCGAAGGTCATCCGCACCAGTGTGTCCGCCAGGTCGTCCGCGGAGCCGCCACGCGCCGGGCGGTACCACTCGGTGATCGAGTTGACCGCCCCGAACAGCAGCCGCGTCACCAGCGCCGGGTCCAGGTCGGGCCGGATCGCGCCCTCGGCCGCCGCCTCCTTCACCAGGTGACTGACGAAGGCGTCGAAGGCGCGCCGCCGCTCCAGCGCCCGCCGCTCGGTCGCGCTGTTGCCCCGCACGCGCAGCAGCAGCGTCACGTACGGCAGACGGTCCACCAGGATGCGGACACTCTCCCGCACCACCCACTCCAGGCGCCCGATCGCCGGGCCCGAGTCGGCCCGCTCGTCGGCGACCAGCTCCGACAGGCCGTCCAGCGCCCGGTCGAGCGCCCGCGCGAGCAGCTGCTCCTTGCCCGCCACGTGGTGGTAGATGGCCGACTTGGTGACCCCCAGCGCCCTGGCCAGGTCCTCCATGCTGGTGCCGTCGTAGCCGCGCTCGTTGAAGACGTCCACGGCGATCGCCAGGACGGACTCGGGATCGTGCCCCCGCCTCCCCTGGCGAGGTTGTACGGCCATGGCGCCATTATCCCGATTGCGGACCACCCTCTTCCCGCCCGCCCGGATGTCTCGCTTGTCAACTGACCGAATGTTCGGTAAACACGTCAGCGTCTGCCCGAACCGCGGCAAGAGAGGTCGGAAAAAGCATGTTCGACCAGCATCGCGAGACTCTCGACCGGGCCCTCGCGGCCATCGCCGGCCGGGGCTACTGGAGCGCCTACTCCGAGTCCCCGTCACCGCGCGTCTACGGCGAGGGGGCGGCCGAGCGGGGCAAGGCCGCGTTCGAGGCCCACCTGGGCAAGCCGTTCGAGCTGGACCAGCCGGGCACCGGCGGGTGGGTCGGCGCCGAGCGGTCGCCGTACGGGCTCGACCTCGGCGTCACCTACCCCGAGCCGGACGCCGGGCTGCTCGTCGAGGCGGCCCAGGCCGCCCTGCCGGCCTGGCGCGACGCCGGGCCCGACACCCGCGCGCTGGTCTGCGTGGAGATCGTCCACCGGATCAACCAGCGCTCGTTCGAGCTCGCGCACGCGGTGCAGCACACCACCGGGCAGGCGTTCGTGATGGCGTTCCAGGCCGGCGGGCCGCACGCGCAGGACCGCGCGCTGGAGGCCGTCGCGTACGGCCACGCCGCCATGACCGCCTCGGCCGCCTCGGCCCGCTGGGAGAAGCCGGCCAAGGGCGACCCGCTGGTCATGAACAAGACGTTCACGGTCGTGCCGCGCGGCGTCGCGGTGGTGATCGGCTGCAACACCTTCCCGACCTGGAACGCCTATCCGGGGCTGTTCGCGTCGCTGGTCACCGGCAACCCGGTGATCGTCAAGCCGCATCCCCGGGCGATCCTGCCGCTGGCGATCACCGTGGGCATCGCCCGCGAGGTCCTCGCCGAGGCCGGCTTCGACCCGGCGCTGGTGTCGCTGGCCGTGGAGGAGGGCCAGGGCCTGGCCGTGACCCTCGCCACCCATCCCGGCGTGCGGATCGTGGACTTCACCGGGTCGACCGAGTTCGGCCAGTGGCTGGAGGCCAACGCCCGCCAGGCGCTCGTCCACACCGAGAAGGCCGGGGTCAACACGGTCGTCGTCGACTCGGCCGGCTCCTTCCGCGGCATGCTCGGCAACCTCGCGTTCTCGCTGTCGCTCTACAGCGGGCAGATGTGCACCACCCCGCAGAACATCCTCGTCCCCGCCGGCGGCATCGAGACCGACGAGGGGCACAAGAGCTTCGAGGAGGTGGCGGCGGGGCTCGCCGGGGCCGTCGGGCGGCTGCTGGGCGACGAGGCGCGCGCGGTGGAGCTCACCGGCGCGATCGTCAACCCGGACGTGCTGGCCCGCCTGGAGGCCGCGCCGTCGCTGGGCGAGGTGGTGCTGGAGTCCCGCGCGCTCAAGCACCCGGCCTTCCCCGACGCGGTCGTGCGCACGCCCGTGATCGTCCGCGTGGACGCCGGCCGTGACGACGTGTACGGGCGGGAGCACTTCGGGCCGATCGCGTTCGTCGTGCCCACGGCCTCGACCGAGGAGAGCCTGGACCTGCTGCGCCGGGTGACCGCCGCGCGGGGTGCGCTCACGGCGGCGGTGTACTCGACGTCGCCCGAGGTGCTGGCGCGCGCCGAGCGGGCGGCGCTGGAGGCGGGGGTCAACCTGTCGTGCAACCTGGAGGGCGGGGTGTTCGTCAACCAGTCGGCGGCCTTCAGCGACTACCACGGCACGGGGGCCAATCCGGCGGCCACGGCCTCGCTCACGGACCCGTCCTTCGTCGCAGGCCGCTTCCACATGGTCCAGTCCCGCCGCCCGGCCGGGGCGTGAACGCCGCCCGCTGCCCGGATCGTTGGGAAACGTCCGTTGTGTGTGATATGCGGCATTCACGTTTGTTTCCCCAGGTCCTGGGCAGGGTCTAAGGGCGCCGTTCCGTACGCGAGCTCGCGGCGACGCACGCTCCCGGCGCGAGGGCGGTGATGCGACGGCGAGGCTCGGCGGTGGGCGCCTGGAGCCGTGTGTCGCGGCTCCCGCACAGGTGAGCCTAGGAGGACTTGGGTGAGTGGCCGTAGCTCGTTCCTGATCGTCGCCAACCGGTTGCCGGTGGACCGCACGGTCGAGCCCGACGGAACGGCCTCGTGGCGCAGGAGCCCCGGCGGGCTCGTGACCGCCATCGCGCCGGTGATGCAGCGGCGTCACGGCGCCTGGCTCGGGTGGCACGGCGCCCCCGACGAGAAGCTCGAGCCCCTGGAACAGGGCGGCATGAGCCTCATCCCGGTGCCGCTGTCGGCCCGTGAGGTCGAGCTGTACTACGAGGGCTTCTCCAACGCCACGCTCTGGCCGCTGTACCACGACGTGGTCGCGCCCCCGGTCTTCGAGCGGGAGATGTGGGAGGCCTATCGCGCCGTCAACGAGCGCTTCGCCACCGCCGCGGCCGAGGCCGCCGACGAGGGCGCCGTCGTCTGGGTGCAGGACTACCAGCTCCAGCTCGTGCCCGCCATGCTCCGCAAGCTCCGGCCCGACCTGCGCATCGGCTTCTTCCTGCACATCCCCTTCCCGCCGGTCGAGCTGTTCTGGCGGCTGCCCTGGCGCAAGGACCTCGTCGAGGGCCTGCTCGGGGCCGACCTCGTCGGCTTCCAGCTGCCCGGCGGCGCCGCCAACTTCCGCCGGCTCTGCCGCCGCCTGCTCGGCCTGCCGTACAAGGGGAACGAGATCTTCCTGGAGGACCGGACCGTCACCACGCAGGCGTTCCCGATCTCCGTCGACTTCGGCGAGCTCGACTCGCTGGTGCGCGAGCCGCACATCATCCAGCGCGCCAAGGAGATCCGGGCCGAGCTCGGCGACCCCGACCACATGCTGCTCGGCGTGGACCGCCTCGACTACACCAAGGGCATCGGCCAGCGCCTGGAGGCGTTCGGCGAGCTGCTCAAGGAGGGGACACTCGCCCCCAACGAGGCGGTGTTCGTGCAGATCGCCACGCCCAGCCGGGAACGGGTCGAGGAGTACAAGCGGCTGCGCGACGACATCGAGCTCCAGGTGGGCCGGATCAACGGCGAGCACGCGATGCTCGGCCTGCAGCCCGTCCAGTACTTCCACCAGTCGTACGGCCGCGAGGAGCTGGCCGCGCTCTACCTGGCCGCCGACGTCATGGTCGTCACGCCCCTGCGCGACGGCATGAACCTCGTCGCCAAGGAGTACGTCTCCTGCCACCAGGACCTGCACGGCGCGCTCGTGCTCAGCGAGTTCACCGGGGCGGCGGACGAGCTGCGCCAGGCGTACCTGGTCAACCCGTACGACATCGAGGACGTCAAGCGCCAGATGATCGCCGCCATGCGGGCCACGCCGCACGAGCTGTCCCGGCGGATGCGCACGATGCGCCGCCGGGTCGCCACCTACGACGTGGACCGCTGGGCGAGCGAGTTTCTCACGGCACTCGAGTCACCTGCTTCACCGCCCGCCACGCCTCATAGCGCTTCTTGGCAGTCCGATTGACCACGATCTGCGCCACCGACATGCCGACGCCCATGAGCACCGCGTAGCCGATCGCCTCGCCCATGCTGACCTCGGGGGAGTCGGGATCGACAGGCGGCTCCTTGCCCGTCGCCTTCACCCAGACGAACCCGAGGGCCTTGCGCGCCACCCACGCGGTCGCCAGGCCCATCAGCCCCCCGATGACCCGCCAGGCCAGGTCCGGCCTCTCCTCTGCCATACGGACGTCTCCTTCCCCTCGGTAACGAACCCTAGTCTGCAACGCTGGCGTGACCCACGAAGCCGTAGCATATGGAGGCATGACTCAACAGCGACTACGCCATGCCACCATGCCGGAAAAACCGTCCCTCGACGGCTTGGAGCAGGTATGGGTAGCCCGCTGGGAGCAGGAGGGCACCTACCGCTTCGACCGGTCGAAGACGCGTGAGCAGATCTACTCGATCGACACGCCTCCTCCGACCGTCTCCGGCTCGCTCCACGTGGGTCACGTCTTCTCCTACACCCACACCGACACCATCGCCCGCTTCCAGCGGATGCGCGGGCGTGAGGTGTTCTACCCCATGGGCTGGGACGACAACGGCCTGCCCACCGAGCGCCGCGTGCAGAACCACTTCGGCGTCCGCTGTGACCCCTCGGTGCCCTACGACCGCGACTTCACACCTCCCGCCAAGCCCGACCCAAAGCGGCAGGTGCCGATCTCGCGGGGCAACTTCATCGAGCTGTGCGAGCGGTTGACCACCGAGGACGAGAAGGCGTTCGAGGATCTGTGGCGCCGCCTCGGGCTGTCGGTCGACTGGTCGATGACGTACGCCACGATCGACGGCGCCGCGCGGGCCGCCTCCCAGCGGGCCTTCCTGCGCAACCTCGCGCGCGGCGAGGCCTACCTGGCCGAGGCGCCGACGCTGTGGGACGTCACCTTCCGCACCGCCGTCGCCCAGGCCGAGCTGGAGGACCGCGAGTGGCCGGGCGCGTTCCACCGGATCTCCTTCTACGGCGAGAAGGGGCCGATCTGGATCGAGACCACCCGGCCCGAGCTGATCCCCGCCTGCGTGGCGCTGGTCGCCCACCCCGACGACGAGCGCTACCAGCCGCTGTTCGGCACGTCGGCGCTGTCGCCGCTGTTCGGCGTCGAGGTGCCGGTCCTCGCCCACCACCTCGCCGAGCCCGACAAGGGGTCCGGCATCGCGATGATCTGCACGTTCGGCGACCTGACCGACGTCACCTGGTGGCGCGAGCTCGGACTGCCCACCCGGCCCGTCATCGGCCGCGACGGGCGGCTGCTGCCCGAGCCCCCGGAGGGCGCCGAGCGCGAGCCGTACGAGGAGCTGGCCGGCAAGACGGTCCACAGCGCCCGCGAGCGCATCGTGGAGCTGCTGCGCGAGTCCGGCGACCTCGACGGCGAGCCGAGGCCGGTCCAGCGCACGGTCAAGTTCTACGAGAAGGGCGACCGGCCCCTGGAGATCGTCACCACCCGCCAGTGGTACATCCGCAACGGCGGGCGCGACGCCGAGCTGCGCGAGCGGCTGCTCGGCCGGGGCTCGGAGCTGCGCTGGCACCCGCCGCACATGCGGGTCCGCTACGACAACTGGGTGCAGGGCCTGGCCGGCGACTGGCTGATCTCCCGGCAGCGCTTCTTCGGCGTGCCGTTCCCCGTCTGGTACCCGCTGGACGACGCCGGCGAGCCCGACCACACCCGGCCGCTGCTGCCGCCCGAGGACCTGCTGCCGGTGGACCCGTCGTCGCAGGTCCCCGAGGGCTACACCGAGGACCAGCGGGGCAAGCCCGGCGGGTTCGTCGGCGACCCGGACGTCATGGACACCTGGGCCACCTCCTCCCTCACGCCGGAGATCGCGGGAGGGTGGGAGCGCGACCCCGACCTGTTCGCGCGGGTCTTCCCGATGGACCTGCGCCCGCAGGCCCACGAGATCATCCGCACCTGGCTGTTCTCCACCGTGGTCCGGGCCCACCAGGAGTTCGGCACGCTGCCGTGGAGCGACGTGTCCATCTCCGGGTGGATCCTCGACCCCGACCGCAAGAAGATGTCCAAGTCCAAGGGCAACGTCACGACGCCGCTCGGCCTGCTGGAGGAGTACGGCTCCGACGCGGTCCGCTACTGGGCGGCCAGCGGGCGGCCCGGCACCGACACCGCGTTCGACACCGGGCAGATCAAGGTCGGGCGGCGGCTCGCCATCAAGATCCTCAACGCCTCGAAGTTCGTGCTCGGCTTCCCCGAGGCCGACGCCGAGGTGAGCGAGCCGCTCGACCTGTCCATGCTGGCGGGCCTGGCCGACGTGGTGGACGAGGCCACCCGGGCGTTCGAGGACTACGACTACACCAGGGCCCTGGAGGCGGCCGAGCGGTTCTTCTGGTCGTTCTGCGACGACTACCTGGAGCTGGTCAAGGCCCGCGCCTACGAGTCCGGCGCGGCCGCCGCCTCCGCCCACGCGGCCCTGCGGCTGGCGCTCGACGCGTTGCTGCGGCTGTTCGCGCCGTTCCTGCCGTTCGTCACCGAGGAGGTGTGGTCGTGGTGGCGGCCCGGCTCCGTCCACCGCTCCGCCTGGCCGGCCGTCGAGCGCGGGACCGGCGACCCGGCCGTGCTGACCGTCGCCTCCGAGGTGCTCCGGCGCGTGCGCAAGGCCAAGTCGGAGGCCAAGCTGTCCATGCGCGCCGAGGTGTCCCGCCTCACGGTGTCCGGCCCCGAGGCCGGCCTCGTCCGGCTGGCGCAGGACGACCTGTGCGGGGCGGGCAACGTCGAGGAGTTCGTCCTGCAGGACGCGCCCGATTTCCTGGTGGAGGTCGCGCTCACTCAGACGGCCTGACGTCCGCGTCCGGCGCCGGGGTGCGCCCGATCGTTTAAGGGCGCGCATCCCGGCGCCGGACGTGCCAGTCTGGGGATGTGCTGAGAGACCGCCCGACCAAGCTCGTGCCTCCCGTGCTGGCCAAGATGGCCGCGTGGTCGGGGTGCCTGATCCTCGTCGGCGTGGTGGTCTACTTCTTCGCGCAGGGCGTCGGGCGGCTCAGCTTCGTCGCCCTGCCCGTGGCGGTCGCCCTCCTGCTGACGGCGCTGCTGTTCCCGCTGACCAGGAGCCTGCGCGAGGCCGGGATGCGGCCCATCTACGCCACCTGGATCACCATGCTGGTCGCGCTGGCCGTGCTCGCCGGCACCGGCTGGCTGGTCGGGGCCCGCGCCACCGAGGAGTTCCCCAACCTCGTCCAGCAGGTCCAGGCGACCTCCCGCGAGGTGCAGAAGTGGCTCATCACCGGCCCGCTGCACCTCAAGCAGGCGCAGATCACCGACTACGTCGACGAGATCGCGAACATGGTCAACACCCAGCGCAGCGCCATCACCGGCACGGTGCTGACCGCGGGCGCCGTCGCCTTCGAGGTGCTCGCCTCGATCGTGCTGCTGCTGTTCGTCACGTTCTTCCTGCTCAAGGACGGCGACCGGATCTGGTCGTGGTTCCTGCGGGCCTTCGGCGAGATGGCGCCGCGCGTCGACCGGGCGGGCCGCGCGGCGTGGACCACGCTGTCGCACTACGTGCAGGGCACCGTGGCCGTCGCCGCCGTCCACGGCCTCATCATGGGCATCGTGCTGGCCGGCATGGGCGTGCCGCTGTGGGCGCCGCTGGCCGTCCTCATCTTCTTCGCCAGCTTCATCCCGATCGTCGGCATCTTCTTCGCCGGCACGGTCGCCACGCTCGTCACGCTGGGCGCCAAGGGCCCCGTCTACGCGCTGATCTTCGTCGGCGTCCTCGTGGTCGAGCAGCAGCTGGAGAACCACGTGCTCCAGCCGCTCATCGTCGGCCGGGCCCTCAACTTCCACCCGCTGGCCATCATCATCGTCCTCGCCGTGGGCGGCATCCTCGGCGGCATCGCCGGGGCGGCGGTCGCCGTTCCGGTCGCGGCGGTGATCTACCGGGCGCTGCCCGAGCTGCGGCACGACCCACCGGCCCTGCCACCGGGAGAGCACGCGGACGAGGACGACGGGGGCGAGCCGACCGGTGAGGGCGGTGGCGCGGGAGAGCCGGCCGGCGAGGACGAGCGTCCCGAGCCGGCTGACGACGGCGACGGCGGGCGTCCTGAGCCGGCGCCGGCGCGCCGCGGCGGCACCCCCGCCACGGCGGGGGCTCCTGGCGGCGAAAGGCCGGGCGACAGCGAGTAACCTCGTCACTCGTGACCCGTACCGCTCCACCGGCCCCGCGGCCCCGCACGACACTCCACCCGCGCACCGGGTGTGACCGGATCACTCTCCGGAGGGCGTACCTTGAGGCTGAGGGGCGCATCGGCGCCCCGGAGCACCACGACGAGGTGAACCCGTGACCGCGACCGACCGCGACGCGGCGGGGCTCCGGCCCGCAACGCTCATGGACGCCCCGGCCGAGGCCCCGCTGGAGATCCTCATCCAGCGGCTCGACCCGGGCCTGCCGGCGCCCTCCTACGCCCATCCGGGCGACGCGGGCGCCGACCTGCACGCCGCGTGCGACGCCGAGCTCGCGCCCGGCGAGCGCGCGGTGGTGCCGACCGGCGTGGCCATCGCGCTGCCCGACGGCTACGCCGCGTTCGTCCACCCGCGCTCCGGCCTGGCCTCCCGGCACGGCGTCACCCTGGTCAACGCGCCCGGCACGGTCGACGCCGGCTACCGGGGCGAGATCAAGGTGACGATGATCAACACCGACGCCAGGGAGCCGTTCCGGGTGCGGCGCGGCGACCGCATCGCCCAGCTCGTCGTCCAGCGGGTCGAGCGGGCGGCCTTCCGCGAGGTGGCGGAGCTGCCGGGGTCGGCGCGGGGCGCGGGCGGGTTCGGCTCGACGGGGCGCTGACCGGGGTCCGGGCGCCGACAGGGTTCACAGAACGCTGACCAGGGAGAGTGAGAGACGTGTTCCGACGCCGTCGTCGCGAGCATTCGGAGGGGCCGGCCGCCTCGGCCAAGGCCCCGGCCGAGCCCATGCGCGAGTCCGGTCCGTGGGACTCCGACGAGCCCCACCCCGAGCATGACCGGGTCGACCTCGGTGGCCTGCTGCTGCCGCACAACCCCGACTTCGATGTACGGCTGGCCTCCGTCGGCGACCAGCACATCGGTGTCGTCGTCATCCACGACGACAGCACGCTCCAGCTCCAGGCGCTGGCCGCGCCCCGGTCCATGGGACTGTGGGACGAGGTCAGGACCAAGATCACTCAGCAGGTGCCGTCCCTGGAGGAGCGCGAGGGACCGTTCGGCGCCGAGCTGAGAGGCGAGATCACCGCCGACGGCCAGACCCGCCAGGCGCGCTATCTCGGGATCGACGGGCCCCGCTGGTTCCTGCTTGCCGTCGTCCACGGCCCGGCCGCCGCCGACGAGGCCGTCGCCGCGCCGTTCCTCGACTTCCTGCGTGACGTCGTCGTCGTCCGCGGCACCGAGCCGATGGCGCGCGAGGAGCCGATCGCGCTGCGCCGCCCCAACGAGCATGGCGGCGGCCCGGACGAGGACCGGACGGGTCTCAACCCGTTCCGGCGTGGACCTGAGATCAGCGAGATTCGCTGACGGCCTCCCATCGCATAGGCTGTTTCATCATGACTACGGCAGGGACCCCCAAACGGGGGTTGCGCGGGTTCTTCAGTCGGCTGGCCTCGCCCCAGTCCGAGATCGAGGCGCAGATGCTGCGCCAGGACGCCGAGCAGACGGGCGCGACGCCGATCGCCTCGTGTGGCGGCAGACGCCGGTTCTGTGTAGCCGGTACGCTACGTACGGTGACGCTGCGGCCGAGGGGAGGCGCCCCCGCGCTCGAGGCGGAGCTGTACGACGGGTCCGACGTGATCGACCTGGTCTGGCTCGGCCGCCGCAAGATCGCGGGCATCGAGCCCGGCCGGATCGTCAAGGCCGAGGGGCTGGTCAGCATGCAGGACGGCCGCAAGGTGATGTTCAATCCGCGCTACGAGCTGCGCCCAGGGAGTTGATCAGGTGAAGGCCGAGGCCGGAGACGCCGCCCACGACACCGTGGAGGCAGCCGTTCGAGCCCAGCTCTCCAAGGCGTTCGGCGGCGTGCGGGGCATCATCGAGGCGGCGGTGCCGACGGCGGCGTTCACGCTGGCCTGGATCTCCACCGAGGAGCTGAAGCTGTCGCTCATCGTCAGCGTCTCGCTGTCGGTGCTGCTGCTGCTCGCGCGGGTCCTGCAGCGCTCGACGCCGCAGTTCGTCATCAACAGCCTGATCGGCATCGCGATCGGCGCGTTCTTCGCCAGCCGCACCGGCGACGCCAAGGACTACTTCCTGCCGGGCATCCTGTGGAACGGCGCCTACGCGGTGGCCATGCTGCTGTCCGTCGTCGCCCGCTGGCCCGTGGTCGGGTTCCTGATCGGCTCGGTGACCGGCGACCCGACCGGGTGGCGCAAGGACCCGGGCGTCGTCCGGCTCTGCTCCCGGCTGACCTGGCTGCTCATGATCCCGTGCGTGGTGCGGGTGGCGGTGCAGCTTCCGGTCTACCTGTTCGGCGGCGACGAGGCGGTGGCGGCGCTGGGCGTCACCAAGATCGCCATGGGCTGGCCGCTGCAGATCGCGGCGCTGACCGCCATGATCTGGGTCCTCGGCCGCGGCCGCACCCCGATCAACCCGGTCGCCCCGGCCTGACCTGCCGCCACCCAAGTCCTACGGCCCCTCGGGCAGGGCGAGTGGCCCGTCGGGCAAGGCGAGGCAGAGGGCTTCGAGCGCGGCGGCGAACGCGTGCTCGGGTGGTGTGCCATATCCGATGACCAGGCCGTCTCGCGATGGCATCGTGCTCTCAGGATGCCGGTAGGGGCCCAGGCCGTCCAGGGCGAGGCCAAGGCGGCGGGCGGCCCGGAGCGCCGCCTGCTCGGTGTCCGGGGGAAGGTCGAGGACGGCGTGCAGACCCGCGGCGATGCCGCTGACGGTGATGTGCGGGGCGCGTTCGGCGAGCGTGGCGGCGAGCAGGTCGCGGCGGTGCCGGTAGATCCTGCGCATGCGGCGCAGCTGACGGTCGTAGGCGCCGCAAGTGATGAAGTCGGTGAGGGTGAGCTGGTCGGTGACGCCCGACCAGAGCTCGCGCGGGCCCTTGGCGGCGACGATGTCGTCCACCAGCCGGCCGGGCAACGCCATCCAGCCGAGCCGGAGCGCGGGCGACAGGCTCTTGCTCGTGGAGCCGAAGTAGACGACGCGGTCGGGGTCGAGGCCCTGCACGGCGCCGATCGGTTCGCGGTCGTAGCGGAACTCGCCGTCGTAGTCGTCCTCCAGCAGCAGGCCGCCCGTGGCACGGGCCCAGTCGATGACCGCGGCCCGGCGTTCGGGGTGCAGCGCGCCTCCGGTGGGGTACTGGTGTGCCGGCGTCAGCAGGACGGCCTGCGCGCCCGTGGCCGGAAGGTCCTTGACGCGTGCGCCGTGGGTGTCCACGGTGAGCGGCACGGTGGTCAGGCCCGCCTCGGCGAGGATGGAGCGGTGGAAATCGAGCCCGTAGGCCTCGACGGCGACCGGCCCGCGCAGCACCTGACACACCAGCCGCAGCCCGTGCGCGAAGCCCGAGCAGATGACGATGTGCTCGGCCTTGGTACGCACGCCTCTGGTCCGCGCCAGGTAGTCCATCAGTGCCCGGCGAAGCTCCGGCCGGCCGCGGGGGTCGCCGACGCCGAAGGCCTCGCTGGGCGCTGCGGCCAGCGCGCGCCGGGCCGAGGTGATCCAGGAGGAGCGTGGGAAGGCGGCGGCGTCGGGGGAGCTGGGCATCAGGTCGTGGACGACGCGCAGGCGGGACGGACGATCGGGGGGCCGCCGGAGGCTGGGTTCGAGAGGTGCGGATCGGTGCGCGACGTGGGTGCCGGAGCCTTGACGGGAGATGAGCCAGCCTTCCTCGACGAGCTCGGCGTACGCGGCGGCGACGGTGTTGCGGGCGATCCCCAGGTCGGCGGCGAGGGCTCGGTAGGGCGGCAGCCGGGTGCCGGGCGCCAGCCGTCCCGAACGGATCGCCTCGCGCATGGCCCTCATGAGCCGCACACGCGCGCCGCCACCGCCCGTGAGCTCCAGGTGCAGGTCGCTGCCGCCGTCCGTGCGCAGACCGCTCACCGCCCCGTCCGGCGCCGGAAATTGACCCACGAAATGTCCACGAAAATGCACCATATCCTGGGTCGTTCACGCTCCTAGGGTCGGGGGCATGACGAACGTCGCCATTCCCACACGCATGAACATGTCCGTTGTCGCGCCCAAGGTCTTCAAGGCCGTGCTGGCGCTCGACGCCGCGGCCCGCGAAGGACTGGACCCGGTACTGGTCGAGCTGGTGCAGATCCGCGCCTCCCAGATCAACCGGTGCGCGTACTGCATCGACTACCACACCGGCGACGCCCGCCGGGCGGGTGAGAGCGAGGCGCGCATCTACCAGCTGAGCGCCTGGCGGGAATCCAGCCTCTACACCGCAGAGGAGCGCGCCGCCCTGGCGCTGACCGAGGCGGTGACGTTGCTGCCCCAGGGGGTCGAGGACGAGGTGTACGACGAGGCCGCGCGGCATTTCGGCGACAAGGAGCTCGCCCAGCTCATCGCGCTGATCTTCACGGTCAACGCCTGGAACCGCATGAACGTGACCACGCGCAAGACCCCCGGCACCGAGTAACCACCCACCTCCGTCTCCGTCCTGCCCGCTCACGGGCGGTGGCCGCCTCGCCGCGGCCACTGCCCGTGCCGTGACCGCATCGGAAAGGTCCACACCGTGACATCCATCGACGTCCCGCCCCTGGATGCGGCCCGGGACGCCAACCCCTCGCCGGTCCGGGGCTGGCTCGCGATCCTCGCCGTGACGCTGGGCATCTTCGCCCTGATGACCTCCGAACTGCTGCCCGTCGGACTGCTCACCCCGATCGGCGTCGCGCTGGACGTCTCCGAGGGCACCACCGCGCTCATGGTCACCGTGCCGGGACTCGTCGCGGCCGTCGCGGCGCCGCTGGTCACCGTGGCCACCGCCAGGATCGACCGCCGGCTGGTGCTGGCCCTGCTGATCGGGATGGTGGGCGTGGCCAACCTCGCCTCCGCCTTCGCCACCAGCTTCGCCGTCGTACTCCTCGCCCGCTTCCTGATCGGCGTTTGCGTCGGCGGCTTCTGGTCCCTGGCCGGCGGCATCGCCCTGCGCCTGGTGCCCGAACGCCATGTCGCGCGGGCCACCGCCGTGGTCTTCGGCGGTGTCGAGACCGCCTCCGTCCTCGGTGTCCCCGCGGGCACCCTGGCCGGCGACCTCAGCGGCTGGCGAACCGCGTTCGCGGGCGTGGGCCTGCTCGGGCTCACCTCGCTGGCGTGCATGATCCTCGTGATGCCGAAGCTGGCGCCGGAGCGCACGATGACGTTCGCGGACCTGCCGCGGGTGTTCCGCACGTACACCGCGGTGCGCGTCGGCATCGCCATGACCTTCCTGGTCATCACCGGGCACTTCACCGCCTATACGTTCGTCCGGCCCGTCCTGCAGGACGACGGTGTGGCGGACGGCATGATCAGCGTGCTGCTGCTGGTCTTCGGCGTCGCCGGCATCTGCGGCAACTTCGTCGCAGGCGCGCTGATCACCACGCGCCTGCGGCAGACCGTGTGCGGCATCGGCGTGCTCCTCGCCGCCGCCATGGCCGCCCTCGCGATCATGGATCACAACACCGTCTCGGCCGCCGCGATCCTCGTCGTCTGGGGCCTGGGCTACGGCGCCGTCCCGGTCACCTTCCAGAGCTGGATCCTCGGCGCCGCACCGACCGCCACGGAGGCCGCGTCCTCCCTGTACGTGTCGATGTTCAACCTGTCCATCGCGCTCGGCGCCCTCGTCGGCGGCCTGACCGTCGACGCCGTCCCGACGGTGAGCGTGCTGTGGATCGGTGGCGTCCTGGCCGTCCTGGTGCTGCCGATCGCCGTCGGCACGCCCCGCCGCGAGGCTCCCGGCTCGGGGCCGGCCGCTTAGGCCGACCTCGTCGCACTCGGCCGGCTCCTGCGGCTCGCTTCAGCCGAGGTCGCCGGCCGAGGAACAGGCCGGACGGGCGCCGGTGGAGACGCCCGGGGTCAGTTTCGGTGGAGACGCCTGGGTCAGTGCCCGCTGTGACGCGCGGTCAGTGCCCGTGTGACGCGTGGTCAGTGCCCGCTGTGACGCGCGGTCAGTGCTGCGACAGCAGGTGGGCGAGCTCCTGCTCGACCTCCTGGGTGGCGACGAACAGCAGCTCGTCGCCCGCCTCCAGCGGGTCGTCGTCGGAGGGCACCAGCACGCTGCCCTCGCGCAGGATCGCCACGAGCGCCGAGTCGGCCGGCCACGGCACCGAGCCGGCCCGCTGGCCCACCACCGGCGCGTCCTCGGCCAGCGTGAGCTCCACCAGGTTGGCCTGCCCCTGGCGGAACGTCAGCAGCCGGACCAGGTCGCCGACGCTCACCGCCTCCTCGACGAGCGCGCTCAGCAGGCGCGGCGTCGAGACGGCCACGTCCACGCCCCACGACTCGTTGAACAGCCACTCGTTGTTGGGATGGTTGATCCGGGCGACCACTCTTGGCACGCCGTACTCGGTCTTGGCCAGCAGCGACACCACCAGGTTGACCTTGTCGTCGCCGGTGGAGGCGACGACCACGTGGCAGTTGTTCAGGCCGGCCTCGTCCAGCGAGGCGATCTCGCAGGCGTCGGCCAGCAGCCACTCCGCCCGCGGCACGCTGTCGATCTTGATGGCCTTGGGATCCACGTCGATGAGGAGAATCTCGTGCCCGTTCTCCAGCAGCTCGGCGGCGATGGACCGGCCCACGGCCCCGGCCCCCGCGATCGCGACGCGCATCAGTCGTCCTTCTCCGGTGCGGCGGCGAGCACCTTGTTGATCCGGTCCATGTCGTTCTCGGCGGCGATGACGTGCAGGATGTCGCCCTCCTGGAGCACCGTGTCGTCCGCGACGACCAGCGACTCGCCCATCCGGTTGATGAACGCGGCCCGGCACCTAGCCTTGGGCTCCAGGTCGACGGCGCGGGTGCCGATCCAGGACTGGTGGACGGGCACCTCGGCCAGGACGACCCGGCCGGTCGGGTCGCGCCACAGCGGCTCGGCCCCCTCCGGCAGGATGCGCCGCAGGATCTGGTCGGCCGTCCAGCGCACGGTGGCCACCGTGGGGATGCCCAGCCGCTGGTAGACCTCGGCCCGGCGAGGGTCGTAGATCCGGGCCACGACGTTGTCCACGCCGAACGTCTCGCGGGCCACCCGAGCCGAGATGATGTTGGAGTTGTCCCCGCTGGAGACGGCCACGTACGCGGTGGCGGACTCGATGCCGGCGTCGGTGAGCACGTCGCGGTCGAAGCCGACACCCGTCACCCGCCGGCCGCGGAACCCCGCCCGCAGCCGGCGGAACGCCTGCGGATCGCGGTCGATGATCGCGACCGAATGGCCGCCGTCTTCGAGGATGTGAGCCAGGGTCGATCCGACCCGCCCGCATCCCATGATCACTATATGCATACTCCCCCGCATCTCGCGGTCGGCCGGTTGCTCGACACCAGTATGGCCTGATAGGGGAGCGCTCGGCTGCGGGGCCGAATCGGGGACTAGGCTCTGGTTACGTGGCGAAGGTGACAGATCTTCTGAAACGCGTCCTGGTAGGCCGGGCGCTGCGGAGCGGGCAGCTGCACGAGCAGCTGCTGCCCAAGCGCATCGCCCTGCCGGTGTTCGCCAGCGACGCCCTGTCCTCCGTGGCGTACGCGCCGCAGGAGATCCTCGTCATCCTCTCGCTGGCCGGCGTCTCGTTCTACACCTACAGCCCGTGGATCGCGCTCGCCGTGGTGCTGGTCATGCTGACGGTCGTCGCGTCGTACCGGCAGAACGTCCACGCCTATCCCAGCGGCGGCGGCGACTACGAGGTGGCCACCACCAACCTGGGCAAGAACGCCGGGCTCACCGTCGCCAGCGCCCTCATGGTCGACTACGTGCTGACCGTGGCCGTGTCCGTGGCCAACGGCGTCGACTACGTGGGCGCCACCATCCCGTTCGTCGCCGAGAACAAGCCCGCGGTCGCCATCACCATCGTCATCCTGCTCACCGTGGTCAACCTGCGCGGCCTGCGAGAGTCGGGCGTCGCCTTCGCCATCCCGACGTACGCGTTCATGGCCGCGGTGATCGGCCTCGTCCTGTGGGGCGGGTTCCGGCTGCTGGTGCTCGGCGACCAGCTGCACGCGCCCAGCGCCGACTTCGACATCGTCCCGGAGCAGAGCGACCTGGCGGGGTTCGCCGCCGCGTTCCTCGTGCTGCGGGCGTTCTCCTCCGGCTGCGCGGCGCTGACCGGCGTCGAGGCCATCAGCAACGGCGTGCCGGCCTTCCGCAAGCCCAAGAGCAAGAACGCCGCGACCACCCTGCTCATGATGGGCCTGGTCGCGATCACCATGTTCGGCGGCATCATCGCGCTCGGTCTGGCCTCCGGCGTGAAGGTGGCCGAGCCGTCCGTGGTGGCGACCGACCTGCTCAGGCCCGACGGGACGCCCGTCGGCCCCGGCTACTACCAGCAGCCGATCATCTCCCAGGTGGCCGACGCGGTCTTCGGCGGCGGCTCGGCGCCGTTCGTGGTGATCTCGGCGGTGACGGCCCTCATCCTGTTCCTGGCCGCCAACACCGCCTTCAACGGCTTTCCCGTGCTCGGCTCGATCCTGGCCCAGGACCGCTACCTGCCGCGCCAGTTGCACACCCGCGGCGACCGGCTCGCGTTCTCCAACGGCATCCTCATCCTCGCCCTCGGCGCCTGCCTGCTGCTGTGGGGGTTCAAGGCCGACGTCAGCCGCCTGCTGAACCTCTACATCGTCGGCGTCTTCGTCTCCTTCACCCTCAGCCAGACCGGCATGGTCATCCACTGGACGCGCCACCTGAGGACCGAGACCGACCCGCGGGTCCGCCACCGGATGCACCGCTCGCGCACCATCAACTTCTTCGGCGGCGTCATGACGGGCATCGTGCTCGTCGTCGTGCTGCTCACCAAGTTCCTGGTCGGCGCGTGGATCGTGTGCCTGGCGATGCCGATCCTGTTCCTGATGATGAAGGGCATCCGCCGGCACTACGACAACGTGGCGGCCGAGCTGGAGATCACCGGCGAGTACGACGCGTCGATGCTGCCCGCGCGCAACCACGCCATCGTGCTCGTCTCCAAGATCCACAAACCCACCATGCGGGCCCTCGCCTACGCCCGCGCCACCCGGCCGTCCACGCTGGAGGCCGTCACCGTGGGCGTCGAGAGCCCCGAGGCGCGCCAGCTCCAGGAGGAGTGGGAGCGCCGCGGCATCCCGGTGCCGCTCAAGATGCTCGACTCGCCGTACCGGGAGATCACCCAGCCGATCCTCGACTACGTCAAGACGCTGCGCCGTCGCTCGCCGCGCGACGTGGTGACGGTCTTCATCCCCGAGTACGTGGTCGGGCACTGGTGGGAGCACCTGCTGCACAACCAGAGCGCGCTGCGGCTGAAGGCCCGGCTGCTGTTCAAGCCCGGCGTGATGGTGACGAGCGTGCCGTGGCAGCTCCACTCCTCCGACCGGCTCAAGGGCCGCCCGGAGCCGTACGCGCCGGGCTCGGTGCGGCGCTCCTGGGACGACGCCGCCAAGGACAAGGAGATCCAGCCCGGCTGACGGCCGAGGGGGCCTTCGACGTGCAGGAGACGTGCAGGACCCGTATGGGCTGGGCATAGGGTGTCGATGTGGAAGCGGAACAGGCATCTCTGGAGCTCACGGTCGGTCCGGTCGCGCACGGAGGCTGGTGCGTCGCCCGGCACGAAGGGCGCGTGGTGTTCGTCCGGCACGCGCTGCCGGGCGAGCGCGTCGTCGCCGCGGTGACCGAGGAGACCTCCCGCTTCCTCCGCGCCGACGCCGTGGAGATCCTGGAGCCCTCACCCGACCGCGTCGTGCCGCCCTGCCCCTACGCCGGCCCCGGCCGGTGCGGCGGCTGCGACTGGCAGCACGCCACCCTGGAGGCCCAGCGCGCGCTCAAGGCCGATGTGGTCGCCGAGCAGTTGCGCAGGCTCGCCGGCATCGACCGGAAGGTCGTGGTGGAGGAGGTTCCGGGCGCGCCGGACGGTCTCGGCTGGCGCACCCGGGTCCAGCTCGCCGTACGACCGGACGGGGCGCCGGGCTTCCGCAAGCACCGCTCCCACGACATCCAGCCCGTCGACGCGTGCCTGATCGCCCACCCGGAGGTGGAGGCGGTCGGTGCGGAGCTGCACAAGTGGCCCGGGGCGGCGGGCGTCGAGGTGATCGCCTCAGCGGGCGGCGACCGCGCCGTGGTGGTCAAGCCGCGCCCGCGCCGCACGGTGCCCGTGCCCGACCTCGACGCGCCGGCCTCGATCCTGCTCGACCAGGGCAAGGGTCGCACGGTGCCGCGCCACGGCTCGGGCGTGCTCCGCGAACGGGTCGGCGACCGGGAGTTCCGGGTGTCGGGCAGCGGCTTCTGGCAGGTCCACCCCGGCGCCGCGGAGACCCTGCTGGACGCCGTCCTGACCTTCGCCGCCCCGGAGCCGGGGGAGTGGGCGCTCGACCTCTACTGCGGGGTGGGCCTGTTCGCCGCCGGCCTGGCGGAGGCGGTGGGGGCGGAGGGGGCCGTCTTCGGCCTGGAGTCGGACGCGGCGGCGGTCCGCGACGCCCGCGCCAACCTCCGCGACCTCCCGCAGGCGCGCGTGGAGCGGGGCCGGGTCGAGGAGGCCCTGGACCGTTTCCAGATCGAACGCGCCGACGTGGTCGTGGTCGACCCGCCCCGCGCCGGCCTCGGCCGCGAGGTGGTGGACCGCATCACGGGCCTGGAGGCGCCACGCATCGTCTACGTCTCCTGCGACCCGGCCACCCTGGCCCGTGACCTGGCGTGGCTGGGGGAGCGGGGATACGGCCTCACGGACCTGCGCGCCTTCGACGCCTTCCCGATGACCCACCACGTGGAGTGCGTGGCGCTGCTCGTCCGCGGGTGAGCCGTAACCCGCGCACCAGCGCGACGGCTCAGAGCCCGCGCACCAGCGCGACGGAGAAGGGCAGGCTCGGCGTGCCGTCGCCCAGTGGGCCGCCCTTGTCGAACTGCGAGCGCACGACGTACAGCCCGTGCCGGTGCCACGTCAGCGTGGTCGGGAGCTGGAGCGCCTCGTCGGTCAGCCGCCGCTCCACCCGCGCCGCCGTGCCGTCGCGGGTGACCCGCCACCGGCTGATCGTGTCGACGGTGTTGTGCACCGCCCACAGCGTCGCGCCGCGCAGCTCCAGCCCGTCGGCGTGCAGCATGTCGCCTCCCTCCAGCGCGACCTTCCGGACGGCGCGGGTGGTGAGGTCGACGCGGTAGAGGCCGCCGCCCGTCATGTCCGCCGTCAGCAGGTAGCGGCCGGCGCGGTCGGCGACGATTCCGTTCAGCGTGAACGTTCCGGGCGCGTTCGGGCCGGCCGCGTCGCTCAGATCCGCGTACGGCGTGAGCGGCGCCCTGCCGCCGCGTGCCCGGGCGAGCTGGCGGAGGGTGACCCGGTACACGACGGCCCGCACGCTGTCGGTGAGGTAGGCGGTGCCGTCCGGCGCGATGGCGACGTCGTTGACGAACCTCGGCTCGTCCCCCTCGACCTCGAAGCGGGCGAGCAGCGCGCGGGTGCGGGTGTCGTAGACGGTGACGCCGCTGGTGGAGTCGGTGACCCACAGCCGGCCTGCCCCGTCCGCCTCCAGGCCGTTGGCGGTGTGCCGGCCGTCGGCGCCGGCCGGCAGGAAGGTCTCGGCCACCCGCCGTCCGGGCGTCATGCGGAACACGGTGCCGTCGGTGAAGGAGCCGGCGTACAGGTCGCCGGTACGCGGATCGGCGGTGATGCCCTCGGGGTAGACCCGGGCGCCGGGCAGCTCGAATGCGGTGGAGACGGTGGCGGCAGGGGCTGAGACCGTTGCGGCGGTGCCGGCCGCCAGGGCCGCGGGGGTGGCGCCGGCGAGCGCGATGGCCAGGGTCATGCCCGTTGCGGCGGCGACGGTACGGAGGGAACGCATGAGCAACTCGCAAGGGTTGGATCATTAGGACGAGAACTTACGATAATTAGAGCTCTAATATCTGTCAACATCGGCTGAACGGGGTCGTTACCATGCGGAGATGACCTCGATGCCCGTTACCGAGCGCCTGGGCTTCCACCTGAAGCGGGCGGAGCAAGCGCTCAACGCGGCCAAGCACGCCGCGCTGAGGCCCGCCGGACTGACCGTGCCCCAGTACGCGGCGCTGCTCCACCTCGCGGAGAACCCGGGCATCTCGGCGGCCGCCCTCGCCCGGGCGTGCGGGGTGACGCCGCCCACCATGAACACCGTGCTCAGGAACCTTCAGGAGCAGGGCCTGATCGAGCGGACACCGCACGAGTGGCACAAGAACATCCTGGAGACGCGGCTCACCGCGAAGGGCGCGCAGGTGATGGCCAGCGCCGACGCCAACGCCGTACGCGTCGAACGCGGGCTCGCCGGCGCCTTCAGCGACGAGGAGCGCGAGACCCTGATCGCTCTGCTGGCGCGCTGCGTCGAACAACTGGAGGGGGCACGCCCCGCCTAGTGCGCCCGCGAGGACGGCACGCGGGCCGCGCCCCCACCGACCGGATCTGTCGGTGCTGTCGGGCACCATCGCTGAAACGATCAAGGAGTGGCGATGGCGACCGACCCGCTCGCCCCGTTCCGCTGGCTGGCGGTTCCGGCGGGGCACGAGGACGACCTGTTCGACGAGATCTTCTGTGTGTCCTTTCTCCGCGGACTCGAACCGGCCGAGGTGCTCCGCCGCTTCGCAGAGCCGGAGGCGCGACAGGGCACGCCTCAAGGGCCGCTTCAGGGGCGGGAGATGAGCCTGGACGAGTACGGTCATAGGGCGTTCGCGTTCGGCGACAGGTACGGCGGCTCGCGGGGCGGTGGACATGTGGGAGTCGTCCAGGCCGGCGACTGGTGCGTGGCCCTGGAACTCCTCGGCTGGGAGGCCGCCAGGGGAGACACCCGGGCCAGGCTGTCCTCCGGCTGCGAAGTGGTGGCCGTGCTACGCCACGACTACGCCAACCACCATGTCGCCTACGCGCTCGACGGTGAGACCGTCACCTGTTTCAATCCGTACATGCCGGACATGCGGTCGGGCAGTGATCCGGATCGGCTCAACGGGCTCATGCGCGAGGTCGGCCTTCCGCTGGAGCCGACGACCGGAGGCGAGGACTGGAACGACCTCTACGCGACCGCGATCGCGCGGTCGTTCCACCTG
Organism: Nonomuraea sp. NPDC050733; assembly: GCF_040654215.1. Classification (NCBI taxonomy): domain Bacteria; kingdom Bacillati; phylum Actinomycetota; class Actinomycetes; order Streptosporangiales; family Streptosporangiaceae; genus Nonomuraea; species Nonomuraea sp. NPDC050733. The sequence continues at coordinate 111,634 of NZ_JBFAHO010000005.1, read as the reverse complement.
GCGGCGCGGATCAGCGGCGTCGTGCCCACACCGGAGATGCTCAGGGGGCCGCTCCTGGTGGGCCCGGTGCGGGGCGGGTGAAATCGGATGGCGGCGCCGGGCTGGGTGTCGTTAGGGTCGCGGCGTGATCTACGAGGACCCTCTGGCGTACCTGCTCGGCATCGAGGGCGTCGCCCTGTTGCGCTCGTTCACCGGCCAGTTCGACCGCGGCTTCGTCGAGGCGCGTGTCGCCGAGATCCGCCGGCTGCTCGACGACGAGGCGCTGGCGGACGCGGGCGTGCAGGTCGCGCGGGTGGACGCGGTGGAGGGCTATCGCATCTGGTCGCGCACCTATGACGGGCCCAACGGCCTGTTCTCCATCGACGAGCCCATCGTCGGGCGGATCCTCGACGGGCTTCCGGCGGGCGTCGCCCTGGACGCCGCGTGCGGCACCGGCCGGGTGGCGGCGTCCCTGGCCGGGCGCGGCCATCAGGTCATCGGCGTGGACGGCTCGCCCGACATGCTCGCGCGGGCGCGGGACCGGGTCCCGCAGGGGGAGTTCCTGGTCGGGGACCTGCTGCGCCTGCCGGTGCCGGACGACGCCGTGGACCTCGTGGTCTGCTCCCTGGCGCTGACGCATGTCCCGTCGCTGCGGCCGGTGATGGCCGAGTTCGCCAGGGTGCTGCGTCCGGGAGGACACCTGGTGGTCTCCGACATGCACCCCGAGGGAGTCGCTCGGGGCTTCGTCCCGCCCGTACGGCGGGAGGACGGGCAGCCGGGGCGGATAGCCACCTACCGGCACCCCGTCGGCGACTACCTGCGCGCCGCCCTGGCGGCGGGGCTGCAGGTGCGCCGCTGTGAGGAGCCTCGCCTGGCCGAGGCGGAGCGGCCCCGGCCGGCCGGGACGCCGTCCACGGCGCAGGCGCTGGAGACCTGGGACGTGTGGCCGTGGTGCCTGACGGACCTGGTGCCCGAGGCTGCGAGGGCCGCCCATGGCGACGTGCCGGCGATGGTCGTCTGGCACTTCCAACTGGCCCCGGCGGGAGGCTGAGCCGCGAGTTTCCCCCGAGGCGCATAGATGGCCCACCAGGGCGGGCATGTCTCTACCCGGCCCCACAGGTGCGGGCCGCCCGCCATCGGCCCGGATGGCAAGCTGACTCGCGGTGGCCGGACCCTCACGGAACGGGGCGGCACGGGCGGCTGCGAACGTCTCCCGCGTAGACCCCGGGCACGGCCACAGGCAGGCAGTCTCCCCTCGGGAAGGAGCACGAATGAGCAACCGTGTCGTCGCGCGAAGGCTCAACGACCACGTCGAGATCCACCACGTCGACAGGCCGGACGTGGTGCTGGAGGTCCCGCGCAAGGACTTCGCCGACCTGATCGCCGCGGTCACGCCGCTGGAGGCCGAGGTCGCGGAGTCCGCGGCCTGACGCCAAGGACCACCTGCCGGAGCCCCCGCCGCCCACGCGGCGGGGGCTTCCGCCTGTCTGCGCCCATGGCTTCCGGCCTGGGTAAGGGGTAGCCTTTCAGCGCTGTTTCGGTCATCCATTCGGCGGAAAAACGGACGGCGGTGGTCATGTGGGGCGTACGGTGCGCCACATGCGCAAGCAGGTTTCCGAATCCGCCGAGGCGGGCGGAGATGGGCGCAGGACGCGGGTCCTCGCGGTGGCGGGCACGGCGCTCGTGGCCGGCGTGAGCGTCGTCCTGGTCGTGACGAGCCTCGTCACCGCCGGCGGGCCGGCGTCGCTCCCTCCGGGGAACGCGGGCCACGCCGCCCTGTTGCCCCCCGCCGGAGGCGAACTGCCCCCTGGCCTTGGGGCTGAGCCTGACCGGGCGTTCCTGCGCCGCCTTGAGCGGATCGCCCCGTGGCTGGCTCCCGAGGAGGACGCGGCGCTGAGCCGGGCCCGCGCCACCTGCCGCGACATCGTGGCCGGCAAGCCGGGGGAGGAGCTGGTGAGCGACGCCCAGGAGCGCTTCACCGACGTGACCCGGGAGCAGGCCGCCCGGATCGTGGAGGCGGTCAGGGAGTGGTGCCCCGCACCGGCGGCCTCCTTCGCGAGCTGAACCCTCGTCGGCCACACTGAGTCCATGGAATACGTCGGCCGGGTGCCCGCCCCGCCGCTCGACCGGTTCATCGACGACATCTACTGCCTGACCGGGGTGCCGCGCCACCACCGGATCAACGTTCCGCCGATGCCGTCGGCACACCTGTTCGTCAACCTGGGCGAACCCGCCCGCCTGTGGGAGCCTTCGGTGCCGCCGGAAGTGTTCAGCGATGGGTGGTTCATGGGCGTATGGACCAGGCGTTTCCTCGTCGAGTACCCCAGCCGGGTGCGGCTCGTCGGCGTGCACTTCAAGCCTTGGGGTCTTTCGCCGTTCGTCGACATGCCGGCGACCGAGCTGCGGGACCGATGGGTGCCGGTCGACGCCGTCTGGCAACGGTCTGCGGACCGGCTTCGCAACCGGCTCGGCGAGAGCGCATCGGCCACCGAGATGCTACGGGTCCTGGAGGAGGAGCTGCGATCGCGACTCGCCGAGGCGCCGTCACGCGGTCTCGACCTGGTCCGGCACACCGGCGGGCGGTTGGCGACCTCCCACGGCGCGGTCCCGGTCGGCGCCCTGACCGATGCCGCCGGGGTGAGCGGCAATCACCTGGCCACGCAGTTCAAGTCGCACGTCGGGGTCACCCCGAAGCGGGTGGCGCGGATCTACCGCTTCGCGCGGCTGATCCTGTCCGTGGACGCCCTGCGTCCGGTCGACTGGTCGGAGCTCGCCCAGACGGCGGGCTACTTCGACCAGGCCCACTTCAGCAGGGAGTTCAAGGACTTCACCGGCCATACCCCGACGCAATACCTGGCCCTGCGGCGCCGGTTCCCCGCCGACCCTTCGGACAGCGTTCCGATGCCCGCTGATTGATTTTCTACAAGCCCCATGGCCCCCCGGGACGACAGGATCGGAGGCGAACGCGCAGGACGACTCCAGGAGGACCCGTGGGCACAGTGATCATGCACAACGTGGTGTCGGTGGACGGCTTCATCGCCGATGACCAGGACGACGTCGGACCCCTCCACGACTGGTACTTCAGCGGGGACACCCCGATCACCGAAGGCGGCGACCAGGAGTACGACCATTCCGGTACCGGAAGCCGCCTCAAGGTCTCACGCGCGTCGGCGCAGTACGTCCGGTCGATGTGGGAGTCGATCGGCGTGATCGTGATGGGCCGCAACCTGTTCGACCTGGTGAACGGCTGGGAGGGCAGGCCGCCCGCGGGAGAGCACGTGGTCGTGGTGTCCCACCGGCCCAAGCCCGAGGGCTGGCACCCCGAGGCGTCCTGCCATTTCGTCGACGGCGTGACGGCCGCCATCGACAAGGCCCAGGAGCTCGCCGGTGAGCGAACCGTCGCCGTGAACGCCGGCGACGTGGGCGGCCAGATCCTCGCGGCCGGCCTCGTGGACGAGGTGGCGATGGACGTGGTGCCGGTGGTGTTCGGGTCGGGCAAACGCTACTTCGGCGGCATCGAGGGGCAGCACCTCCTGGAGGACCCGCACGTGGTCATCCAGGGTGACCGGGTGCTGCACCTGAAGTTCACGGTACGCCGACAGCCCTAGAGGCGGGGGTCCACCGGCTCCGACTCCAGGGCCAGGACGGCGAAGACCGGCTCGTGGACGCGCCAGGCCGCCTCGCCCTCGCACAGCCGGGCCAGCGACTCCAGCCCCAGCGCGTACTCCCGCAGCGCCATCGCCCGCTTCTTGCCCAGGAAGCGCCTGCGCAGCACGTCCAGCGACTCCGTGTAGTCCGGCCCGTAGATGATGCGCAGGTACTCGCGGCCCCGCACCTTCACCCCCGGCTGGACCCGGCCCGGCGTGTACGTGGCCGGCTTGACCACCATGCCCTCGCCGCCGGCCGCCGTCAGCGACTCCCACCAGGCCACGGCCTCGGCGCGCGACTCCTCCGACTCCAGCGACACGAACAGGTGACGCGTGTGCGTGATCAGCGGCGAGTCCAGCCGCGCCAGCGTGGACAGGTGCCAGGCGTGCGGCTCCAGCGCCGTGGCCCGCCCCTCGCAGGCGAGGATCTGGAACGGCGCCACCCGTACCCCGTCCAGCCCGTCGACCGGCCAGCAGTAACGGGCGTAGGCGTCGCGGAACAGGGCAGCGTTGGCAGAGCGGCGCCGGGTGCGGGACAACAGTCCGCCCACATCCGCCCCGCGCCCGGCCGCCGCTTCGAGCGCCGACACGGCCTCGGGCAGTGCCACCCGCGCCGCCGCGCCCACCGAGGCGTACTGCGTCCTGATCAGCTCGCCCGCCTTGGCCGACCAGGGCAGCAGCTCGCAGTCGAGCACCACCCAGTCGGAGCCGAGCTCCGCCCACAGCGGCGCGCACGCCTCCCGCAGCCCCTCGACGAGCGGCCCGTTGTCGTGGAAGAACGGCCGGCCGGTACGCGTGTAGACGGCGCCCGTGCTGCCGTCGGTGACGCCGAACCGCTCCCGCGCCACCTCCGGCGTCCTCGCCAGGACGGCCACGGCCCGCGAGCCCATGTGCTTCTCCTCGCACACGACCTCGCCCACCCCGGCGGCGGCGAACTCCGCGAACGCCTCGGCCGGGTGCTCCAGGTAGCCGTCCAGCGTGGACGTCTCCGGCGGCGCCATCGTCGGCGGCAGGTACACGAGCCAGCGCGGGTCCACCGCGAACCGGCTCATCACCTCCAGCGCGGCCGCGGCGTTCTCCTCCATCACCTTGACCCGCGCGCCGAAGCGGGTCTCGACGTACCGGGTGCCCCGGACGTCGTCGATGCTCAGCGTGTTCGGCTCGCGGGCGGGGCCGCCGAGCGGCTTGACCGGCTCGTACCAGACCTTCCGGGCGGGCACCTGCACCAGCTCCCGCTCCGGGTAGCGCAGCGCCGTCAGCTCGCCGCCGAACACGCAGCCCGTGTCGAGGCACATCGTGTTGTTGACCCACTCGGGCCGCACGGTCGGGGTGTGGCCGTAGACGACCATGGCCCGGCCCCGGTAGTCGTCGGCCCACGGGTAGCGCACCGGCAGGCCGTACTCGTCGGTCTCGCCGGTCGTCTCGCCGTACAGGGCGAAGGAGCGGACCCGGCCGGACGCGCGCCCGTGGTACGCCTCCTTCAGGCCCGCGTGCGCGACGACGAGCCGGCCGCCGTCGAGCCGGTAGTGGCTGATCAGCCCGTCCATGAACGTCCGCGCCCGCTCCGTGAACTCCGGCGGCTCGGCGGCGAGCTGGTCCAGCGACTCCTGGAGGCCGTGCGTCGCCCTGACGTTGCGGCCGTTGAGCGCGCGCACCAGCTTCTGCTCGTGGTTGCCGGCCACGCACAGCGCCGTGCCCGCCTCGACCATGTCCATGACCAGCCGCAGCACGCCCGGCGTGTCGGGGCCGCGGTCCACCAGGTCGCCGACGAACACCGCCGTCCGGCCCTCCGGATGCCGTACTCCCTGCCAGCCGAGCCGCGCGAGCAGCTCCTCCAGCTCGGCGCGGCAGCCGTGCACGTCGCCGATGATGTCGAACGGCCCGGTCAGCTCACGCTTGTCCGACCACGCCCTCTCGTACGTCACGGTGGCGCTCTCGACGGCGTCGAGGCCGCGCAGCACGTGGACCTTGCGGAAGCCGTCCCTGGAGATCTTGGACAGCGACCGGCGCAGCTCCTTGCGCTGCCGGACCACCACGCCGGCCCCGAAGTCACGGTCGGGACGGGTCGCGTTGCGCTGGATGGCCGTCTCCTCGGGCACGTCCAACACGATGGCGTCGGCCAGCACGTCGTGCCGCTTGGCCAGGTCGATGAGGGCCTTGCGGGCGCCGTACTGCACGTTCGTCGCGTCGACCACCGTGAGCAGGCCGCGCGACAGGCGCACGCCGACGATGTGGTGGAGCAGCGCGAACGCCTCGGGCGTGGCGGACTGGTCGTTCTCGTCGTCGGAGACCAGGCCGCGGCAGTAGTCGGACGAGATGACCTGCGTCGGCTTGAAGTGCCGGGCGGCGAACGTCGACTTCCCGCTGCCGGACACGCCGACCAGCACCACCAGGGACAGCTCAGGAACGCTGATCACGGGTGAACACTCCCATCTGCGTCGGCGGGCCGACCTCGGGGTCGTCCTCGCCCACGGGGCGCAGGGCGACGGTGTAGCCGTACCGGCCGGCCACTTCGGCGGCCCACGCGGCGAACTCGGCCCGGGTCCACTCGAACCGGTGGTCGGGGTGGCGCAGCCCGGTCAGGAATTCGTAGCGCACGTTGTACTCGATGTTCGGGGTGGTGACGAGCACGTGCCGGGGCCGGGCGTGACCGAACACGACCCGCTCCAGCGCCGCCAGGCGCGGCGGGTCGACGTGCTCGACCACCTCCATGAGCACGGCCGCGTCGTAGCCGGCCAGCCGCTTGTCGGTGTACGTCAGGGCGCCCTGGAACAGGGTCAGCCGCTCACGCCTGGCGGCCGGCATCCGGTCCAGCTTCAGCTTGCGCGCCGCGACGGTCAGGGCCATGGGGGAGACGTCCATGCCGCCGACACGGGCGAACCGGGGCCTGGCCAGCAGCTCGCCGACCAGCTCGCCGTGGCCGCAGCCGAGGTCGATGACGCTGGTCGCGCCCAGCTCCTCCAGGGTCAGCAGCACGGCCTCCCGCCGCTTCCCGCTGAGCGAGCGCGGCCCGGCGCTCTCCTTCGGAGACTGCTCCTCCTGGACGGGAGCGTCCGGCAGCTCGCCTTCCGGGCTCTCGCCTTCCGGCTGCTCGCCTTCCGGCTGCTCGTCGGCCGGGGCCGGTGTCGCGGTCGGCCCCTCCTCCTCCGGTACGGCCGGCTCCAGCGCCTCCTCCGTCTCGTCGCCCAGCTCCGCCAGCCGAGCCAGCGCCGTACGGGCCAGCGCCCGGCGGCGGCCCAGGTAGCGCCGCGTGATCAGCGCCCGCTCCGGGTGCGTCCCCAGCCAGCCCTCGCCGGCGCGGATGAGCTTGTCCACCTCGTCCGGCGCGATCCAGTAGTGCTTGGCGTCGTCGAGCACCGGCAGCAGCACGTACAGGTGATTGAGCGCGTCGGCCAGCCGGACGGTCCCGGTGAGGGTGAGCGTCACGTACCGCGAGTCGCCCCACTCGGGGAATCCCTCGTCCAGCGGCACCGTCTGCGCCGACACCTCCCAGCCGAGCGGCTCGAACAGTCGTCGCGCCAGGTCGGGGCCGCCCCGGCAGGGCAGCGCCGGCAGCCGGACCTCCAGCGGCAGCGGCCCGGCCGCCAGCTCCGGCCGGGCCGCGCACCGCCCCGCCCGCGCCGTGCGGAACACGTCGGCGAGCGCGACGGCCAGCAGGGACGAGGCGGCGTAGGGCCGGTCGTTGACGTACTGCGACAGGCTGAAGTCCGGCGAGCCCTTCCCGCGCGAGCGGGCCAGCGTCACCGGGTCGACCTCCAGGAGGAGGGCGGCGGTGCAGCGCTCCTCGCCCGCCTCCGGGTAGAACACCGTCGCCTTGCCGGACGACTGCCCGAACTCCTGCACCCGGTCGGGATGCTTGTGCAGCAGGAAGCCCAGGTCTGTCGCCGGTCTCGCGGTCGTCGAGATCGTCAGCAGCACCCGCCAAGTGTGCCGTAGCGGGGCAAACCGCGTCACGGCGTTTACCGTCACGGCGTCGACCGTCACGGCGTTTACCGTCTCGGCGTTTATACGTGCGGCAGCACCTCGGCGGCGATCAGCTCCAGGTGGTCCGAGTCGGCCAGGTCCATCACCTGGAGGTACACCCGCTCCGCCCCCAGCTCCGCCAGTCCGCCCAGCTTGTCCAGCACCTCGGCCGGGGTGCCGGCGAGCCCCTTCTCGCGCAGCTCGTCCAGACCCGTGCCGATCGCCGCCGCGCGCCGCTCCAGCTCGGCCTGGTCACGGCCCACGCACACCGTCTGCGCCGCCGACAGGACGATCGTGCGCCCGGCCTCGTCGGCGGCCCGCCGTACCCGGTCGAACGCCGCCCCCGTCTCGGCCAGGGTGTGGAACGGCACGTTGTACTCGTCGGCGTACATCGCCGCCAGCCGGGGCGTCCGCTTGGCGCCGACCCCGCCGATGATGATCGGCGGGCGCGGGCGCTGCGCCGGCTTCGGCAGCGCGGGCGAGTCGGCCAGCCGGTAGTAGGCCCCCTCGAACGAGTACGGCCCCTCGGCGGTCCAGAGACCCCGGATGATCTCCAGCTGCTCCTCGAACCGGCCGAACCGCTCACCCACCGGCGGGAACGGGATGCCGTACGCCGCGTGCTCGCCGTCGTACCAGCCGGTGCCGAGGCCCAGCTCGACCCGGCCGCCGCTCATCTGGTCGACCTGCGCGACGCTGATCGCCAGCGGCCCCGGCAGCCGGAACGTGGCCGGCGTCACCAGCGTGCCCAGCCTGATCCGGGACGTCTCCCTCGCCAGACCGGCCAGCGTGATCCACGCGTCCGTGGAGCCGGGCCCCGGATCGCCGGCGCCGATGCGCTGGTAGTGGTCCGACCTGAAGAAGGCGTCGAAGCCCAGCCGCTCGGTGGTCTGGGCGACGGTGAGCAGGTCGGTATAGGTCGCGCCCTCCTGGGGCTCCGTGAAGATCCGCAACTTCATACCGTCATTATCGGCATGGACCGGACGGCATCCGGAGAACGGCCCCGGGGAAGCCGTCCGGCTTGCTACCGTCGCCGTCAACGCTCTGTGTGATCGACTGACGACTCGGGGTGGCGCATGTCTGGTTCGCGGCTGTCCGGGGGGCGGTCCTCGCGCGAGCGCTCCTCGCGCGAGCGGTCTTCCGCTACGCGGTCGGGCGGGTCCCGGCGCGAGCGGGAGGCCGGCACGCTTCCGCGCCCGCTGGCGTTCCTCGCCGCCCTGGGCCTGGCGGCCGCGACAGGGACGTCGCTCACGCTGTTGCCGGCCCGCGCCATGCCCGACCTCGTCCCGCCCGCCACCTCGCCGGCGCTCGCCCGGCCCCGGCCTCCCGACGTTCCCGGAGCGGCCACGGCAGGGCCCGCGTCGTTCGTCCGTTTCGCCGAGCCCGGCCGCGACCCCGGCTTCGACCTCGCCGCCGACGCGCGGCTGACGGGAACGCACTGGTACGCCCTCGGCCACCTGGTCGCCGGCCCCGGCCCTTGCACCCCCGCCTGGACCACCTCCCCTTCGGCCGTCGCGGCGCAAGGCGAGGCGGCCGGAGACCTGACGGACACCGACCGCGCGCTCGCCGCAGGTGTCCGCTCGTTACGGGAGGAAGGAGGCGGCGCGGGCGTCATACTCGGCGGGTCCCGGGGCCGTGACCTCGCCGCCACCTGCGCCACACCCGAGACCCTGGCCGCCGCCTACGGAGACGTCGTCTCCCGCCTCGGCGCCTCGTACCTCGACGTCGACCCGAGCGCCGTCGGGCCGAGCGAGGGCGAGCCGGACGACGAGCCGGACGACGACGAGCCGGACGACGACGAGCCGGACGGCGGCGGGCCGGACGGCGGCGCCGACCGGGCCGCGGTGATCCGCCGGGCACGCGCCCTGGCCCTGCTGCAGCGCGGGCGGCGGCTGCCCGTGACGTTCACGCTGCCGCTCCGGCCGGACGGCCTGGCCGAGCGCGACGTCGCGATGCTGCGCCTCACCCGCGCGCACGGCGCCGACGTCGCCACCGTCAACCTGCTGTCCCCGACAGAGCCGTCCGGCGCGCCCCCGGGCAGGCTGCGCCGCGTCGCCTCGGCCGTGCGCGCGGCCGTGCGGCAGGTCGCCGAGATCCAGGGCCTGGACGGCCCGGCCGACGCGTGGCACCGCGTCGCGCTCACGCCCGTCCTGGGCGCCGCCGCCGACCTGAACGAGACCGACGCGCGTGCGCTGGCCGCGTTCGTCGCCCGTAACGACCTGGCCTGGCTGTCCCTGCGCGGCGCCGAGCCCGAGCCGGCCGTGGCCCGCGTCCTCTGGCACACCCTCGCCTGAACGACACCCTCTGGCGTACTCCCGCCCGAACTATAGGATTTCGGCGACATGATGACATAGCCGACGAGGGGGAGGGCGGTGGCGGGCCAGGCGCGTACGGCGCGGAAGATCCTCATCTACTGGATGGACGCCACGGTCGCCCTGCTGGCGCTCTCGTTCGCGGCCATGGTCACGGCGGTGACCATGGAGGGGAAGATCTCGGTCGCGCACGCCGTCGTCGTCGGCGTCTGTCTGCTCGGATCGTGCGCGTTGTTCCCGTTCCTGATGCGCGAGGCCTTCGACACCCGGCCGCGGCCGACTGCCAAGCTCGCCGTGGCCGGACTGCTGGCGGCGGGCGCGGTCGCGCTGCTGCCCCCGGCGGTGGGCAACGGCATGAGCGAAGGGCTCTGGGCCATGGTGGCGTACCTGTGGCTGTCCGGAGCGGTGCTGTACCTGCCGATGTGGGCGGGCATCTGCACCGGCGCCGCCGTGATCGGGCTCACCGTGACCGCCGTCGTGCTCATCACGCACCAGCCGTGGCAGCCGGTGCTGCTCGTGCAGGGGATCACGGCCGTGGCGATGGCCGCCGCCCTGTGGTTGTGGCGCTGGCTGTGGTGGACGATCAGGGACGCGCACGACAGCCAGGAGGCCAAGGCGAGCCTGGCCGTGGCGGAGGAGCGGCTGCGGTTCGCGCGCGACCTGCACGACCTGCTCGGGCACAGTCTCTCGGTGATCTCCCTGAAGAGCGAGCTGGCCGCCAAGCTCGCCACCCGCTCGGACGCCGGGGCCGGCAAGGCGGAGCGGGAGATGGCCGACGTACGCAGGCTGGCCGCGGAGGCGCTGGCCGAGGTGCAGGTCGCCGTGGACGGCTACCGGACGCTCGACCTGGACGAGGAGCTCCACGGGGTACGGGCGGCGCTGGAGGCGGCCGGCGCCCGCTGCGTGATCGACGCCGCCACCGCCGACCTGTCGCCCGCCGCCCGCGCGCTGCTCGCCTGGGCGGTCCGCGAGGGCGCCACGAACATCCTCAAGCACAGCACGGCCACGCGGTGCGCGATCACGATCCGCGACGGCGCCCTGGAGATGCGCAACGACGGCGTACGCGTCCCGGCGCCCACGGCCGCGTACCCGCTGGAGACCGCTTCTGAGCCCGCTTCCGAGACCGCTTTTGAGGTGGGCCCGCCGGCGACGAGCCGGGCGGGCGGGGAGCGCGGCGGCAGCGGGCTGCGCGGGCTGTCCGAGCGGATGGCCGCCGCCGGCGGGACGTTCGCGGCGGGCCCCGATCACGGCGGCGAGTTCGTGCTGAGGGCGGCGGTGCGGGCATGAGCGGGCGAGCGGACCGGTTCCAGGCCAGGCGGGGGACTGAACTGGACAAAGTACTCCGGATCTGGCGGGCGGCGAAGCTGGGCAAGATCCTGCGGTTCAGGCGGGTGACGAAGCTCGACAAGGTCCGTTGGCTCATCGTCTACTCGATCGACTTCATCCACCTCACGTCCCTGAGCGGCTTCTTCGCGCTGTACGCGCTCTGGGAGCAGGGGTTCCCGACGCCGCTGGCGGTGGGGGCCGGCGTGCTGCTGGCCGTCCTGCTGGTCCTCGCCGGCCGGACGTTCCGGCTCGCGGTCAGGGGCGGCAGCCGCCCGACGGCCGTCCTGTGGATCTCCGGTGTGATCGCGCTCGTGCTGTCGCCGATCACGCTGGTCTGGGGGCCCGCTCTGTGGCTGGGCATGCTGGCGCCGTTCACCCGCAAGCGCACCGTCCTCGCGGCGTTCGCCGCGTCGATCGTCGCCGTGAGCGTCTACCTCGCGCTGATCACGGGGGGCGTGGTCTGGCCCGTGGTCGTCATCCAGGCGCTGCTCACCGTGGTCATCGTGGGCTGCGTCGGCGTGAACCTGTGGCTGTGGCGGCTGGCCAAGGCGGCCCACGAGGGCCAGGAGGCCAGGGCCAGGCTGGCCGTCTCCGAGGAGCGGCTGAGGTTCGCCCGCGACCTGAACGACCTGCTCGGGCAGAGCCTGTCCGGCATCTCGGCCGGAGCCGAGCGGGCCGAGGAGCTGCTCCGGTCGGACCCGGAGGCCGCCGCGGCCCGGATGTACGAGGTGCGCGACACCGCCCGGCAGGCGCTGCGTGAGGTGCGCGTGGCCGTACAGAGCTATCGGACGCTGGACCTCGACGAGGTGCTCGCCGGCGTGCGCGCGGTCCTGGAGGCGGCGGGCGTGCGCTGCGCCGTCGAGGCCGACACCGCCGCGCTCGGGCCGGAGACCCGTACGCTCCTCGCGACCGTCGTCCGGGAGGGCGCCACGAACGTCCTCAAGCACAGCAAGGCCGAGCGCTGCTCGATAACGATCAAGGATGGGGTGCTGGAGATGTCCAACGACGGGGTGACCGGCCCGGTGGGCGACCACGCGCCGGACGGGCTCGGCGGCCTGTCGCGGCGGGTGAGCGCCGCGGGCGGCACGCTCCAGGCGGCGCCCACCCGCGAGGGTGCGTACGTCCTGCGCGCGGCGGTGCCGGCGTGACGACGCGTGTGCTGCTGGCCGACGACGAGCACCTGATCCGTGGCGCCCTGGCCGCGCTGCTCGACCTGGAGGACGGCATCGAGGTGGTCGCCCAGGTCGGCCGGGGTGACGAGGTGCTGGCCGCCGTCACCGAGCACCGCCCCGACGTTGCCGTGCTCGACATCGAGATGCCCGGCATGGACGGCCTGAGCGCCGCCGAGCAGATCAGCTCCCAGTGCAAGATCGTCATCCTGACCAGCCTGGGACGGCCCGGGTACCTGCGGCGGGCGATGGCGGCCGGCGTCAGCGGCTTCCTCGGCAAGGACGCCTCCGCCGAGGAGCTGGCCATGGCCATCCGCAAGGTCCAGTCGGGCGGGCGCTACCTCGACGCGGAGCTGGCCGCCGCCGCGATGGCCGCCGGAGACAGCCCGCTCACCGACCGGGAGCGCGACGCGCTGCGGCTGGCCGGCGACGGCGCGACGATCGCGCGGATCGCGGCGGAGCTGCACCTGACCGAGGGCACGGTGCGCAACTACCTGTCGAGCGCGATGACCAAGCTCAATGCGCAGAACCGGCTGGAAGCCATCCGCACTGCACAGCGCATGGGCTGGCTGTGAGGCCGTACGTCAAGATTGCGTAAGTATGGCGGTATAGGTGCCTTGCGAGGGGTAGATGCCGGTCTCATAAGGAGGGGACCGCATGGCTACTCAGCCCGCTCATCAGGAGAACCTGGGACATGTCGTCTTCATCACCGCAGCGGCGGCCATAGGCGGGTTCCTGTTCGGCTACGACAGCGCGGTGATCAACGGCGCGGTCGTGGGCATCCAGAAGTTCTTCGGCGTCGGGGCCGTGGAGATCGGCATCGTGGTGGCCATCGCGCTGCTCGGCTCGGCCGTCGGCGCCTGGGTGGGCGGCAACCTGGCCGACCGTTGGGGCCGTACGCGGACGATGCAGGTGGCGGCCATCCTGTTCGCGATCAGCTCCATCGGGCAGATGCTGCCGTTCGGCGTCTGGGACCTCGGGGTGTGGCGGTTCCTGGCGGGTGTGGCCATCGGCATGGCCTCGGTGCTCGGGCCGGCGTACATCGCGGAGGTGGCGCCGCCCGCCTACCGGGGACGGCTGGGGTCCTTCCAGCAGCTCGCGATCGTGCTCGGCATCGCCGTGTCGCAGCTCGTCAACTACATGTTCGCCCGGCTGGCGGGTGGCAACGTCAACAACCCGCTGTGGGGGCTCCAGGCATGGCAGTGGATGCTCGGCGCCTGCGTCGTGCCGGCCCTGCTCTATCTGCTGTTCGCCTCGACGATCCCCGAGTCGCCCCGCTACCTGATCATGGCGGGCCGCACCGAACAGGCCCGGAAGGTGCTGCGCGAGGTCGAGGGCGACGAGGTCAACCTGGACGACCGGGTCCATGAGATCCAGCACGTGCTGCGCACCGAGGCCCGGCCCACCATGAAGGACCTGCGCGGTTCCGCGCTGGGACTGCTGCCGATCGTGTGGGTCGGCATCGTCCTGTCGGTCTTCCAGCAGTTCGTCGGCATCAACGTGATCTTCTACTACTCGTCGGTGCTGTGGCAGTCGGTCGGCATCACGCAGTCCAACTCCCTGCTGATCAGCTTCTCCAGCTCGGTGATCAACATCATCGGCACGTTCATCGCCATCGCCCTCGTGGACCGCATCGGACGCAAGCCGCTGCTGCTCATCGGCTCGGCCGGCATGGCCGTCTCGCTGGGCACCGCCGCCTGGGCGTTCAGCTCCGCCCGCACGGTGAACGGCGCGGTCACGCTGCCGGGCGCCCAGGGCGCCATCGCGCTGATCGCGGCCAACGTGTTCGTGCTCTTCTTCGCCCTGTCGTGGGGCGTCGTGGTCTGGGTCCTGCTGGGCGAGATGTTCCCCAACCGCATCCGCGCCGCCGCCCTGGGCGTGGCCGCCGCGGCCCAGTGGATCGCCAACTGGGCGATCACGGTGTCGTTCCCGTCCCTGGCGGAGTGGAACCTGCCGCTCACGTACGCGATGTACTCGTTCTTCGCCATCCTGTCCTTCCTGTTCGTCACCAAGTGGGTCAAGGAGACCAAGGGCCGCAAACTCGAAGAGATGGGCTGACCCTCACGGACCCTTCTGGCGGCGAACCTCTCACTGACTCGGGCGGCTCGGGCACCTTCCGGATCGGCTACCCTCCAGGGCGTGATCGACGACGTGCTCGGGCCCTCACTGGACGTCCTGTTCTGCGGCATCAACCCCGGCCTCATGTCGGAGGCCACCGGCCACCACTTCGCCCGCCCCGGCAACCGCTTCTGGCCCGCCCTCCACCTGTCCGGCTTCACGCCCCGCCTCCTGTCCCCGTCCGAACAGCACCTGCTCCCGTCGTACGGGCTGGGCATCACGAACGTGGTGGCCCGGGCGAGCGCGAAGGCGTCGGAGCTGACGCGGGAGGAACTGGTGGAGGGCGGCCGCCGGCTGGCTGCCTTGGTGGGGGAGGTCCGTCCCAAGGTGCTGGCGGTGCTGGGGGTGTCGGCGTACCGGACCGCTTTCGCCCGTCCCAAGGCTGCGGTGGGGTTGCAGGAGGAGTCGGTGGGCGGGGTGCCGGTGTGGGTGCTGCCTAATCCGAGCGGGTTGAACGCGCACTGGACGTTGGCGGGGATCGCGGAGGAGTTGCGGCGGGTACGCGGGCACATTGGCCGGACGTGATTGGCACGTTCTCACGGAGGGTTACGTACCTGATAGGGCCGGTTTCCGGTTTGTGACCTTTGCCCTCTTGCTGTGTGGATCACGATCTATTTACCTTGATCGTCAGATAGTGATCTGCTCCGAGCCACCTGGCTAGGCACCTGCATGCCGCGGCGGAGAGCGACGTCCAGTGTCCTTTGGTCGCCGTTTGTGGTTCGGAGTGTGATGACGCATGCGCCGTAGTCTGTCGTGGGCTCGTTCGGCTGCGCGGTCGGTTGTCGTGGTTGTCGGGGTGCTGCCGGGGTTGGTCGCGTTACAGGCGTTGCCGGCGTCGGCGATGGTTGCCGCGCAGGTGGCCTTGGCTGCTGACGCGGGGATGGCTCCGGTGCTCCCTCGGCAGATGTCGGGGTCGGCGCAGGGTGTGCCGTCTTTGGTGGCCGCGACGCACTTGGCGGCGGTGTCGGCTCCGGCGGATGGGTGGAAGGCACAGGTCGCTGCTCCGAAGGGCGCGGTTCCGGCTGAGCAGCGGTTGACGCAGTCGTCTGCGGCGACGGCCTCGGAAGCGACCAAGGATGATCTGCCGGCGGGTGTGCGGAATGCCGAATCCGCTGATAGCGCGGTGCTCTCGGTGCCGGTGCTGGACAACGTTTACCCCCGCAATGGGGAGTTGGTCGACTCCTTGATGCCGGTGTTGCGGGCTTGGGGGCAAAGCACCAGCGGCTCGTCGGTGTCGTACTCGTTCACGATCTGTGACGTCAAGTCGATGTCCGGCACGGGCTGTACGTCGTCGGGCTATGTGGCGGGCAACCGCAACAACTGGAGCGTTCCGGCGGGCAAGCTGGCGTGGGGCAAGCAGTACTGGTGGCAGGTGACCGCCCGGGACAACCTGGACAGCTCGACCACCACCTCGCCGGTGTTGACATTCACCACGGGTGTTCGCCAGCCTGTGGTCACGTCGTGGCTGGGGCAGTCGATTACCAGCGGCCGGGAGTTCGATCAGCAGTCGGGCAACTACACCACGTCGTTCACTGATCTGTCGGTGGCCACGGCGGGGGCACCGTTGTCGGTGGTGCGGACCTACAACAGCATGGACCCGCGCACGGATGGGATCTTCGGTGCGGGCTGGTCGACGCGCTGGGACATGAAGCTGGTCAAGGAGGTCCGCGGCGCGGCGACCTCGGCGCTGGTGACGTATCCGGACGGGCGTCAGGTGCGGTTCCGGGCAAACGGGGATGGCTCGTTCCAGCCGCCGCCGGGCATGTACGCCACGCTGGCGCAGCAGAGCGGCGGCACCTGGAAGCTGATGGACAAGCAGGCCACCAGCTACCTGTTCGATGACCAGGGCCGGCTGACGAAGGTGAGCGACCAGCGTAACCGCAGCCAGGAGTTGTCCTACGGCGGTGACGGCAAGCTGGCGAAGGTGAGCGGGGTTGGCGGCAGGTCGCTGACGTTCACCTGGACGGGCAACCACGTTCAGACGGTGTCCAGCGACGCTGTCGATGGCAAGCCGCTGACGTGGACCTACGGCTATGAGGACAACCGGCTGACGCAGGTGTGCGCGCCGGTGGCGACGCCGAACTGCACCAGCATCGAGTACGGCAGCGGGTCGCTGTATCGCAGCGGCGTTCTCAACACAGACCCGGTCGGTTACTGGCGTCTGGGTGAGGCGACCGGGACGACGGCCGAGGACGTGGGCACGAGCGGCGGGGATGCCACCTATCAGGGTGTGACGCTGGCCCAGCAGGGTGCGCTGACGGGGACGTCGGACACCGCGGCCAAGTTCGGTCCGGGTGCGCTGGTCAAGCTGCCGTCGCACACGATCGCGCGTCTGGGTGACCAGATGTCGGTGGAGGCGTGGTTCAAGACCAGCCAGTCGGGGGTGATCCTGGCTGCTGGCACGGGTGAGAGCAGCGGCATCGCCAAGGGGGCGATGGTCTACGTCGGCACCGACGGCAAGCTGCGCGGCTCGCTGGACGCGGTCACCGCACCGATCACCTCCGCCCAGCCGGTCAACAACGATCAGTGGCATCACGTGGTGCTGACCGTCTTGGGTGCGAATCAGACGCTGTTCCTGGACGGCCAGCAGGTCGGCACGATGACCGGGCAGGTGACGGCGTGGCGGCAGTTCGCCAGCGTCGGCAACGGTGTCACCGATCCGGCCAAGTCGCCGGCGGTGCCGTCCACGTCGCAGGCGTTCCCGTTCCAGGGGACGATCGACGAGGTCGCGGTGTACGGAGCGCCGCTGACTGCGGCGGAGGTGGCGGGGCATTACGCGGCGCGTGGCGGTGCGCCGTACAAGCTGTCGAAGATCACGCTGCCGTCCGGGCGGGTGTGGGCGTCCAACACCTACGACGACAAGACCGACCGGATCGCCACGCACGTCGACAACCACGGCGGTACGTGGAAGATCGGCCCGATCTCTGTCCAGCAGGAGTACGGCGAGGCGCAGGTCACCGTCACCGACCCTGGCACCAAGACGCTCAAGTACCTGTATGACGCCTGGCGCGGCTATCGCATCCGCGGCGAGACCGACCAGCTCGACAAGACAACCTGGTACGAGTACGACCAGGCCGGCTTCCTGAACAAGATCATCGACCGCAACAATATCGCCAACGAGATCTACCAGGACAAGCGCGGCAACACCCTCGGCCGCCAGTACTGCCGCGCACCGGGCGAGTGCGCGATCGAGTTCTGGACCTACTACCTCAACGCCAACGACGCCTTCGACCCGCGCAACGACCAACTGATCGCCTACCGCGACGGCCGCTCGGCCAGCGACACCGACAACACCTTCGCCGCCGTCACCGAATACAACAGCTTCGGTGAGCAGACCAAGCAAACCACTCCCGCCACGACCGACTTCCCCAACGGCCGCTCCACCTCGATCGCCTACACCGACGGCACGGAGCCTGCGGTCGGTGGCGGCACCACTCCGGCCGGTCTGGTAGCGAAGAAGACCGACGCACGCAGCAACTCGTGGACGTACCGGTACACGGCGGCAGGTGACCTGGCCGAGCAGACCAACCCGACCGGCCTGGTCACGAAGCTCGAGTATGACGCAATCGGCCGTCTGTTGACGTCCACGCAGGTGTCGCAGGCGTACCCGGACGGGGTGAAGACGACCTTCACCTACGACGGGCTCAGCCGACTGGTGACGGCTGCGGAGCCGGGGGTCAAGAACGAGGTCTCCGGGGTCACGCACACCAAGCAGACGACGTTCGGCTACGACCCGGACGGCAACCAGCTGACCGAGAAGGTCGCCGACCTGACCGGCGGCGACGCCGAACGGACCACCACCTACACCTACGACACCCACGGCCGCCAGGACTCCGTCACCGGCCCCGAAGGGGGCGTCGTCCGGCAGGACTGGAACCAGCGCGGCTTGCCGACCCGCATCACCGACGTCCGCGGCACCATCATCGACAACGGCTACACCGACCGCGGCGAACTGGCGACGCGCACGCTGAAGGGCTGGACGGACAGCCCTGTCAACCCACAGCCGGCCAAGGACGTGGTACTGGAGTCCCGCGGCTACGACCCCGCCGGGCGACTCACCTCCACCGTCGATGCGATGGGCCGCAAGACCACCAACGTGTACTGGATGGACAACCGGCTCAAGCAGAAGATCGCCGACGACGCCAAGCTGAACGGCAACACCACCACCCGAGACGTCGTCCTTGAGGCCCACGAGTACGACCCGGCCGGCAACCTGGTCGAACAGACCACCGGCGGCGGCCTCACCACCACCATCTACGACTACGACGCCGCCAGCCGGCTCATCGACCAGATCCTGGACCCGGACAACCTCGCCCGCAAGACCGCGTTCGCCTACGACGCAAACGGCAACGTGCTTCGCAAGACGCTGACTGGTGCCGGCACGTCCCGCTCTGAGGTGACCGAGTACGTCTACGACAAGATGAACCTGGTCACCAAGACGACGGTGGAGAACGGCGCCGACGACATCGTCTCGACCTCGGACTACGACGATCGAAGCCTGGCCGTCGCGGCCACGGACCCGCGCGGCAACACCACCGGAGCGGATAAGGCTGCGTTCACCTCGACGCTGCGCTATGACGCGCTGGGCCGGTTGGTGGAGGTGACGGGTCCGCAGGTGAAGGTGGACAAGGCCGGCTCGTCTAGCGATGTGCGTCCGTCGGCCCGTTACGGCTACGACACGTTCGGGGCTACCACCCATGAGCGGGATGCCGAAGGGCGGACGGTCACGTCGGTGTTCGACAAGGCCGGCCGCCTGGCGAGCAAGAGCGCCCCGCCGTACACGCCGCCGGGCGGCACCGTGATCACATCGAGCACCTCGCACGGCTATGACAAGGCCGGTCAGCTGATCCGCACCACGGACCCGCGTGGCTACACCAGCACGTTCGAGTACGACCAGTTGGGTCGTCAGGTGCGGGTGACGGATCCGGCGCCAGAAGGTGAGACGCCGGGCCGGTGGGTCGCCGAGTATGACCTGGCCGGGGAGCAACGTGCGGCGGTGGACCCGACCGGTGCGCGGAGCGAGGCAACCTACGACGACCTCGGGCACAAGATCACCGAGACGCAGGTGGAGCGCAAGCCCTCCGCCGCGGCGTACACCACGAAGCTGGAGTATGACGATGCCGGCCGCTTGATCAAGTCGGTGGCCCCGGGCAGCCGAACAACCACGTATAAGGTTAACGCGGCTGGTGAGCCGATCGAAAAGACTGACCCGGTTGTTACGACCACCAACACCACAAAGACGGACTACGATCCGGCTGGTCGCCCAACCAAGATCACTGATGGGTTGGGAAATGCCACGTTGGCGGAGTATGACCTGGCCGGCCGCAAGATCGCGGTCAAGGACCTGAGCTCAACCGGGACGGTGCTGCGCACGATGAGCACCGGCTACGACCCGGCCGGCAACTCCACCACCCTGACCTCCGGTGAGGGGCACGTGACCAAGCAGACCTTCGATGCCCTCAACCGGATGACCAGCCTGATCGAGCCGGTCAAGGACGGCGAGAGCATCACCACGTCGTTCGGCTACGACGCCACCGGCGCTCGCACCCGCCTGACCGACGGCCGCGGCAACGCCACCTGGACGACGTACAACACGCTCGGTCTGGTGGAGACGGTGACCGAGCCGTCCACCACCGCCCACCCGGACGCCGCCGACCGTACCTGGACGGCCGGATACGACCAGGCCGGCAATCCGACCGCGCTCATCCAGCCCGGCGGGGTGCGCATCGACCGCACCTTCGACCACCTCGGCCGCCTGACCAAGGAGACCGGCGGCGGTGGCGGGGCGACCAGCGCGGAGCGCAGCTTCGGCTACGACCTGGCCGGCCGGCAGACCACGATCGGCGACCTGACCGTCGACTACAACGACCGTACGCTCCCGTTGTCCATCAAGCAGGGCACTGCCCAGCAGACCGGCTACGCCTATGACGAGCTGGGCAACCCCACCCAGCGCGTGGACGCGGCCGGCACAGCCACCTTCGCCTGGGACAACGCAGGACGGTTGTGGACCGCCACCGACCCGGTCACCACCCGCAAGATCACCTACGACTACGACCAGGCCAACCGCCTCAAGACGATGACCGCCAAGGTCGGCACCACCTCCGCCGACACCCAGGTCTTGACCTACGACGACATGGACCGCCCCAAGACCCACACCCTCAAGTCGAGCACGGGTGCCCAGTTAGCCAACATCACCTACGGCTGGGACAAGGACGACAACCTCACCACCAAGACCACCGCCGGCCTGGCCGGGGCGGGCACCAACACCTATGGCTACGACCACGCCGGACGGCTCACCTCCTGGACCGCCCCCGGCGGCGCCAAGACCCTGTACGAGTGGGACGCGGCCGGCAACCGCACCAAGGCCGGCGACAAGACCTACACCTACGACGAACGCAACCGCCTCACCTCAGGCGACGGCTCCACCTACACCTACACACCCCGGGGCACCCTGGCCACCGAGACCAAGAACGGATCCACGACCCAGCTCACCTTCGACGCCTTCGACCGCCTCATCGCCGACGCCGAAAGCCTCTACAGCTACGACTCCCTCGACCGCGTCACCACCCGCACCCGCGGCACCACCAAGCAGACCTTCGCCTACGCCGGCCTGACCAACGACCTGGCCGGGATCAGCGACACCAGCGGCGCAGTCCAAGCCAAATACGGTCGCGACCCGCTCGGCGGCCTACTCGGCCAGAAGGAAGGCACCAACCCCGCCCTATCCACCCTGACCGACCTGCACGGAGACCTGGTCGCTACCTACACCATCACAGCCATCGCCACCACCACCAACTATGACCCCTTCGGCGCCATCACCGCCCAAACCGGTGCCAAGACCACCCTCGGCTACCAGGGCGCCTACACCGACCCGGACACCGGCAAGGTCAACATGCACGCCCGCTGGTACCAGCCAGGAACAAGTGCCTTCACCAGTCGCGACACTGCCAACCTCATCCCCAACCCCTCCGTCCAGGCCAACCGCTACACCTACGCCAACGCCTCACCCCTCACCGGCATCGACCCAACCGGCCACGCCACCGTCATTACCGACGGCGTCGGTGGAGTCGGGATGACCCCCACCTACTCCGGCTCGGCAGTCGGAGGAGTCTGGGGCACCCCCTACGGACCCGTCCGCGACGACTATGAGGTCGGCGACATGTGCGCATGGGCTGGCACTTGCTTCGGCGCAGACGAAATTGTGTGGCTTGCCCCTCAAGTCGCCCCCGAATGGTATTTCGAGAACTATGTCCTGCGGGACAATCCCCTGATGAACGACGAAGAAGCGAAACGAGCCGGCGTCATGCCGAACGGCATGACGGCTCCAAAGGGCTTCTGGGACATGAGTGCCAAACAGCGCGCTGATTTCACTCGGCTCGCCTCGTGGGTAAATTTTATCAATCCTTCTATTTCACAAGAAGAACTGCTCGGAATTGGAGGAGATCCGGCCGCCGGGGGAAAGAGCGGGCCGTCATACTATGACATGTACAAGCAGCTCATCCCTTATCAAAATAGAATTAAAGAGGCTGCCGATTATTATAAAGTCGACAAAGTATTCTTAACTGCTGTTCTTGTTTACGAATTACAGCGCGATGAGACCAAACTGTACATGAGAAATCGTAAGGGGACTACGACGCTAACCCTGCTGGCTAAAGGAATGAATGGCTCCTTTGGTCTGCCACAGCTTGAACCCTATAAGGTGCAAAAGGCGCACGAAAGATATTTTGGTGTGGCGATCAGTGAGAAACAAGCTCTGAAAATGATAATACAAGATCCCATTGGGGCGGCTGCACTGTATATGCGGTTCCTGCATGACACGGTCGAGATTCCGACCGTGAGCGGCGGTACTAGGAGATTGACCTGGGCGGAAACGGCGGTTGCCTATTGTGGGTGTTCGGGAGCGACTCGTAATGCCAGCGACCACAGGTGGAGCACTAATAAGCTGGTGACATGGCTAGGCGGTACCAGTCGTTATCCGCAGACGAGTAGTAGGTTTGAGGCTGCAAAGCGCCGGGACGCGATGGAGGGTGATGGTTGGGCGGCGAATGCGGCCCGCGAATTCTGGGTGTTCGCCTGACGGCCATGCTGTACGAAATGCTCGGTCCTGATTGCGCAACTTCGCCATCGATGCTGTACACCTTGCCGGAGTCGCCAACCTCGCCCAAGCCAACCGGCATCTCTCCTGAGACACCGCCCGCGCCCTGACTATCCTCAGACTCACGTGATCAACTGACCTCCCCGGAGCCTTGGGCCCTGGGGAGAGGGCCAATGCCCAGCTCACGGGCTGGCGGCTTCTTCGCGAACTGCGATACTGCTCCCTACGAGGCCGGACAGCTATGCAAGACGATTGCCATCCTACAGAACTACGAGCCGCCAGAGGATGAAAAGGACTTCAGTGATGTATGCTGACCCGGCAATGGCTGTGCTAAGGAAGCGTGGCCATGTCCGATCGTAACGGGCAAGGTTTCGTGATGACTGATAAGCGCCGTTCTGCTATAGCCGTGGTGAGTGCTGCAACGAGGGTCGTATCGATCGCTGTTTGCGTATTACTTCTCCTGACAGGATGCGGATCCTGGTTCCAAAAAACGATTAGGGCTGAGGAGGGTGCACTTAGCGAGGTGCGTAGCGTGGGCCGTGTCGTTGCGCAAACCACCGAGGATCCCGTATATCGAGACGTTATCCAAATCGAGGACGTCCTTGTAATGGATGTCGACGCCTCGGCTGCCGATGCAGATATGGATGTTGCGCGTCGGCTGCTCGAGCAGCGTGGATGGGATTTCATAGAGAAGGTGGGAAGCCGTACACTCATGAACTCTACGCGCTGGAAAGATACAAGTTTGACTATCGAGCCATTTCAGAAAGATGATACGTATGCCGGCTCTTGGCGGGAATATATAGCACAGAAAGTCCAAGTTGAGCCGGTTGGTCGCAACAAATATTTGCTTGTAGTGGTTAGCCGCTCGCATCCATGAAGCATTGATGTGCCACTTTTGACCAGAGTCGTGATCGCCGAGTTGTTGTGGCTGGTCTCTGGCGTGATGCGACTTGAATGTGGTCACACCTCTTGGTCGGCCTGGCTCTGGTGTCGACGCTGGTGCCGTCAGGGTGGCCGAATGCCCCCTCGCCGCCATCCCTCGGACCTGACCGACGCGCAATGGGAGCTGATCGAGCCCTTACTCCCCGAGCCGAACACCGGCGGGCGTCCGGAGAAGCATCTGCGCCGGGAGATCGTCAACGCGATCTTGTATGTGGTCCGATCCGGTTGTCCCTGGCGCTATCTGCCACGGACCTGACGCCCTTTATGTGGAATCAGAGCTTGGAGGTCAAGCCGTATCCGCCCCGGTTTCGAAGACGGGCGGCATGGGTCCTCCATCAGCCGCGCAAACCCCACGAGTCCAAGCCCGAGTAGATGTAGGCCGTCTGGCACTGAGGTGATCTCGTGCGCCCAGTAGAACAGGAGGTGAAGCCGTGACATAGCGGCTCATGGTGTTGTTCGTAAGCTCGTCGTCGCTTGCCGGTGGAAGTCCGGTCCGGGTAGCTGCCAGGAGGCCCGGTAGCAGGCTGGCGGCTTCGTCTGGAAACGGGCGGGGTCGAAGCCCAGCGTCAAAGGCCCTGTTCATGGGGGAGCGACGGTGCGGTCCCTAGCATGAAGCGAAGCCTGCGGCGTCGTTACTCAGCCCGCCCTTTGGGTGGGACAAGGGAGTGCCGAGCCTCTCGAAACCGCGGCGAAGGCCATGGACGCGGTGAAGAGCCTGGAAGCGCAGCCGTCAAGGACTCCTCGGCGTATGGGGCGCGGAACGCATCGACAGTGGCGGCGGGAACTGGGGAGGCCTCCCCGGCCCGGCAACCTGCGGACATATGGGTGTTGCTGGAGCGTCGCGCCCCATAACCGGTCGGAGCCGGGAAATGGGCAGCGAGCCGGGTGGGCGTCGGAGGCGGCCGTAGTACCGATCGAGCCGACCGGACAACATAACCGGTGGTGAGGGGAAGGACCGCTGCTTCGCAGGCGACGTAGAATGCCCCAGATCCGGGCGGCTTTGAGGTCGTGCACCGCGCCGGGCAAGGAGCCGGAGGTCCACAGCGGTGTGCCGCCGGGAGCGGCTAGGACCTGGATGTTCATGCCGTGCTTGTTGTGCTTGTCGGAGTAGAAAGGCCGGTCGGCGGCCACTCGGGCGATGAGGATGAGCGTGCCGTTCAGCACCAGAGGGGTAGCCGGCGCGCTTGGCCTCGCGGATGTAGCGCCAGGCGGTTGCGATGCCGACGCCGAAGCCAGCGGCGACTTCGGCCAGGGTCTCGCCTTTACGCAGGTGGACGAGCACTGGCGGGGCCTGCCGCCCTGAGGTGAGGCGGCGCCACGGTTATAAGCCCTCACTGAGACCGTCATGGGGGCCCACGATGTCGGCATCTACGGCCATCACTTCGCGGCCGGTACGAGTTCGGCCTAGTCGCGAGGCGCGACGTCGTAAATGACCACGGCCGTCACGTGGGTTGGGCACCTCCTCCTATAACGCCGCAGGAGCGGGTCCGGCAGCATGATGGCAGGGTGTTGTCTGGTGCTGTTGACTAACGTGGTGGCCCGGGCGAGCGCGAAGGCGTCGGAGCTGACGCGGGAGGAACTGGTGGAGGGCGGCCGTCGGCTGGCTGCCTTGGTGGGGGAGGTCCGTCCCAAGGTGCTGGCGGTGCTGGGGGTGTCGGCGTACCGGACCGCTTTCGCCCGTCCCAAGGCTGCGGTGGGGTTGCAGGAGGAGTCGGTGGGCGGGGTGCCGGTGTGGGTGCTGCCTAATCCGAGCGGGTTGAACGCGCACTGGACGTTGGCGGGGATCGCGGAGGAGTTGCGGCGGGTGCGCGAGCACATCGCTCGGCCGTGATTGGCATGTTCTCCCGGAGGGTTTACACAGCCGACAGGGCTGGGCTCCGGTTTGTGGCCTGTGCCTTCTTGGTGTGCGAATCATGGTGCGTTGCTCAAGCGGTCAGCAGGAGTCCTTCGCGCTCGCCCGCGCCGCCACGTCAGGCAACTGCTACAAACAACAGGACTGCGGCATGATGGCAGGGTGTTGTTTGGAGCTCTCTGAGGTTCTCGTCGTTTTCCGGTGGAATTCCGGCCCGGGTGGCTGCCAGGAAGGCCCGGCAGCAGGCTTGCGGTCTCGGCTGGATACGGGCGGGGTCGAAGCCCAGAGTCAAAAGCCATGCTGGGGGAGCGACGGTGCGGTCCGTAGCATGAAGCGAAGCGCCTTCGGGTGAGACAAGGAGTGCCGAACCGCGGGCGCTTCTGGGACGGAGCCCGGGGACGTCAGCATCTTCAAGCACTGAAGCCGCCCACCCCTCAAACTCCGCCTTCGACTGCCTCATAGGTGGGCCAGCAACATGTCCAGCGGTCGCGGTACGCGATCGAGATCGAGGGCCGCGACGAGCCGGGCGGAGTAGCGGATCTTGCGGCCGCTGCCTGAGCCCATGAACCGGCGCAGCTGGTCGTGAGTACTTCTCCCACGCCATGTGGGTTGCTTCTGCAGCGTGCGGAACGAGCTGAGTTCGCCCTCGGCATCGACGACGCGCTCAACCGTGGTGGTCCCGAGCGCGCGGATCAGCTCGTCCTCCAGGTCGGCGACGCACACGAAGAACCCGAGCGCCTCCAGATCGCTCTGGCTGAGATCGGAGCCGAGGCCGGCGCGCTCGAGAGCCCTCCGGTAGTCGCCTTCCTCCCCGACGTCGCACAGACCGGCCAGCCGGAGGTTGCGACCGGGAGGGCCGAACCTGCCGACATACGTCCCGATGTTCGTGGCACCGCCCATCGCCACAAGGGAGATGCCTTCGGCCGCCAGGTTCCGGCCACGGCGCTCGGCCAACGCTTCGATGGCCGACTTGTCGCTGGCGCCCTCGACCAGGACCACGGTCTGCGTGTCGCTCACGAGCCCACCCTTGCATCGAACCTGAAGAGGTTCATCCCCTTTTATGCGTGGAAGGCCGCCTGGCTTCCCCCGCGATCGCCAAGGACGGAATCCCGGCAGCCGGTGACGGCCCGTGACGGGCGGCGTAGCACCATGGACAGGGGGACAGCCGACGTCCGGGGAGGCCGCCACGATGGCCGTGACATTCGATCACCAGGGCCCGTCCAGGGCCTCCCGCTACCTGCCCATCGCCGAGCACGGCCTGATCGGCGACCTGCGTACCGTCGCCCTGGTCGGCACCGACGGCACCATCGACTGGTACTGCTGCCCGTCCTTCGACTCGCCCAGCGTCTTCGCCTCCATCCTGGACGCGGACCGGGGCGGCGCGTTCGAGCTGTGCGCCACCGTGCCCGCGCGGACCAAGCAGTTCTACTTCCCCGACACCAACGTGCTGATCACCCGCTTCTTCACCGGGGACGGGGTGGGCGAGATCCAGGATTTCATGCCGGTGACCGGCGACGACGTGGAAGCCGACCGGCACCGGCTGATCCGCCGCGTCCTCTGCGTACGCGGGCAGATCCCTTTCCGGGCGAGGGTGGCGCCCCGGTTCGGCTACGGCGCCGAGCCGCACGAGGTGACCCGGCGCGACGGCCTCGTCGTCTTCTCCTCCGCCGACCTGTCGCTCGCGCTGACCGCCACGGTTCCCGTCGAGTGCGACCAACGCGACGCGCACGCCGACTTCACGCTGAAGGAGGGGGAGTCCGCGGTGTTCGCGCTGGACCGGGTCCGCGCCGACGTGTCGCCGCGCGGGTGCCCGCACGAGGAGGCGGAGGACGAGTTCAACGCCACGGTACGGTTCTGGCGGCGCTGGCTGTCCGCCTCGCGCTACCGCGGCCGCTGGCGCGAGATGGTGCACCGCTCGGCGCTCACCCTCAAGCTCCTCACGTACGCGCCCACGGGGGCGATCGTCGCCGCGCCCACGACCAGCCTGCCCGAGCAGCTCGGCGGCGAGCGCAACTGGGACTACCGCTACCTGTGGGTACGCGACGCCGCCTTCGCCGTCTACGCGCTGCTGCGGCTGGGCTTCACCGGCGAGGCCGAGGCGTTCATGAACTTCCTCACCCGACGCGTCTGCCGCCACGAGGACGGCCCGTCCGGGCCCCTCCAGATCATGTACGGCATCGACGGCCGCACCGACCTGCCCGAACGCGAGCTGACCCACCTGGAGGGACACCAGGGCTCGGCCCCCGTCCGGGTCGGCAACGCCGCCGCCGACCAGCTCCAGCTCGACATCTACGGCGCGCTCATCGACTCGGTCTACCTCTACGACAAGTGGGGCCAGCCGATCTCCAGCGACCACTGGGACGACGTCTGCGCCCTGGTGGACTGGGTCTGCGCCCACTGGAACCAGCCGGACGAGGGCGTCTGGGAGACACGTGGCGGCCGCAAGAACTTCCTGTACTCGCGGCTGATGTGCTGGGTGGCGATCGAGCGCGCCATGCGGATGGCCCGGCGCCGCGGCCTGCCCGCCGACATCCCGCGCTGGCGCGACACCCGCGACGTGATCTACCGGGAGCTGATGCGGCGCGGCTGGTCGTCCACGCGGGGCGCGTTCGTGCAGCACGAGGACGACGACGTCCTGGACGCCGCCGTCCTGATGATGCCGATGGTCAAGTTCATCTCGCCCACGGACCCGAAGTGGCTGTCCACCCTCGACGCGCTTACCGCCGACCTGGTGTCGGACTCCCTCGTCTATCGCTACGACCCGGAGGCCAGCCCCGACGGCCTGCGCGGGGAGGAGGGCACGTTCTCGATCTGCTCGTTCTGGTACGTCGAGGCACTCGTACGGGCGGGCCGCGTGGAGGAGGCGCGGCTGGCTTTCGAGAAAATGCTCACCTACGCCAACCACGTGGGCCTGTACGCGGAAGAGATCGGGCAGAACGGCGAGCAGCAGGGCAACTTCCCCCAGGCCTTCACCCACCTGGCCCTGATCAGCGCCGCCTTCAACCTGGACCGCGCCCTCGGCTGACTCCGCAACCGGGCCAGAGGGCTCGTGATGTCAAGGATTCACGCCTACGTTCAGCAGGCCGAGAATCCGGTGCTTCTTCGCAAGCTCCTCATGGGCTGGCGACGGGCAACTGTACGGTTGACGGTCTGCGTCCTGTCACTTCACGTACAAGGGGTTGGCCATGCCGTTACGACCGGTTCGCCATATCGCCTCCATAGCCGCAGTGGTCATTGTGCTGGTCGAGGGCGTGCATTTTCTCGCCGACGATCCTGAGCATTTCGCCGAGGTGTACAGCGGAGCGGTCCAGATGGCGCATCCGGAACATTGGATGGGCGACTCCGGTGCCGAGATCGGCATCCTGTCCACTGACCTGGCCTTCACAGCCGATGAGTACGGTTCCCCGAACGCCGGCTTCCTCCACGGCTCGATCAGTATGAATGCCCTGCGGATTCTCCGCGTCGAGCCGCTCCCACGCACGAAGATGACCGGCATGCTTCAGGAGTTTCGGGGTGGAGGAGGGGCGGACGACGACGCGAAGAGGCGGGGCCGCAGCGAGCTGGCGAGTCTGCCCGACAACGTGTTCGCGACGGCGATCATCGAGCTGGCCCGGCCATTGGACGAGCGGCAACTCGACACGACGTTCCCCGGACTCCTCGCCACGAAAGGCGATGGCATGTATCTGTTCCTGTCCGGCGTGGACAAGGGGATGACGAAGCCGGTCTTCTGGCGGTCGTGCGCGGTCTATCGCCCCTCCGAGTGTGAGCAGAAGTCCGGCTTGGAGCTGTATCGCCGGTGGGTGTCCGAGCTTCGCCGGCTGGACGGGATCGGTCTCGCGCAATTGGACCTGGACATCGACCGGTTGCGAGAGGCAGCGCGGGAAGGGCGTGTCTACGGCATGCTCACCTACGGCTATCCCGGATCCCGGCTGTCGGAGATGCTGGACCTGCCCGCGGTTCGTACGATCCGCATCGTTGAGACACGAACCATCGGCTGATCGGGTGGGCGGCGGCTTCCACGGGGGCGCGGTGCGCCGCGGTCCCGCCCCGGGGAGCCGCCCGGCCGACTTCCCGGTCAGCCCGACCTGATCGGCGCATTCACGCGACCACCGCCGGAGCGGGTCACTGGCGGTTGCTGTGGCGGTGGATCAGGGAGAAGACCATGCCGACGATCCAGACCACGAACAGCACCTTGAACACGCCCCACCCGCCGAAGATCATGCCCAGGATGAGGAACACCGCGAGCACCGGCAGGAACGGTTTCGGGCCGTGGCGGCGGCCCTGGTGGCGCATGTCGCGGTAGGCGCGGCGCATGTCGCGGTGGGCGTGGCGCCCCTGCTCCATCTGCTGCCGGTGGGCGTGCATCGCCGCCTTCCAGTCGTCCATGCCCGGGATCGGTGTCGCGGGCGGGCCGGGGTGGACGGCGGGGGAGCCGGGCAGGTCGGCCGTGACCTGCGCCAGGTCGCCGGCGGTGCGCGCGGCCAGCGCCCGGTCGAGGCGCTCGTCGAGCTCCTCGTGGTCCAGGCGGCCCTGCGCGAAGTGCTCGCGCAGGGCGGCCATCGTCTGCTCGCGTTCGGCGTCGCCGATGCGGAGATCCTTGGGGTCCATGGCAGGGGCCTCCCTCTCTCCGAGCCGGCTGTCCGTTGCGAAGCCGGTCATGCGGTCACTCCTCGCCCGGGTCGCCGTCGGCCAGGATCTGGTAGAGCTTGCGCCGGGTCTCTACCAGAGTCTTACGCGCTTCGCGGATCTGTGCGTCGGTTCCGGTCTGGAGAACTTGAACCATCGCGAAAGCGGACTGCCGGGCGATGTCCCACAGATCGGCCGCGTTGTCGTCGATGTCGGGGCGCATCTCGTCCCACGGGGTGCGGATCTCGTCGCCGTGGGCGTCGATGTACGCGCGGCCCTCGTCGGTGAGGCGGAAGGTCTTGCGGCCCTCGTTCTCCTCGGCGACGACCAGGCCCTCGTCGGTGAGCTGCTGGAGCGCCGGGTAGACGGCGCCGGGGCTGGGCTTCCAGCCGCCCTCGCTGCGCTCGGCGATCTCCTGGATGATCTGGTAGCCGTTGCGCGGCTCCTCGGAGAGCAGGGCCAGGATCGCGGCGCGCACGTCGCCCCGCTTGGCCTTGCGGCCCCGGCCGCCCCAGCCGCGGTGGCCGAACGGCCCGCCAGGACCGAACGGCCCCCCGGGGCCGAACGGGCCGCCCTGACCCCAGGGGCCCCGGCCGAACTCGGGCGGGAACGGACGCCGGGCGCGCGGCCTCTCCTCGTGCGGGTGGTGGTGATCGTGGTGACGGCGGTGTCCCGCCTCCTCCCAGGCTCCTGCCGTGGCCCTGAGCGCTCTGATGGCCTCACGGGCGGCCCGCTTGAACTCACGCGCGTCGGGCCACTGCCCGCCGGCTGCATGTGCTGTGGTCATGATATTTCCTCCTCTGAGATACCTCGCGACTGTTCGCGATGCTTCAACGATATATCGGAAGTATGTCGTCTGCAACGCTCCCGGGGGAGTGAGACAGATCACGAAAAAGTCGCGGAATTCGGGAACAGGATCCGGAACGGGGTCGTTGTTCAGTGCAGACGAGGTCGTTCCGCGTCGGCAGGGCTGGGGGGTGCTGTCGCCGTGGAGACGACCTCGTCTGCGTTTCCGGACGGTTCTCGGACGCATGCGGGCCGGGTACGGGACCGTTCCCGTACGGCACGCTCACCTGTCGCCGCTTTGCCGTACAGTCCGGATCATGATGGGGCACACGCACGCGATGACGGGGGCCATCGCATGGTTGGGGCTGGCGCCGGGGCTCGCGGCGCTGCCGATGGTGACGGAGTCGTCCCGGTTCATCGAGACCGGGATCATGGCCAACGCGCTGACCCCGGCGGAGCTCATCGCCGGCGCGCTCGTCTGCGCGGGCGCCGCGATGCTGCCCGACCTCGACCATCCCAGCGCGACGATCGCGCAGACGTTCGGGCCCGTGACGTGGCTGCTGAGCAAGGCGGTCTGCTGGGCGAGCGGCGGGCACCGGGGCGCCACGCACTCGCTGGTGTTCGCGGTCGCGCTCGGGTTCGGGGCGCACTGGCTGGCCGGCGCCTACCCGATCGGGCGCGACATCATGGTGGTGCTGCTCATCGGGCTCGCCTTACGCGCCATCGGCATCGGCATTCCCGGCAACAAGCTCGGCTCGGCGGTGGTCAACATCGGTCTCACCGCCGGCCTGTACGCCGTCTTCCTCTCCCAGGGGGTCGGGTACGCCTGGCTCGGCATGGCCGTGGCCCTCGGCTGTCTGATCCACGTGGTGGGCGACTGCATGACCGAGCGCGGCTGCCCGGTGCTCTGGCCGATGTCGGTGAAGTTCTTGCTGCCGTGGAAGATCGGCATCAAGACCGGCAAGAAGTTCGAGCAGAAGATCCTCGCGCCCTTGCTGTCGGTCGCCATCATCGCCCTGCTGTTCCTCCGCCTCGCCCCCGTGTAGCCCTCCGGAGTCCTGTGCGGCCCGTCCGGAGTCCCCGTGTCACCTGGCCGAACTCCTCTCCCGGGCCCCCACTCTCTCCGTTTAACTTGATGTCGAGATACTTTTCGCGATATCTTGACGTCGAGACACCGCTGCAACCGCCGGTTAGGGTCACCTAACGTGCTGATCAGTCCCGGGGTGCGGCAGGATTCAACTGGGAGCGAATCCGGCATAGCGCGCGGAATGCCGCGGGCAGGCAGCCGCGAGCGTCCCCACGATCACGCAATGGTCTATGGAGGAGGCGAATCACCGTGTCCGCGAACAGCTTCGGCAGCCGTGACACGCTACGCGTCGGCGACGCGTCGTATGAGATTTTCCGGCTGGACGCCGTCGAGGGCGCTGCCCGCCTCCCGTACAGCCTGAAGATCCTGCTGGAGAACCTGCTCCGCACCGAGGACGGCGCCAACATCACCGCCGACCACATCCGGGCGCTCGGCGAGTGGGACCCGAGCGCGGCGCCCAGCGTCGAGATCCAGTTCACCCCCGGCCGCGTCATCATGCAGGACTTCACCGGCGTGCCCTGCGTCGTCGACCTGGCCACCATGCGCGAGGCCGTGCGCGACCTCGGCGGCGACGCGGCCCGCATCAACCCGCTGGCCCCCGCCGAGATGGTCATCGACCACTCGGTCATCGTCGACTACTTCGGTCACCCCGACGCCTTCCGGCGCAACGTCGAGCGGGAGTACGAGCGCAACCGCGAGCGCTACCAGTTCCTGCGCTGGGGCCAGACCGCCTTCGACGAGTTCAAGGTCGTCCCGCCCGGCACCGGCATCGTGCACCAGGTCAACATCGAGCACCTGGCCCGCGTGGTCATGACCCGCGACGGCAAGGCGTACCCCGACACCTGCGTCGGCACCGACTCCCACACCACGATGGAGAACGGCATCGGCGTCCTCGGCTGGGGCGTCGGCGGCATCGAGGCCGAGGCCGCGATGCTCGGCCAGCCGATCTCCATGCTGATCCCGCGCGTGGTCGGCTTCAAGCTGAGCGGCAAGCTGCCCGCCGGCGCCACCGCCACCGACCTGGTGCTGACCATCACCGAGATGCTGCGCAAGCACGGCGTGGTCGGCAAGTTCGTCGAGTTCTACGGCGAGGGCGTCTCGTCCGTGCCGCTGGCCGACCGGGCCACGATCGGCAACATGAGCCCCGAGTTCGGCTCCACCTGCGCGATCTTCCCGATCGACGGCCAGACCGTCGACTACCTGCGCCTCACCGGCCGCTCCGAGGAGCAGATCGCCCTCGTCGAGGCGTACGCCAAGGCGCAGGGCCTGTGGCTGGACCCGGCCGCCGACGAGCCGGTCTTCTCCGAGTACCTGGAGCTCGACCTCGGCACGGTCGTCCCATCGATCGCCGGCCCGAAGCGCCCGCAGGACCGCATCGCGCTGTCCGAGGCGAAGAGCGCCTGGCGCGCGGCCGTCAAGGACTACGCGCCGAGCGTGCTCGGCCCCGCGGACGAGGCGTCCGACGAGTCGTTCCCCGCCTCGGACTCGCCGGCGATCAGCCACGACAGCGACGGCGACCAGCCGCACGCCGCCCAGCTCAACGGCTCGCGCCCGCACAAGAAGGTGCCGGTGACCCTGGCCGACGGCACCTCGTTCGAGATCGACCACGGCATCGTCGCCATCGCCGCGATCACCTCGTGCACCAACACCTCCAACCCGTTCGTCATGCTCGGCGCCGCCCTGCTGGCCCGCAACGCGGTGGAGAAGGGCCTGACCCGCAAGCCGTGGGTCAAGACCTCCCTGGCGCCCGGCTCGCAGGTCGTCACCGGCTACTTCGAGCGCTCGGGCCTCCAGCCGTACCTCGACAAGATCGGTTTCAACCTCGTCGGCTACGGCTGCACCACCTGCATCGGCAACTCGGGCCCGCTGCCCGAGGAGATCTCCGAGGCGGTCCAGGCCAACGACCTCGCGGTCACCGCCGTGCTGTCCGGCAACCGCAACTTCGAGGGCCGCATCAACCCCGACGTCAAGATGAACTACCTGGCCTCGCCGCCGCTCGTCGTGGCGTACGCGCTGGCCGGCACCATGGACATCGACCTCGACAACGAGCCGCTCGGCACGGGCGCCGACGGGCAGCCGGTGTTCCTGCGCGACATCTGGCCGTCGCCGGAGGAGATCTCGGCTGTCGTCCACTCCTCGATCGGCCGCGACATGTTCGAGCGCGACTACGCCGACGTGTTCAAGGGCGACGACCACTGGCGGTCGCTGCCGATCCCCACGGGTAACACGTTCGAGTGGGACCCGTCGTCCACGTACGTCCGCAAGGCCCCGTACTTCGACGGCATGCCGGAGAAGCCCGAGCCCGTCACCGACATCGCCGGCGCCCGGGTGCTGGTCAAGGTGGGCGACTCGGTCACCACCGACCACATCTCGCCGGCCGGCTCGATCAAGGTCGGCACCCCGGCCGCGCAGTACCTCCAGGCCAACGGGGTCGAGGTCAAGGACTTCAACTCGTACGGCTCGCGGCGCGGCAACCACGAGGTGATGATCCGCGGCACGTTCGCCAACATCCGCCTGCGCAACCAGATCGCGCCGGGCACCGAGGGCGGCTACACCCGCGACTTCACCCAGGCCGACGCCCCGGTGTCGTTCATCTACGACGCCTCCGTCAACTACGCCGCCGCCGGCACACCGCTCGTGGTGCTGGCCGGCAAGGAGTACGGCTCGGGCTCCTCGCGCGACTGGGCGGCCAAGGGCACGGCGCTGCTCGGCGTCCGCGCCGTCATCGCCGAGTCGTACGAGCGCATCCACCGCTCCAACCTCATCGGCATGGGGGTGCTCCCGCTGCAGTTCCCCGAGGGCGCCACGGCCGAGTCGCTGGGGTTGACGGGCGAGGAGACGTTCGACATCACCGGGGTGGAGGAGCTCAACAAGGGCGGCATCCCGCGGACCGTGCACGTCAAGGCCGGTGACGTCGAGTTCGACGCGGTGGTCCGCATCGACACGCCGGGCGAGGCCGACTACTACCGGCACGGCGGCATCATGCAGTACGTGCTGCGCTCGCTGCTGGCCAAGTAGCGCCACCGAGGACGCCGTCCCCGCACGGCGGGGGCGGCGTCCTCGCGTTTCACCGGTCCATGGTCCGGTAACGGTGCACGGCCAGCGGCAGGAACACCACGAGGATCCCCACCGACCAGATCAGGCTCGCGCTCACCGGATGTCGGAGCGGCCAGGCCGAGGAGACCGAGGTGGGGTTGCCGAAGAGGCCGCGGGTGGCGGCGACGACGGCGCTCATGGGGTTCCAGTCGGCGACGGGCTTGAGCCAGACCGGCAGCCCCTCGGTGGGGACGAACGTGTTGGCCAGGAACGTCATCGGGAACAGCCAGCCGAACGTGGCCGCGTCCGCCTGCGCGCCGCTCTTGATCCACAAGCCGATGTACGTGCCCACCCAGATCATCGCGAACCCGAACAACGCCAGCAGCCCGAACGCCGCCACCGTGTCTCCGAGGCTCCCGTGTGCCCGCCACCCGGCGATCAGCACTCCGGCCAGCACCATGGCGGCCAGCGACAGCAGGTGCATCGACAGGTCGGCGACGCTGCGCCCGACGAGCACGGCGCTGCGGGCGATGGGCTGGGCACGGAATCTGTCGATGATGCCGCGTGCCATGTCCTCGCCCACGGTGGTGGCGGCCGAGGTCGCGGTCATGGCCATGACCTGCATGAAGATGCCGGGCATGAGGTAGTTGCGATAGTCGCCCCCGCCCGGCAGCACGATCGCGCTGCCGAAGACGTAGCCGAACAGCACGGTCATGATCACGGGGAACACCAGGAAGCCGACGATCTCGCCCGGCTGGGCCTTCAGCCGCGAGTAGGTGCGGCCCGCGATGGTGAGGGAGTCGAGCAGGGTCCAGCGCAAGGTCTCGTACATCGATGGGCTCCTTTCAGGCCGTCAGGCGGAGGAAGACCTCGTCGAGCGTGGGCCGCCGCAGCGCCAGGTCCTCCACGGGGATGCCGGCCGCGTCCAGCGCGCCGGCGATGCGGATGAGCGACTGCGCGCCGTCGGCCGCGGGAACGGTCACCTGCCGCCCCTCGGCGCTCTCGACCTCCGGCGTCCCGGTGCTCCGGAGCAGCCGCAGCCCCGTGTCGACGTCACCCGGCTCCCGGAAGACGATCTGTACCCGGTCGCCGCCGATCGTCCGCTTCAGTTCCTCAGGCGAGCCTGCGGCGGCCACGGCGCCTTCCCTGAGCACCACGACCTGGTCCGCCAGCTGGTCGGCCTCGTCCAGGTACTGCGTGGTCAGCAGGAGCGTGGTGCGCTCCTTGACCAGCTCGCGCAGCAGCTCCCACAGCTGCATCCGGCTGCGCGGGTCGAGTCCGGTGGTGGGCTCGTCCATGAACAGCACCGGCGGTGACACGATCAGGCTCGCGGCCAGGTCGAGCCGCCGCCGCATGCCCCCGGAGTACTCCTTGACCGGCCGCCGTGCCGCGTCCGCGAGCCCGAACCGCTCCAGCAGCTCGCCGGCCCGGCGCCTCGCCTCCGCCCGGGACAGGTGGTAGAGCCGGCCGAACATCTCCAGGTTGCGCCGGCCGGTGAGCAGCTCGTCCGCGGCGGCGTGCTGACCGGCCAGGCCGATGCGGAAGCGCAGGCGCGCCGCGTCGCGCACCACGTCGAGCCCGTCCACCTCGGCCCGGCCGCCGTCGGGCCGCAGCAGCGTGGTGAGGATGCGCACGGCCGTGGTCTTGCCCGCGCCGTTCGGCCCGAGCAGGCCGCAGACCGTGCCCTTCTCGACGCGCAGGTCGATGCCCGTGAGCGCTTCCCGGTCCCCGTAGCGCTTGCGTAAGCCCTCCACGCGGATCATCCCGATCCTCCTTAACGACGTTAAATCTAACAACGTTAAGGATCGTTGAACGGCGTTAAGCTGTCAACCGTGGCACTGGAGAAGGGCACCATCGTCGCGACCGCGCTGCGACTGCTGGACGAGGGCGGGCTCGACAAGCTCACGCTGCGGCGGCTGGCCGGGGAGCTGGGGGTGCAGGCGCCCGCCCTCTACTGGCACTTCGGGAGCAAGCAGGACCTGCTGGACGCCATGGCGGCGCAGATGATGCGTGAGCGGCCCGCGCCGCCGGTGTTCACCGACCCGGCGCGGTGGCGCGCGTGGGTCGCCGCCCGCGCCCGCAACGACCGCGCGATGCTCAACGCCCGCCGCGACGGGGCCCGGCTGGCCGCGGGGACGCGGCCGTCGGCCGAGCTGTTCGCAGAGGTGGAGCGGGCCGTGGCGGCGCTGGAGTCGGCCGGGTTCACGGCGGAGGAGGCGATGCTCGGGCTGTCCGCGGTCAGCGGGTACGTCGCGGGCTTCGTGCTGGAGGAGCAGGCCGACCGGGCGCGGGACGACGCGGAGGGGCCACCGGACCGGGAGGCGTTCGCGCGGGCGTACCCGCGGCTGATGGCGGCCCTGGAGCGGATCGGCGACCCCCAGGGGGACGAGGCCTTCGAGGGCGGGCTCGCGCTGATCCTGGACGGGCTGGAACGGCGGCTGGCCTCCCGCGACTCGGCCGGCCTCCCGGGGCCGGCCGAGTGACACCTGGCGAAGGCGTGCGATTCCCCCGGGGCGGCCCTGCCTCTGGCAGGATGGGAGGCTGCCACCCGGCGAAATTCCGCTTCGCCGGGTGGCGGCCGTCTACAGCATGTCCGTGACCCAGCTCGTGATCTCCTGGACGACGTCGTCGGACACGATGCCGACCCTCCTGGTGAAGCGCAGGGGCGAGACACTGCGAACCTGCTCGGCCATGGCCCAACTGGGTTTGTCCAGGCCGGTGCCCTCGCAGCCGACGGGGATGTGGTTGTCCCAGCCGCGCTCGGTCGTGGTCAGCGGAACGACGATCTTCACGGCGATGGCGGCGTTGAAGTCGTCATTGCTGACGACGAGCACAGGGCGATGGTGACCCTGCTCGCGGCCGGTGGGTTCGCCCAGCTCAGCGAGCCAGATCTCGCCCTGGATGACCCTCATCTCTCTCCTCGGGAAACGTGATGAGCCCCTCCCACTCGGGTGCGATGCGGGGGGAGCGTGGCAGGGGGCCTTGGACCAGCCGGCTTTCGGCCAGATAGTCGGCCCAGGCTTGGGGGTCCTCCTTCTGGGTGCGCTCGATCTGCTCCGCGACGGTCTGCCAGCGCTGTTTCTTCTCCATCTCCGTGATGGCCTGGTCGATGATCGCGGTCATGGGTTCACCTGCCTTTCTGGCGAGTGCTGCGATGCGGTCTCTCGTGGTGACGCTGACGCGGATCGTCGTGGCTTTGGGTTTCATCGGCATACTCCGGAGGCTACGTCGGCGTCTGTCAGGACCATACACATCCGCGGTTACTCTCGCATCATCATCGGCAACAGAGAGTAAAGATGATTGACTCTCGCCCATGACTCCTGCGGTATTAGTCCTCATTGTTGGTGGTTTGGCGGTCTTTGTGGGCGCGGTCGTCCAGGGCAGTGTGGGCTTCGGCCTCGGGCTGGTGGCCGCGCCCGTGCTGACCATGCTCGACCCCGGCGTGATGCCCGGGGCGATGCAGGTGGCGAACATGACGCTGCCGCTGCTGACCCTGGCCGCCGAGTGGCGGAGGGTGGACTGGCGTGGCCTCGGCTTCGCCGTCCTGGGCAGGCTGCCGGGCAGCGTGGTCGGCGCGGTGATCGTGGTCCAGGTGTCCGTCCACGCGCTGGGCGTCCTCGTGGGGGTCATGGTGCTGGTGGCGGTCGGCCTGACGGCGAGCGCGCCGGCCGTGCCGCGCAACGGCGCGACGATCGCGGGGGCGGGGTTCGTCTCGGGCGTCACCGGCACCGCCACCGGCATCGGCGGCCCGCCGATCGCGCTGGTCTACCAGCACGCCAAGGGGCCGCAGATCCGCGCGACCCTGGCCATGTTCTTCTTCCTGAGCGCCGGTCAGTCCCTGGTCATCCTGGCGGCGGTGGACCGGTTGCCGGCGCGGGCCCTGGTGACGGGCGCCGCGCTGCTGGTGCCGATGGCGGTGGGCTTCGCGGTGTCGGGGCCGCTGCGGCGCTACCTCGACGGCGGCAAGGTCCGGACCGCGGTCCTGGCGGTAGCCGCCACGTCCGCCGCCGTACTGATCGCCCAGAGCCTCGTTTCCTGACCGCCGACCGAGGAAGTGTCCGCGTGAACGACAGGTGGCTCCGGGAGCGACAGGCGGCCGATCTGAGGGCGTTGACAGTGCGTATACGCCGCCGTTGCGGCTCACTACGATTCCGCCATGCCTTTCGATCTTGTGCGGTATGCCTTCCTGGTCGCGTTCATATTTCTTCTCGCGGGCGGTCCCGCGGCCGGGGCCATCACGGCCGCGATGCTCTCCGCCTCGCCCAGCCGCCACAAGTTCATGGGGCGGGGATTTGTCGTCGGGGGACTGTCCGTGTCGCTCGCCGGGGTCTTGTTGCTGGGGCTCGGCGCGTGGCTGGGGCGTGAGGATTCGCGCTACGGCATCATCGAGTACCTGGAACTGCTGGTGATCGCCTTCATCGGCGCGGGTCTGCTCGTGACCGGTCTCGGCCCGCTGCCTTCGTGGCTGCTGCGGCTCTCCGGTCCGTATGCCGAACGGCTGCCGCTGCCCTTGCGCCTGGCGGTCCGCGACCTGGCTCGTCGTCGTGTTCGCGTGGTGCTCGCGATCACGCTGGCGATGGTGGCGAGCGCCGTCGGCATCGTGCTGACGGTCATCGCGGTCGCGTAGCGACGCAGAGCAGGGCCGCATACGCTCCCCAGGCCCGGCCGGGCACCTTGTTGGTGCGGTCGAGCCCCTTGTTCGCGCAGCCTTTCTCGGCGGCCGATGCGGGCACCGTGCGAGCGGCGATCGAGCGGGAGTTACCCGGGGTGCCGATCGCCCAGAGCGAGCGCCCCTCGGCCCTCTCCTGGTACTTCGACGCGAGGGCGGAGAACGTCGAGATACCCGAGGAGGCCGTCTACGGGGATCAGGTCATCGGTGACGAGAAGCTGCTGCGGTACCTCACGGGCAACCAGTCGACGCCGTACGACGAAGGCACGGCCGTGGTGATCACGTCAGCCGACGTGAAGGTCGACTCGGTGGTGCTCTCCTACGAGATCAACGAGAACGACGAGACGACGACGAGCAGGACTGTCCGGGCGGTCCTCGCCAGGACCGCCGACCCGCACATGGAGACGATCTTCGTGCCCTCGAAGATCGTCCGGGACCTCGGCTACCAGCTCCGACCGGACGAGCTGATCGTCGACCCCTCTCTCCGCCGGGTCACGGCGGAGGAGCAGGAGCGCCTCGACGACCGGCTGGACGACGCGGTCGCGAAGACCTACGTCGAGCGGGGCTTTGAGGCTTCGACCGGATGGCTGCCCATCGTCGCGGCGGCATTCCTCGTCGCCCTCGCAGGTGCGCTGGCCGCCGGCCTCGGTGAGGCCGCGAACGCGCGCCAGGCCCGGGTCATGAGGCGGGCCGGCAACGGATCGGCCACGGCCTTCCGGTGGTTCTGCGCCTTCCGCGCGGGCCTGAGCGCCCTGTGCGGAACGGTCCTTGGCGCGATCGCCGGATGTCCCGCCGGGATGTTGCTGCTGTGGCCCCTGACGGCGCCCACCACGTGGGACGACCCGGCACGGGTGCCGTTCGAGACCCCCTGGCCGGCGATCGTGGTCGTCGTCGCCGGCCTTCCCCTCCTCGCCGCCGCCCTCAGTGCGCTTCTCGCCCGCGAACGGCCGCGCCTTCCCGCACCCGCGGCGCCTCGACCCTGAAGCCGGGGGAACGCCTCGACGGCGGCGAGGTCCGGACCGCGGTCCTGGCCGTGGGGCCACGTCGGCCGCCGTACTGATCGCCCAGAGCCTCGCTCCCTGGCCGCCGATCGAGGAAAGCGCTTGCGTACTGTGCCTGCGTGAACGGCGGTGGCCGGCACGGTCGTCCGTGTTGAGGGGACGTTTCTGGATTGTTACCGGGAACAACAAACTGCCCCTTCTGGGGGTCTTCCAAAGCAGGCTACGGCGGAATACGTTGCCGCAAACAACATTCATCCGGGCCCCTCCGGAAGAAAGGACCCTGCACATGCGCAAGGGGATCCTCAGTACGACCGCCGCGGCCGCCGCGCTCGCCCTCGGTCTCACCGCCTGCGGGGGCGACGGCGGTCAGAGCACGACCGACGCCTCGGCACAGGCATCACCACAGCAGAAGATCGGGAAGATCGGCGTGATCCTGCCCGACAGCAAGTCCTCGGCCCGCTGGGAGACGGCGGACCGCAAGTACCTGGAGGAGGCGTTCAAGGCCGCCGGGGTGCAGTACGACATCCAGAACGCCCAGAACGACAAGACCGCCTTCCAGACCATCGCCGACCAGATGATGACCAACGGCGCCACCGTGCTGATGATCGTCAACCTGGACAGCGGCACCGGCAAGACGGTGATCGACAAGGCCCGCTCGCAGGGCGTGGTCACCATCGACTACGACCGGCTCACCCTGGGCGGAGGCGCCGCCTACTACGTCAGCTTCGACAACACCAAGGTCGGCCAGCTCCAGGGCGAGGGCCTGAGCAAGTGCCTGGCCGAGAAGAAGGCCGACAAGCCGATCGTGGCCTACCTCAACGGCTCGCCGACCGACAACAACGCCACCCTGTTCAAGGCCGGCTACGACGGCGTGCTCAAGCCCAAGTTCGACTCCGGCGAGTACGTCAAGGGCCCGGAGCAGTCCGTCCCCGACTGGGACAACACCCAGGCCGGCACGCTCTTCGAGCAGATGCTCACCACGCAGCCGAAGATCGCCGGCGTGCTCGCCGCCAACGACGGCCTCGGCAACGCCGCCATCACCGTGCTGAAGAAGAACAAGCTCAACGGCAAGGTGCCGGTGACCGGCCAGGACGCCACCGTCCAGGGCCTGCAGAACATCCTCGTGGGCGACCAGTGCATGACCGTCTACAAGGCCGTCAAGAAGGAGGCCGACGCCGCCTCCAAGCTCGCGGTCGCGCTGGCCAAGGGCGAGAAGCCGGCGGCGAGCGGCAGCGTCAAGGACCCCGAATCCGGCCAGGACGTGCCGGCCGAGCTGATGGAGCCGGTGGCCATCACGTTCGACACGGTCAAGGACGTGGTCGCCGACGGCTACGTCACCAAGGAGGAGCTGTGCACGGGTGACTTCGCCGCCAAGTGCACCGAGGCAGGAATCCAGTAACGAAGCTCATCCGGGGCGCGGCCGGCGCCGCCCGGCCGCGCCCCTGCCCGAGGGAGACCCATGACCCCCCTGCTCGAAGCGCGCGGGATCGACAAGAGCTTCGGCCCCGTGAAGGTCCTGCACGACGTGACGTTCTCCGCCTACGCCGGCGAGGTGACCGCCCTCGTCGGCGACAACGGCGCCGGCAAGTCGACGCTGGTCAAGTGCATCGGCGGCATCCACCCCATCGACAACGGCGAGCTGCTCTTCGAGGGGCGTCCCGTCCAGGTGAACGGCCCGCGCGACGCCGGCGAGCTCGGCATCGAGATCGTCTACCAGGACCTGGCGCTCTGCGACAACCTGGACATCGTCCAGAACATGTTCCTCGGCCGGGAGCGCCGCCGGGGCATCGTGCTGGACGAGGACACCATGGAGGAGCTCGCCGAGCAGACCCTGAGCGGCCTGTCCGTCCGCACGGTCAAGTCCATCCGCCAGCAGGTCTCCAGCCTGTCCGGCGGCCAGCGCCAGACCGTCGCCATCGCCAAGGCCGTGCTGTGGGACAGCAAGGTCGTCATCCTCGACGAGCCGACCGCCGCGCTGGGCGTCGCCCAGACCGCGCAGGTGCTGGAGCTGGTGCGCCGGCTCGCCGACAACGGCCTGGCCGTCGTCCTCATCTCGC
Source organism: Nonomuraea sp. NPDC050733 (assembly GCF_040654215.1). Lineage (NCBI taxonomy): Bacteria > Bacillati > Actinomycetota > Actinomycetes > Streptosporangiales > Streptosporangiaceae > Nonomuraea > Nonomuraea sp. NPDC050733. The sequence continues at coordinate 68,972 of NZ_JBFAHO010000005.1, read as the reverse complement.
ACAACATGAACGACGTCTTCGCCGTCTCCGACCGGATCGCGGCGCTCTACCTCGGCAGGATGGCCGCCCAGGTCAGGACCGCCGACGTGACGCACGCCCAGGTCGTCGAACTGATCACTTCGGGCCGCAGCGGAGATCTCGGCCTCAGGAACGGGGTCATCTGATGAGCAAGGTCAAGGAGCTTCCCGGCGAGGCGGTGGTGGCGGCGGTGCGTTCGCCGTCGATCGGCCACAGCGCCCGCGCCTACACCGAGAGGGTGCGCGCCGGTGACATGGGCGCGCTGCCCGCCGTCCTCGGGCTGGTGGTGCTGTGCACGGCCTTCGCCCTGGCCCGGCCCGCGTTCCTCAGCGCCATCAACTTCGCCAACCTCTTCACCCAGGGCGCGGCGATCACCGTGATCGCCATGGGCCTGGTCTTCGTGCTGCTCATCGGCGAGATCGACCTGTCGGCCGGGTTCAGCAGCGGCGTCTGCGCGGCCGTCCTCGCGGTCACGCTGACCAACATGGGGCTGCCCTGGTACGTCGGCGTGCTCGCCGCGATCGTCACCGGCACGCTCATCGGCACCGTGCTCGGCACGCTCGTCGCCAAGGTCGGCATCCCGTCGTTCGTGGTGACGCTGGCCGCCTTCCTCGCCTTCCAGGGGCTCGTGCTGGTCCTGGTCAACGAGGGCACGAACATCTCCATCAACGACCCCGTCATCAAGGCCGTCGCCCAGCGCAACCTGCCGCCCGCGCTGGGCTGGGCGCTGTACGCGGCCTGCGTCCTCGCCTACGCCGGGTTGCAGGTGCTGCGGGCGCGCAAGCGGGCCGCGCGCGGCCTGGTGGCCGATCCGCCGTCGCTCATCGCCGCCCGGGTCGGCGCCCTGGCCGTCCTCGCCGGCCTGGCCGTGTACGCCCTGAACGTGGAGCGCAGCTTCAACCCGGCGTTCGCCTCGCTCAAGGGCGTGCCGATCGTGGTGCCGGTCATCCTCGCGCTGCTGGTGCTGTGGACGTTCGTGCTGCGGCGCACCGCGTTCGGCCGGCACGTGTACGCGGTCGGCGGCAACGCCGAGGCGGCGCGCCGGGCGGGCATCGCGGTCGACCGGATCAGGGTGAGCGCGTTCGTGATCTGCTCGTCCATGGCGGCCGTCGGCGGCATCGTGGCCGCCTCCCGGGCCAGCTCCGTCGACCCGAACACGGGTGGCAGCTCCGTGCTGCTGTACGCGGTGGGCGCGGCGGTGATCGGCGGCACGAGCCTGTTCGGGGGCAAGGGCCGGGTGCTGGACGCGGTGCTGGGCGGCGCGGTCATCGCGGTCATCGACAACGGCATGGCCCTCATGCAGTACGGCTCCAGCGTCAAGTACCTGGTCACCGGCTTCGTCCTGCTGCTGGCGGCGGGGGTGGATGCCGTGGCGCGCAAGCGGGCGGCCGCCGCTGGTCTAAGGTGATCAGCGACTTTCCGTCGTTCAAGGATGCTCAGACGATGCGTGCGGGCCCCTCACAGGAGGACATCAGGCGTCACAACCTCGGCGCCCTGCTGCGCCATGTCCACCTCGGGGGGCCCACCTCGCGGGCCGAGCTGACCGCCAAGATGGGGCTGAACCGCAGCACCATCATGGCTCTGACCTCCGATCTCACGGCCGCCGGCCTGGTGCGCGAGGAGCTGCCGCGCGAGACCGGGCGCGCGGGCCGCCCCTCGCTGGTGGTGCGGCCGGAGTCGTCGCGGGTGTACGTGTTGGCCTTCGACGTGGGCCCGGACCGGCTGGCGGCGGCCCGGGTCGGGCTGGGCGGCGCGATCCTGGACCGCCGGGAGACGTCGCGGCGCCGCGGGCCGTTCGACCTGGACGAGCTGGCCGGGGCGCTGGCGGGGTTCGCGCGGCAGATGCGGCGCAAGACCCGCGCGGACACCGTGTGCGTCGGCGCCGCGGCGGCCGTGTCCGGAGGCGTGCGCAGGGACGACGGGGTGATCATGTTCGGCCCGAACCTGGGGGCCGAGGCGGTGCCGTTCGGTGAGGAGCTGGGCCGCCGGCTGGGCCTGGGGCTGCCGGTGAGTGTCGGCAACGACGCCAACCTGGCGGCGCTGGCCGAGCACAGCCGCGGCGTGGCCGTCGCCGTGCGCGACCTCATCTACCTGCACGGGGACGTCGGCATCGGCGGCGGCATCATCACGGGCGGCCACCTGCTGGGCGGTCACGACGGCTACGGCGGCGAGGTCGGCCACATGGTGGTCAACCCGGGCGGCCGGCCGTGCGGCTGCGGCTCGCGCGGCTGCCTGGAGGCCGAGGTGGGGGAGCGGGCCCTGCTGGAGGCCGCCGGGCGCGGTTTCGAGCCGGCGCCGGCCGGGGAGGCCGTGGGCCGTCAGGGGCGCGAGGCGGTGCGGGCCGTGGTGGACGCGGCCGACCGGGGCGACATCGTGGCGCAGGAGGCGCTCAAGCGGGTGGGCGACTGGCTCGGCCTGGGCGTCGCCAACCTGGTCAACATCTTCAACCCGGAGATGGTCATCTTCGGGGGCATGCTGCGGGAGGTGTACCTGGGCTCGGCGGCGCAGGTGCGCAGCCGGCTCGCGACGCACGCGATGGGCCCGCAGCGGGAGAAGCTGCGGCTGCGCACCTCGGCCCTGGCCGACGACGCGACGCTCGTGGGCGCGGCCGAGCTGGCCTTCGCCCACGTGCTGGCCGATCCCCTGGAGGTCCTGGCCCGCGTGACCGGCTGAGACCGTCCCAGGGGAACCGGGTCGTCAGGAGACGCGGGCGGACGACGCCGTCCAGGTGTTGCAGGAGGCGGCCGAACCGCTGGAGTAGCCGCGGTCCTGCCAGTAGGCGAGGTTGCGCGGCTTGCCGTGGACCTTGCTCTCGTGGGCCTCGCGGACGGCGCCGATCCACTGGTCCCACGTGATGCCGGGGTCGACGGAGTCGAGGGCGGCGCTGTAGAAGACGCCGGCGAAGCATTCGGCCTGCATCTCCAGCCGGTGGCTGAGCACGGTGCGGGCGCCGCCGCCGGATCGCCAGTAGAGGCGATTCTGCTCGTCGAGCATGCCGGTGAGCTGCTGCACGTGGTGGCCCCACTCGTGGGCGACGGAGTGGGCGATGTTCATCTTGAACGGGTCGGTGAGGTCCCGCTTCATGATGCGGATGGCGACGGTGCGCTGGGCGGGGCAGTACTGCGCGCCGTTGCTGGTGATCCTGCCGCAGACCGAGGAGCTGCCCGTGGTGATCGTCACCTTCGGCGAGGTGTAGCGCAGGCCGGCGGACTTGAACCGGATGGCCCAGAAGCGGTCCGCGCAGCGGGCCATCGCGCGGTGGAACGCCTTGAGCGAGGCGGAGCTGCCCTCACGGATCTCCGGGATGGGGCAGGACAGCGGCGCGGCGGTGCCGGAGCGGTAGATCTGGTTCTTGGCCAGCACGGCGGGGGGCACCGCGGCCGCGTGGGGAACGCCGGAGGCGGCCTGTGCCGCAGGGGAAGCAGCGGTGGAGACCGCCGCGGGGTCCGCCGCGGTCTGCGCGCCGGCCGTACCGGGCGTGACCAGGCCCGCGATCACGCAGACCGACGCTGCGACAAGGGGAATACGCACGATCGCGGATACTAGACCAGTTGATGGTGATTTGGTGGGCTGTCTGGGGAAAAGGCCGGGAACGCGAGACGCGGCCGCGCCCCGAAGGATGCGACCGCGCGGATCGTGACCCGGGGGTGGCCGGCATGGCCCGGCCGGGCAGGCTCCAACCGGCAAGGCCGTACCACACGCCAGCCAGGTGATCGTCTCCGGCGGCCGGCGACATCAACCTCCTTCGCCGGCGCCCTGTGCGTGAGACCTTTTGAATGCCTCCACGAACGGCGCCTTTTCTTCTCGGGTCAGCCTTTCGAAGGACTCCCACACTCGCCGTTCTTCTTCCCTGGAGATGCCGGCTCCCTCGATCGCCGACGCGAGTTCGAAGATCGGCGCCCCGAATTCTCGGCGCGCGAAGGCGTTGGTCATGAACGCGAATTCCGGATCGGGCTGGCCACGGGCGATCCAGGCGCGCACGTTGGACAGCATTCTGTCCCTGCCCCGGTCGAGCTCGCCCTGCCAGTCATCGCCTTTCGATCTCAGCTCCATGACGTGGTCGACGCAGTGATCAATGGCAATGAGGTTGATTCGCAGCACGGCCTCGCGGACAGCCGGATCGGTAAGTGCCTCCGGGATGAGCACAGGGTTCAATCCGTGCGTAGGACTCCTGTTGTCGCGTTCGAGAGCCTGCACCGGGTGACCGTCATCGCCAATTCGGGCGGGGCTTGACCTCGGCCCCTGCATGGTTTCCTCGATGGCATAGAGCGCCCAATTGCTCTGAAACGTCAGCCCGACCTCTCTCGGTGGCAGCGGATCGAAGAGCGGGGATCCGCCATTGCTCCGATCGAGGCCCAGATGGAATTCGTAACCCTGCTTCGTTCCAGGATGAGGATCCCCCGGGGACTGGGCGAAGAACATGTAGCGTCCCGTGAACGAGGTCTCCGGCCCGTACATGGCGGAGAGCATCTCTTGGATGGTTCCACGGAAGCCGTTGTCGACAATGGTGATGGCACTCTCACGTCCCACGGGCACCCCGCAGCTCCGGAGATAGTCGGTCAACAGTTGAGCGGCTCCAGGGACATCACTGGGGTCCACATCATGTGCCATATGCCGCAGACCCTTCAGCTCCGGAAAGCTCCTGCCCCCCCGTTCCAGGTCCTGTACTGCTGCTTCCGCCATTTTCCTGGACACAAGAGCCACGGTGCAATGGCGTTCGAAGAACGCCGGATCCACCAATACCCTGGTCAATTTCTCGGTCACGCGGGCCATGGCTTCTCCGTCGCGGCCCAGGTGGAGGAGCGTGTGGCCTGCCGCCGCGTCCGCCACCAGATCGGGGATCATTTTCTCGACGGATCTGACGATGGTCGGCGCATGGTTCGCCCTGGCCGCGTCGTACGCCACCTCCAGGGCATTCAGAGCCTTTGGATGCGACAGGCTCAACTCCGCACTGACCTCGCTGATCGCCTGGGCGCGTTGATTCATGTAGGCGAGCGGGCTGCGGGCCTCGGCCCCGTGCACGTCCATCATGGCCTGCACCCACTCGGACGTGGGAGTCCTCGGATGATCCGGAAATGGCTGACCCGCCTGCGGGTGGGAAATCTCAGCAGTATGCGTGACGGGCGCATCCGCCGGTTGGTCCGGCGCTGTGTCGGGAACGATCCCCTGGACATCGTGACCGGTGTCCTTGGGATCCACCGTCAAGTCGGCGACCTGCACGGGTTCCGTCGAAGGTCGCCGGCTGTCGGCGAGGGGCGGGCCGGCTGCATGAGAATCCTGACGGCCGGGGCCGGGACCACCCTGCTCATCGTGAACGGCTCCCTTCCTGCCGAGGAGGGCCGCTTCGATTCTGTTGTGCCCCGGGGCGGCCTTCGGGTCCGGTGAGGCGACAGCACGGTCGGTGGAAGGCGCCCTACGAGCGTCCGGACCCATGGGGTGTGGCCCGCCGCCTCTCGCAAGGAGATCACCGATCGCGTTGTCAGGCGTGGCGGTTCGCGGTTCGCGGACCGGGGAGCCGGGCGTGCCGATCCGGCTGTCGGGTGAGGCGTGCGGGTGGGTCTGCGTCGTGGCCTGGGCGAGATCGGTGTGGTGGGCGGTGGGAGGACTTTCCGGCCCCACCGTGCTGCCGCGTACGGCTGCGCCATCGGAATGGCGAGCGGCCAGGTGCGGGGTGGCCAGGTGTTGGCCGTCGGCGCCAAGGGCCGCGGATGTGCCGCTCTTGAGGATCAGGTCCCAGTCCAGCGGCCGGCCGTCCAGCACGGTGCTGATCGCAGCGGCGGCCGACCCGGCGACGCCGTACTGCAAGGCCTGGCCGGGCACCGTTCCCGTCAGCAGAGCCATCAACTTCTCGCCGAACGCGGCCTCTGCCCGAGCGATGCCGTCCCGTAACGCCGGCGTGGCCAGCCGGCCCAATCCGCCCTGGAGCAGCCCGGTAAGGAGCCCGCTGATCGCCCCGTCCCGCACAGTGATCAGCACCTGGTGAGTGTCGATCTCATCCCGCCGCCCGCCCTTGACCTGCGAAAGCTCTGTCACCAGCTCCAACGCCCCGCCGATCGAGGCGAACAGGACCGCGAGCTTCGATGCGAGCATGGCGATCTGCAAGGCGCTCATGCGGCTTACCCGTAAGAAGGCACTGAGTGCCCATGGCGCCCGCCAGATCAGGAACGGCACGACCGTCATCATCAGGATCACGATGAGTGTGATCATGCGCTGGGCGTGCTGGATGGTCACCCCCACCCCGTTCAACGCGAGTGCCGCGTTGATCAGCCGCTTGACAAGATCGGCTCGCCGGCCGCCCACCTTGTCACGCACATGTGCGACGAACAGCCGCTGCGCCGCGCCGTCCCACCGCTCCCCCACGAGGTTGGCCGTAACCAGGTCCGCGGCGTCGGTGTCGGCCACCACCCGATGCGCCGCCACCACGCACGCATCGGCCAACCGGAAGCATCGTCGCGGGTTGACCTCGGGCCATGCCATCGCGGTGACCCAGTCGACGTACGGCCGCAACGCCTCCGGAACGACACATCCGTCAAAGCGCATCCCCCACCGCCGTTCCGCGGCGCGGGGAAAGGTGACCCAAGGCGGTCACGTACGCAGTTCGCTGGAGTGCTCGGCCACCTCGTAGAAAGCCGAGCCTCGGGCCAGGCCGTCGCCCTCGTGTTCCAACTCATCAAGCAAGGCGCCGAAGAGGTCGAATATCCCCTTTTCGATCGCTGGGAGTTTCCTGGCCAGCTCCGCCCCGTACACATCGTCCCCAAGGGCGGCTCTGTCCTCGTCGAACGCCCGCCGCAGCTCCTCTTGGGCCTCTGCCAGCTGATCGTAACGATTCCGGGCGACGGCACTCGCCCACCGCATCGACGGCCAGTGCGCGGAGTAACCCTGATCCCTCATAGCGCGTCGCTCTCACCGAGAAGCTGTGGCACGACCGATCAGCTCCATGAACGTTCTCGACAGCCCGGCTTGATGCTCGGCATCTCGCGACGCGGGTCCACCACCACGTCGGTGAGCAGCCCGTCGTCCGACTGGGCTGCTCACCGACCGCTCATGCGAGCTGTAATGGACATCCGAGCGCTGTGCGGACCTTGACCGGTCGCGTCACCGGGCTCCCGAGCGCCTGTCGAAGATGATCGGCACCCATCCAACCGGCAGGAACGGCTTGCGCGCCGACCCGGTGATCGTTTCCGGTCACGGCACTAGGCGACCGCGCGGGACGAGGCGGCCCAGGTGTTGCAGGAGCCCGGGGAGGCGGAGCCGTAGCCGCGGTTCATCCAGTACGCCTGCGACGAGCCCCTGCCGTGGTCGTTCTGCGGCCAGGCCTTGCCGCCGTTCTTGCGGAACCAGTCGACCGTGTAGTCCCACTCCGACGGGTCGATCGGGAGCGTGTCCTCGATCGTCCGCATGAAGACGGAGGAGAAGCACTCGGCCTGGAGCTCGGAGCGGCGCGAGAGCTGGAGCTGACCCGCCTTGGAGGCGCGGGCGCGGGCCGGCCAGTAGTAGTTCCAGATGCCGGAGATCTGCTGCACGTGGTGCCCGTACTCGTGCGCCATGAGGCGGGTGATGCCCAGCGCGAACGGGTCACGCAGCTGCGTCTTCGTCACAAGCATGTACATCGTGCGGTCGACGGAGCAGTAGACGCCGTCGGCGCCGGTGCTCCACGGGCCGCAGGGCGTGCGCAGCTTGCGGGTGATGATGCGCAGACGCGGCTTGCTGAACGACAGCTTCGCCTTGCGGAACTGGCTCGACCACGACGCGTTCAGGCAGTTCGTCACCTTGGTGAGGAACCGCTTGTAGGCGGCGGTGCTGCCCTTGGGCAGGCTGCCGGGGGAGCAGTGGGAGCTCGCGAGCGTCCCGGTCCTGTACAGGGGGTTGGCGGTGGCGGCCGCCTTGCCGCGCGGCGGCGCGGCGAGCTGCTGGGCCTGCTGGCCGGAGTTCAGGGCCTGCTGCTGGGCCTGCTGCTGGGCCTGCTGTCCGGCGGTGTTGACGGGGTCGGTCTGTGCTGCCGCCGTGCCCGCACCGACCAGCGAGGCGAGCACGCCGGTGGCCACGAGAGTCGTCAGCTTCCTCATGGGGAGAGTCTTCATAGTGAGGGAAAGACTAGGTCAAGATCGGACATATGTGGGTGGAATTGACTCGATGGAGTCAGCGAGGCATCCACGAACTAGACTTCAAGCCGTTGGCGCACAGGAGCAGAGGGGATGCATCCGTGAGCGGGTTGCTGGACTCGGTTGAGGGACCGCACGACGTCAAACGGCTCGATGCCGAGGAGCTGCCGAGGCTGGCGAACGAGATCCGCGACCTGCTCGTCGACTGCTGCTCCCGCTTCGGCGGGCACCTCGGCCCCAACCTGGGTGTGGTGGAGCTCACCATCGCGATCCACCGGGTGTTCGACTCACCCCGCGACCCGGTCATCTGGGACACCGGCCACCAGGCGTACGTCCACAAGCTGCTCACCGGCCGAGCCGCCGGCTTCGGCGCGCTGAAGCAGGAGGGCGGCCTGTCCGGCTACCCGAGCCAGGCCGAGTCCGAGCACGACTTCGTCGAGAACTCCCACGCCTCCACCGCCCTGTCCTACGCCGACGGCCTGGCCAAGGCGTTCAAGCTGCGCGGCGAGCGTGACCGCACGGCCGTCGCCGTGATCGGCGACGGCGCGCTCACCGGCGGCATGGCCTGGGAGGCGCTCAACAACATCGCCGCGGTCAAGGACCTCCCGCTGGTCATCGTCGTCAACGACAACGGCCGCTCCTACTCGCCGACCATCGGCGGGCTCGCCTCCCACCTGTCCAAACTGCGGGTCACGCGCCGCTACGAGGACTTCCTGGAGTACGTCAAGGAGAAGATCGGCAACGTCCCGGTCCTGTACGACGCGCTGCACGGCTTCAAGAAGGGCGTCAAGGACATCCTGGCCCCGCAGGTCATGTTCGAGGACCTCGGCCTGAAGTACGTCGGCCCCATCGACGGCCACGACGAGCAGGCCATGGAGGCCGCCCTGCGCACCGCCCGCGACTTCCGCGGCCCGGTCATCGTGCACGCCCTCACCCAGAAGGGCCGCGGCTACTCCCCGGCCGAGAACCACGACGAGGACCAGTTCCACTCGCCCGGCGCCTTCGACCGGGTCACCGGCGCCGAGAAGCCCAAGGGCCGCATCTGGACCGACGTCTTCAGCGAGGAGCTGGTCCGGCTCGGCAAGGACCGCGAGGACATCGTCGCGATCACCGCCGCCATGCTCCACCCGACCGGCCTGGCCGCCTTCGCCGACGCCTTCCCCGACCGCACCTACGACGTCGGCATCGCCGAGCAGCACGCGCTGACCAGCGCGGCCGGCCTGGCGCTGGGCGGCCTGCACCCGGTCGTCGCCGTCTACGCCACCTTCCTCAACCGCGCCTTCGACCAGCTCCTCATGGACGTCGCCCTGCACCGGCTGCCGGTCACCGTGGTCCTCGACCGGGCGGGCGTCACCGGCGACGACGGCGCCAGCCACAACGGCATGTGGGACCTGTCGATCCTCCAGGTCGTGCCCGGCCTGCGGATCGCCGTGCCGCGCGACGGCGAGCGCCTGGCCGAGCTGCTGCAGGAGGCCGTGTCCGTCACCGACGGCCCCACGGTCGTCCGCTTCCCCAAGGGCCCGGTGGCCGCGCCGATCGAGGCGGCCGGACGGCTCGGCGAGATGGACGTCCTGCGCGCCGGCGACGCCGACGTGCTGATCGTCGCCGTCGGCCCGATGGCCCAGGCGTGCATGGACGCCGCGGTGCTGCTCGACGCCCAGGGCATCTCGGCGACCGTGGTCGACCCCCGCTGGGTCAAGCCGCTCGACGAGGCCCTCGTGCTCGCGGCGGGCGCCCACCGGCTGGTCGCGGTCGTCGAGGACAACGGCCGCGTCGGCGGCGTCGGCGACGCGGTGGCCCGGCTGCTGCGCGACGCCGACGTGGACGTGCCGGTCCGCACCTTCGGCATCCCGCAGGAGTTCCTCCAGCACGCCAAGCGGGCCGCGATCCTCGGCCGCGTCGGGCTCACCGGGCAGGACCTCGCCCGCCAGATCACCGAGGCGGTCGCCCGCCGCGACCAGCCCATGAGGAGCCCGTCCACCCAGCGCTGACCCCGGGCCGCGTCAGGTGCGCGCGCCGGTGCATGATGCCCGCGTGTGTGGGCAAGGTCACACTCGTGGACGTACTTCGCACGAAAACGGTTGAGCAGTCCATCAGCGACACCGAGGCACCGGAGCATCGGCTGCGCAAGCGCCTGACCGCCGTCGACCTGACCGTCTTCGGCATCGGCGTGATCGTCGGCACCGGTATCTTCGTGCTGACCGGACAGGTGGCCAAGCAGACGGCCGGACCGGCCGTGGCCATCTCCTTCGTCGTCTCCGCGATCGTGTGCGGCCTGGCGGCGCTGTGCTACGCCGAGTTCGCCTCCACGATCCCGGTGGCGGGCTCGGCCTACACCTTCTCCTTCGCCACGCTCGGCGAGCTGCCCGCCTGGATCATCGGCTGGGACCTCATGCTGGAGATGGCGCTGGCGGCCGCGGTCGTGGCGGTCGGCTGGTCGGGCTACTTCGCGTCGCTGCTGTCCTCGATCGGCCTGCCGCTGCCCGCGTCCATCGCCGGCGACGACCCCGTGGTCAACCTGCCGGCCATGATCGTGGTGCTCCTCCTCACCGCGATCCTGGTGGCCGGCATCAAGCTCTCCTCACGGGTCAACCAGGTCATCGTGGCGATCAAGGTCGCGGTGATCCTGCTCGTCATCGTGGCGGGGCTGTTCTTCATCAAGCCGTCGAACTACTCGCCGTTCATCCCGCCGCCGCAGGCCACGGAGCAGGTCGCCGGGCTCAAGGCGCCGCTGATCCAGGTCCTGTTCAACATCACGCCCGTCGCGTACGGCGTGATCGGCATCTTCTCGGCCGCGGCGGTCGTCTTCTTCGCCTTCATCGGCTTCGACATCGTCGCCACCGCAGCCGAGGAGACCATCAACCCGCAGCGCGACATGCCGCGCGGCATCATCGGCTCCCTCGCGATCTGCACGGTCCTGTACGTGGCCGTCTCGCTGGTCGTCGTGGGCATGCAGAACTACAAGACGCTCAGCACCTCGGCGCCGCTCGCCGACGCCTTCACCGCGGTCGGCCAGAAATGGGCGGCCGGGCTCATCAGCATCGGCGCGATCGCCGGGCTCACGACCGTGGTGATGATCCTCATGCTCGGCCAGACGCGGGTGCTGTTCGCCATGTGCCGTGACGGGCTGCTGCCGCGCAAGCTGGCCAAGGTCCACCCGAGATTCGGCACGCCGGCCCGGCTCACGGTCATCATCGGGATCGTGTCGGCGCTGCTGTCCGGGTTCATCTCGCTGGGGGCCCTGGCCGAGCTGGTCAACATCGGCACGCTGTTCGCGTTCGTGGTGGTGTCGGCCGGCGTGATCATCCTGCGGCGCACGCGGCCCGACCTGCCCAGGGCGTTCCGCACGCCGCTGGTGCCGGTCCTGCCCATCCTGTCGGTGCTGGCCTGCTTCTACCTGATGCTCAACCTGCCGGTCGAGACGTGGCTGCGGTTCATCATCTGGATGATCGTGGGCGCGTTGCTGTACTTCACCTACGGCTACCGGCACAGCCGGGTCGAGGCGGCCAAGGCCCGGTAGCGGACAAGCGTGGGGGACGGTCTCCCGGCCCCCACGCGGTTCCCTGCCTGTGTGACTGCCTGCTCGTACGACTGGGCTCAGAAGACGAACACGCCGTCGCCGGCCGCCTTGGCGCGGCACAGGTTGGCGAAGGTCGAGTGCAGCGCGATGTTGCGGCCCTGCCAGCGCCCCACCACGGCCACCTCGTACGGCTCGGAGATCCACGGACAGGCGCTGTTGGACCGGCGCAGCCCCGACAGCCGGCCGTCGACGGCCCGGAGCCGGTCACAGGCCACCTCCGGGTTCGGGTGGTCGCCGCCATCGGGGTCGCAGCGCAGCACGTACGTCTGCGGTTCCTGGCCCGACGCCGTCACGGTGATCCGCAGGGCCGTCCGCCCGTGCTGCGCCGCCATGGCCGGCAGGGCGGCCGCCATCAGGAAGGCCCCGCACAGCGCGGTTACCTTGAGCGATCTCATGACTGTCCTCTCCGTCGTGGCACAGGCCCGCCCCGGCCGACGACCCGAGTGAGCGTGGGGACCGCAGGGGCTGATGTGCCTGGTGTGACACCGGTGTAGGTACCCGGCGGTCCCGACGGCGGCGGCCATGGATCGTCCCCGATTCGGCCATGTGATGGGCAGGGCGCAGAGCGGCGGCAAAGGACGCAGAAAAGGGGACCCGCGGCGCCACCGCGAGTCCCCTTCCCTCACGCCACGGTCAGGCGGGCACCGAGGCCACGCCCGGCGGCAAGAAGCGGGGCCGCGCGAACCCGGCCCGGTCCAGCAGCGGTGTGACACCGCCCAGGTGGAACGGCCAGCCCGCGCCGAGGACCATGCACAGGTCGATGTCCTGCGGGGCCGCCACCACGCCCTCGTCGAGCATGATGCGGATCTCCTCGGCCAGCGCCTCCAGCACGCGCCGCCGTACCTCCTCGGCGGTGGACGGCGCGTCGCCGCCCGCGAAGAGCGCCACGGCCTCCGGGTCGAGCGAGAAGTCGGGCGCGTACACGCCCGGCTTGCCGGAGGCGACGAGCTTGGCCATGCCCGCCGAGACGCCGAACCGGCCGGGGAACGCCGCGTGCAGGGTCTCGGCCACATGCAGGCCGACGGCCGGCCCGACGAGCTGGAGCAGCGCGAACGGCGTCATCGGCAGCCCGAGGTCGTCCAGCGCGTGCTCGGCGACCTCCAGCGGCGTGCCCTCGTCCACGGCGGAGATGACCTCGCCCATGAAGCGGGTCAGCAGCCGGTTGACCACGAACGCCGGGGCGTCCTTGACCAGCACCGACGACTTCTTCAGCGTCCTGCCGACCGCGAACGCGGTGGCGAGCGTCGCGTCGTCGGTCGAGGCGCCCTTGATGATCTCCAGGAGCGGCATCACCGCGACGGGGTTGAAGAAGTGGAAGCCGACCAGCCGCTCCGGACGCGCCAGCTCGGCCCCCATCTCGGTCAGCGACAGCGACGAGGTGTTGGTGGCCAGCACGCACTCCGCGCTCACCACGGCCTCGACCTCGGCGAACACCTTCTTCTTGACCGCCATGTCCTCGAAGACGGCCTCGATGACGAAGTCGGCGTCCGCGAACGCGTCCTTGGTCAGCGACCCGCTGACCAGCGACTTGAGCCGGTTGGCCTGGTCGGCCGACACGCGGCCCTTGGCCAGCAGCTTGTCCACCTCGGCGTGTACGTAGCCGACGCCCTTGTCGAGGCGGCCCTGGTCGAGGTCGGTCAGGACGACCGGCACCTCCAGGCGGCGGGCGAACAGCAGCGCCATCTGCGAGGCCATCAGCCCCGCGCCCACCACGCCGACCTTGGTGACCTTCCGCGCCAGCGACTTGTCCGGCGCGCCCGCCGGCCGCTTGGCCCGCCGCTGCACCAGGTCGAAGGCGTACAGGCCGGCGCGCAGCTCGTCGCTCATCAGCAGGTCGGCCAGCGCCTCGTCCTCGGCGGCGAACCCCTCGTCCCGCGAGGCGGTGCGGGCCCGCGCGACCAGGTCGAGCGCCCGGTACGGGGCGGGCGAGGCGCCGCGCAGCTTCATGTCCACGAGGAACCGCGCGTCCGCGACCGCCTTGTCCCAGTCGTCGCCGTCATGCGAGGGACGCTCGACCGCGACCTCGCCGTTGACGACCCGGGCCGCCCAGCGCAGCGACTCCTCCAGGAAGTCGGCGGGCTCGAACAGGGCGTCCGCGACGCCCAGCTCGTACGCCTGGGCGCCCTTGACCATCCGGTTCTGCGACAGCGGGTTCTCGATGATCAGCTTGACGGCGTTCGCCGGGCCGATCAGGCGCGGCAGGAGCTGCGTCCCGCCCCAGCCCGGCACCAGGCCGAGGAAGCACTCCGGCAGCGCGACGGCCGGGACGCCCGAGGAGATCGTCCGGTACGTGCAGTGCAGCGCGATCTCCAGGCCGCCGCCCATCGCCGCGCCGTTGACGAACGCGAACGACGGGACGTCCAGCTCGCCCAGCCGCCGGAACACGTGGTGCCCGAGCGCGCCGATGGCCAGCGCCTCCTCGCGCGAGGCGACCGAGGCGGCGCCCTTGAGGTCGGCGCCGACGGCGAAGATGAACGGCTTGCCGGTCACGCCCACCGCGGCCAGGTCGCCGCGGGCGGCGATCTCCGACAGCGCGCCGTTCAGCGCGAACAGGCCGTGCGGGCCGAACGTGTTGGGCTTGGTGTGGTCGAAGCCGTTGTCCAGCGTGATGAGCGCCATCGTGCCGGCGCCGTAGGGCAGTTCGACGTCGCGGACGAGCGCCTTGGTGACCACCTCGTCGGTGCTGCGCTCGCTCAGCAGGGCGCGCCAGGTGTCGATGTTCGTCATGCCAGGTTCTCCCAGATCACGGTGCCGCCCATGCCCATGCCGACGCACATGGTGGTGATGCCGTAGCGCACGTCCGGGCGCTCGGCGAACTGGCGGGCGAGCTGCGTCATCAGCCGCACGCCCGAGGAGGCCAGCGGGTGGCCGAAGGCGATCGCGCCGCCGTAGGGGTTCACGCGGGGGTCGTCGTCGGCGATGCCGAAGTGCTCCAGGAACGCCAGCACCTGCACCGCGAACGCCTCGTTGATCTCGAACAGCCCGATGTCGGAGATCGACAGCCCGGCCAGCCGCAGCGCCCGCTCCGTGGACGGGATCGGGCCCACGCCCATCACCTCGGGGTCCACGCCGGCGAACGCGTACGACACCAGCCGCATCCTGGCCGTCAGCCCGAGCTCCTCGGCGACCTCCCGGGCCGCCACGACGCAGCCGGTCGCGCCGTCGTTGATGCCGGAGGAGTTGCCCGCCGTCACGTGCCCGTGCGGCCGGAACGGCGTCTTCAGCGCGCCCAGGCCCTCCATCGTCGTGCCGGGCCGGGGCGCCTCGTCCTCCACCGCGAGGCCCCACCCCTTCTCGGCCGTCCTGATCGCGGTCGGCACCAGGTCGGGCTGGATCTTGCCGTCGGCGTACGCCTTGGCCACCTTCTCCTGAGAGAGCACCGCGTACGCGTCGGCGCGCTGCTTGCTGATCGTGGGGTAGCGGTCGTGCAGGTTCTCGGCGGTCATGCCCATGACCAGGGCGCTCGGGTCGACGAGCCGCTCCGACAGGAAGCGCGGGTTGGGGTCGACGCCCTCGCCCATCGGGTGGCGGCCCATGTGCTCGACGCCGCCCGCGATGGCGACGTCGTACGCGCCGAACGCGATGCCGCCCGCGACCGTGGTCACCGCGGTCATCGCGCCCGCGCACATGCGGTCGACGGCGTAGCCGGGAACGGACTTCGGCAGCCCGGCCAGCACCGCGGCCGAGCGGCCGATGGTCAGGCCCTGGTCGCCGATCTGGGTGGTCGCGGCGATGGCGACCTCGTCCACGCGCTCCGGCGGCAGGGCCGGGTTGCGCCGGATGAGCTCGCGGATGACGCGTACGACCAGGTCGTCGGCGCGGGTCTCCGCATACAGCCCCTTCGGCCCCGACCGGCCGAAGGGGGTGCGCACGCCGTCGACGAACACGACGTCACGAGAGGAAGGCACGGGGTTCGCTCCTCGTTACTGGACTGCTGTCGGGCCCATGCTACTCGTCAGTAACTAGAACCGGGACGCGGGCGGATGGGAGTGATGAAAGGGCAGGTGTATATGAGGTTGGGAACAATTTATGGGGATGCTGTGAAATTTCCGGACAAAGATGGGTGGAGTCTGTTAGGAAAGGTCGCGCACAGCTATGGACTAGAGAGGTCACAGAGTGTCGCGCGACGAGAACGATAGGTCGTACGAGGACGGTCAGTCACGGCCGTTGAACCCGGAGCTGACCGGCGACGTGCTGTCACCTCGGTACAGCACGGACGACACGGATGAGCAGCCGGCCATCGTGGTCTCCGGCAACGAGACGTACATCATGCCGTCCGACGGCGCGCCCCTTGAGCGGTATCCCCCGCAGGACGCGGCGACGCCGTACCCCTCGGAGGGGACGTCCTCGTATGCGCCCCAGGACGGCACGGCCCTGCACGCGGACTCCCCGCACGCGGACGCCCTGTACAGCGACGCCCAGCCCGCGGACGCCCTGCACGCGGACTCCCCGCACGCGGACGCCCTGTACAGCGACGCCCAGCCCGCGGACGCCCTGCACGCGGACTCCCAGCACGGGGACGACCCGTACGTCGACGCCCTGTACGGGGACGCCCAGCACGGCAACGCCGGATACGGCGAGACCGAGGGCGGCGCCCACCGGGCGGACGGCGAGCAGGCGGGCTACACGGACGCCGACAGCGGCTCCCACCGGCTCCAGGACACGGGCGACTACGGCGACCCCGCCTATCTCCCGCTCGACAAGGGTTACGAGACGTCCGCCGACGACGAGGACGGCGAGCCGCGGCGTGGCTTCCTCGGCTCCGGCTGGACCGACGCGAACCAGGAGAGCACCGCCGACAAGGAGGTGCGCCGCCGTACCAAGCTGCTGGTGGCCGCCGCGGCCGTCGTCGTCGTCCTCGGCGCCGGCGCCGGCTGGATGCTGACCGGCACCTCCTCCGACGACCCGTGCGCGGCGGACCGCTGCGCCAGCGCGGGCCGCGTGAGCGCGCCGCCCACCTCGGCCGCCCCCGACCCGGAGGACACCGGCGAGGCCGCGGACGAGCCCGGCGAGTCCGCCACGCCGGAGCCGTCCACGTCCAGCACGGTCGCCCCCACCCCGACGGCGGCCCGCGTCCGGGTGAGCCGCACCCCCGAGCCGCGCGTCACGCGGACCCGCGTCGGCCAGCCCACGACCCGCGCCACCGGCAGGACCACCCGGCAGCCGACGACCGTCGACGACACCACCACGACGCGCGACGACGACGTGGACGCCAAGACCGCCGACCAGCCCACCGCGCCGGCGCCGGTCGCCACGACCCAGGCGCCCGCCACCACCCAGGCGCCCGCGCCGGCTCCGTCGGAGACGCAGAAGGGCCTGTTCGACATCCTGTTCCCGTGGAGCTGACAGGCTGAACGGCGCCTGATCTGGCCTCCCGGCGCCGGGCGTGTAAGGATGCGGACCCGGGGGCCGGTCTGACAGACTGGGAAACCGCTTTCCGGGGAGGTCTCGTGGTCACGCTGGAGGACGTCGCCAGGCAGGCGGGCGTCTCGCTCGCGACCGCCTCGCGGGTGCTGAACGGCAGCACCCGCCAGGTGGGCGCCGACCTGCGGGCGCGGGTCGAGAGAGCCGCCGACGAGCTGGGCTACCGCGCCAACATGGCCGCCCAGACGCTGGCCCGGGGCGCGAGCAACGTCATCGGCATCGTCGTCCACGACCTGACCGACCCCTACTTCGCCGCCCTGGCCGACGGCGCCATGCGCGCCGCGGCCGGCGAGGGCCTGCTCGTCATGGTCGGCACCACGCACCGCGACCCCGAGCAGGAGATCGCCTACGTCGCCACCATGAACGCCCAGCGCGTGCGCGCCGTCCTGCTGGCCGGCTCCCGCGTGGACGACCCCCAGGTGACCGGCCGGCTGCGCCGCGAGCTCGAACGCTACCGCTCCAGCGGCGGCCGGGTCGCCTGCGTCGGCCAGGACCTGCTCGGCGTCGACACCGTGGCCCCCGCCAACCACGAGGGCGGCGCGGCCCTGGCCCGCTCCCTGGCCGGGCTCGGCCACACCCGCTTCGCCGTCCTCGCCGGGCCACCGCACCTGATGACCGCCCGCGACCGGTGCGACGGGTTCGTCGCGGCGGTCAAGGAGCTCGGCCTGCCGGAGCCGCGCGTCGTCCACGGGCCCTTCGACCGCGACGGCGGCTACACGGCGGCGGGGGAGACGGGCGACGCGACGTGTGTGTTCGCGGTGAACGACGTGATGGCCGTCGGCGCGCTGGCCGCCTACCGCGACCGGGGGACACGGGTGCCGGACGACGTCTCGGTGGCGGGCTTCGACGACATCGCCACGCTGCGCGACCACGTACCGGCCCTGACGACCGTCCGGCTGCCGCTGGCCGACATGGGCGCCCGCGCGCTGGAGCTGGCGCTCGCGGCGGGCGAGACGACGACCGTGGACCACGTCGCCGGCGAGGTGGTCCTGCGGGAGAGCGTGCGGGACATCCGCTGACGTCCGCACCCGGCACTCCCGAGACCGGCCGGCCACGCAGTCCGCGTGCCGCCGACCGGCCACGCACCCGACGCCCGGCACACCCGCTGCGTCCCAGGCCGTGCGCGCGGACGACGACCACCCGTCCGGCGCGTCATCAGCCGGGCGCGGGGCCGACGACCACAGGTCCGGCGCGTCATCAGCCGGGCGCGCGGATCACGATCACACACACGGACGACACATGAGGGAGACGCGGTGAAGCTCGCGGTCAGCACACTCGGAATGCCCGGCGAGGGGCTGGACAGGGCGATCGAGGTGGCCACGGCCCACCGGTGCGACGGCCTCGAACTGCGTCTCCACCCCGACACGGGCGTCCACCGCGGCCTCACCGCCGAGGAGCGGCGCTCGGCGCGCGAGCGCGTGGAGGCGGCCGGGCTGGAGATCTCCGCGCTGGCCGGGTACGTGCGGGTGTGCGAGCCCGGCCCCGACGAGCCGCTCGTGGAGGCGCTGCGCGCGGACCTGGAGCTGGCGGCCGACCTCGGCGCGCCGGGAGTGCGGGTGTTCCCGCGCGGCGACGACCCGGCCGTGGGCGCCCGCCGCCTCCGCGCCGTCTCGGAAGCGGCCGCGCGTCTCGGCGTCCGGGTGCTCGTCGAGACCCACGACCTGATGCCGACCGGCGCCGCCGTGGCCGGGCTGCTGGAGGCGGCGGACCGGCCTGAGACGACCGGGGCCATCTGGGACCTGCTGCACCCGTGGCGCCACGGCGAGACCCCCGCCGACACGCTGGCCGCGCTCGGACCCTGGCTGGAGTACGTGCAGGTCAAGGACGCCGTCTCGGCCGAGGACACGACGCCGGTGCCCATGTGGACGGGCTCGGTGCCGCTGGACGAGGGCGGCGAGCTGCTGCGCGCGGCGGGCTACGACGGATGGGTGTCGCTGGAGTGGGAGCGGACCTGGTATCCGCAGGTGGCTCCGGTGGAGGAGATCCTTCCCGGCGCCGCCGAGTGGGTCCGCCGCTTCGCCCCCGCGTCCGGGACCGTTCCGGGGGATGTCGTATGAGGGACAAGGTGCTGGTCGTCGGGATGGACGGCCTGCGCTTCGACCGCCTGGTCGCGATCCGTCCGCCGGTGCTGTCGGCGCTGATGTCGACGGGCGCGTACGGCACCAGCACCCTCCCGTACGGCGAGCCCGAGGCGCCCCGCACCGAGTCTCCGGGCCAGGTCGTCCCGGAATGCCCTGTCGAAACGGGCCATATCGCCCACGAGGGCGCCGAGGGCCTCCTGCGGGTCATCCGGGCGCGGACCGACTCCGGGCCCGGGTGGGCGTCGATCGCGACCGGGGTGTGGCCGGACAAGCACGGTGTCGTGGACAACGGCTTCGGCGCCGAACAGCTGACACCTCCGCAGTTCGCGAAATATCCGGACTTTCTGACGCGAGCCCAGGAGGCCCGCCCCGACCTCGTCACCTCCGCGTTCTTCTCCTGGGCCGCCCTCGCCGAGCACGGCGCGTTCGGCCCCGCCATCGGCACCCGGTTCGTGCTCGACGGGTACGCCCTCACCTGGAGCGTCGCCGACCGCCAGGTCGCCGCGGCGGCCCGCGAGCACCTGGAGCTCACCGGCCCCGACCTGTCGTTCGTCTACCTCGGCGACACCGACGAGGTGGCCCACGTCCTCGGTCCCCTCGGCCCCGAGTACGCCGACGCGCTCCTGCTCCAGGACGCGTACCTCGGCGGGCTCCTCGACGCGATCCGTGCGCGGCCGTCGTTCGGGCACGAGCGGTGGACGGTCCTGGTCACCACCGACCACGGCCACGTGGACGCGGGCGGCCACGGCGGGGTCTCGGGGGAGGAGCGGACGGTGTTCGTGATCGGCGCGCGGCTGGGCGAGGACCTGGGCGGCGTCCGCCTCCAGGAGCCGCGGCCCGTGGACGTGGGGCCCACGGCGCTCGACCGGCTCGGCATCGAGGTGGACCCGGCCTGGGACCTGGACGGAGCGCCGCTGGCGTTCTGATGCCGCCGATGTTTCATCAGGTGTTGAATTTCTGGGCGCGAGGGGTGACACTCGTGTCCAGAAGCTGAACACCGAGGACGGGGCAGATGAACACGGCACTGGACTTCTCCGAGATCGACGCCACCATGCTGGCCGAGGTGGGCGGGAAGGCGGCCAACCTGGGTGAGCTGACCAGGGCCGGGCTGCCCGTCCCGCCAGGCTGGGTGCTCACCACGGACGCCTACCGCCAGGCCGCCGAGGCCGCGAACCTGGAGGAGGTCGTCACCGCGGGCGGCGACGGGCCGGCGGCGGCTAGGGAGCGCCTGCTCCGGACCCCGCTGCCGGAGCCCGTGGCCCAGGCCGTCATCGCCGCGTACGAGCGGCTGGGGAGCGGCCCGGTCGCGGTGCGCTCGTCGGCCACGGCCGAGGACCTGCCGTTCGCCAGCTTCGCGGGGCAGCAGGACACGTACCTCAACGTCGTCGGCGCCGACGCCGTGCTCGACGCGGTCCGCCGCTGCTGGGCGTCGCTGTGGACCGACCGCGCCGTCTCCTACCGCGCGTCCAACGGCATCGACCACGCCTCGGTGCGGCTCGCGGTGGTCGTCCAGAAGATGGTCGAGGCCGAGGTCGCCGGAGTGATGTTCACCGCCGACCCGGTCACGGGGCGAAGGCGGCGGGCGGTCATCGACGCCAGTCCCGGCCTGGGCGAGGCGGTCGTCTCCGGAGCCGTGAACCCGGACCGCTTCGTCGCCGACCCCGCCACCGGCCAGATCCTCGAACGCCACCCCGGCGACAAGCGCGTGGTCATCCGCTCCCTGCCCGGCGGCGGCACGGAGCGCGTGGACCGTACCGGCTCCGTGGAGCCCTGCCTGACGGACGCCCAGGTCCGCGAGCTGGCCACGCTCGGCGCGCGCGTCGAGCGTCACTACGGCGCACCGCAGGACACGGAGTGGGCCATCGACGCGGCCGGCGCGATCTGGCTCACCCAGGCACGCCCGATCACCACGCTGTACCCGCTGCCCGCCCCCACCCGCGACGGGCTGCGCGTCTGGTTCAGCCTCAACGTCGCCCAGGGCGTCATGGGCCCGCTCACCCCGATGGGCCTGGCGGGCTTCCAGCTCACCGCGTCGGGAGCGGCGGGCCTGTTCGGGCGCCCTCCGGCGGACCCGAGGGGCGGGCCCGCGTTCATGTCCGTGGCGGGGGAGCGGCTCTGGCTGGACCTGACCACCGCCGTGCGCAGCCGCGCCGGCCGCGCCGTCCTGCCCAAGGCGCTGACGCTCGGTGAGGCCCGTACCGCCGCCGTGCTGAACGACCTGTTCGACGATCCCCGGCTGTCGCTCGTCCACACCTCGCGCCTGCCGTTCCTGAAGGGGCTCGCCCGCTTCGCCCGCACCGTCAACGCGCCGGTCCGCGTCCTGGAGGCGCTGGTCAGCCCGCGCGCCGCCCTGGCGTACACGCGGCGGCTGGGCGATCAGCTCGACCGGCGGCTGCGCGTTCCGGACGGCGCCACCCCCGTCCAGCGCATCGACCACGCGGAGCGCATGCTCCGCGTCGCCTTCCCCGCGATCGTCTCCGTCATGCCGATCGTGATCACCGGGTACGGCCTGTTCGCGCTGGCGTCGCGGCTGTCCGGGACGCCCATCCCGGAGATGCAGGGCGTGCTGCGCAGCCTCCCCGCCAACCCCACGACCGAGATGGACCTGGAGCTGTGGAACCTGGCCACGCGGGTGGAGCCCCAGCCGTTCCGGGAGCTCCCGGTCGGTGAGCTGGCGCGCCGCTACCGGGCCGGCGAGCTGCCACCGAAGGCCCAGCGGGGCGTCGCGCGCTTCCTCCAGCGGTACGGCCACCGGGGCGTCGCCGAGATCGACCTGGGGCTCCCGCGCTGGTCGGAGGAGCCGGCGCACATCCTCGGCGTCCTGGCCAACTACCTGCGCATGGACGACCCCGGCGACCTCGCCCCCTCCGCCCTGTTCGCCCGCGGCGAGGAGGAGGCGCGCCGGGCCGTGGACACGATCGCCGCCCGGGCCGGGCGGCGCGGCTTCGCGCGGGCCGCGGTCACCCGCTTCGCGCTGCGCCGTACGAGGCGGCTGGCGGGGCTGCGGGAGCTGCCCAAGTTCTACCTGGTCAAGATCCTGGCGGGGATACGGCGGAGCATGCTCGTGGTGGGGGAGCACCTGACGGCCGCGGGGCTGGTGGACGAGCCGGGCGACGTGTTCTTCCTCCGCTTCGAGGAGGCCAGGTCCGCCCTGCAGGCTCTGACACCGCACACCGCGTCCGGTACGGCTCCCGTCCCGCCGGGAGCGCCGGCCGGCTCGTCCGGAGCGGCTTCCGCCTCGGAGGAGGCGGCGCTGTCCGGGCAGGGGCTGCGGGAGCTGGTGACCGCCCGCCGGGCCCGCTACGAGCAGGAGGCGCGGCGCCGCCACGTGCCCCGCGTCATGCTGTCCGACGGCACCGAGCCGGAGGCCGTCGCCGCCGCCACCGCCGGCCAGGCCCCCGAGGGCGCGCTCACCGGCACGGCCGCCTCGGCCGGCACGGTGACGGGCCCGGCCCGCGTGGTGCTGGACCCGGTGGGCGCCCACCTGGAGCCCGGCGAGATCCTCGTCTGCCCGTCCACCGACCCCGGCTGGACGCCGCTGTTCCTCACGGCGGGCGGCCTGGTCATGGAGATGGGCGGGGCGATGTCCCACGGCGCGGTGGTGGCCAGGGAGTACGGCATCCCGGCCGTGGTCGGGGTCCCGGACGCCACCCACCGCATCACCACGGGCCGGCAGATCACGGTCAACGGCGCCGCCGGCACCATCACCCTCGACTGACCGGTGCCGACCATGCCTCGCGCCGGCTCCAGGCCGATCTCCTTCTCGAAGGGGAGCCGTAGTGAACATTGGGGTTTACGGCGTACACCCGATTGGTTTACTGTGTACACCGTGAGTCCGAGCACTGCCGAGAAGATCGCCGACGCCGCGCAGACCATTCTCGTGAGCGAGGGTGCCGAGGCCGTGACCATGCGGCGGGTGGCTGACATGGCCGGCGTGTCCGCGATGGCGGCCTACAAGCACTACCCGAGTCGTCAGGCGCTCCTGGATGCGGTGGCCGACCGGGCTTTCCGCGAGCTGGCCGAGGGGTGGGGAGTCCGGGCGCAGGACGGGTCCTGGGAGGACCGGGCGCTCGGCCTCATGGAAGATTTTCTCGACTTCGGCCTGGGCAGGCCGCATCTGTACAGGTTCCTCATGACCGATCGCCGCGAGCGGGCCCGGCGCTTCCCCGACGACTTCCAAGGCGGCGCGTCGCCGGTGTTCACCATGCTCGTCGTGCTGGTCGAGGACGGCATGCGCGAAGGGGTGGTGCGCAAGGACCATCCGCTGGAGGTCACGCTGACGCTGACCTCGTCCGTCCAAGGGCTCCTGCAGCTCTACCTCGGTGGCCGCATCGGCTTGGACGAAGACGGCTTCCGCAGGCTGTGCGAGCGCACGGCGAGGAGGATCTTCGATGGCATCCGGGAGTGAGCGGCGGCCCCGCCGGAAGCGGTGGGCGTGGGGCGCGGGCGCGGCGGTCCTCGTCATCCTGGTCGCGGCGACGGGGTTCGGGGCCTGGTACGGCAGTGAGCAGGGGATCAGGGTCGTGCACTACGGCACGAGCAACACCAGGGTGCTCACCGTGCAGGGCGATCTGGTGACGCTGGAGCAGACGCCGGAGTCCGGCAAGCCCGGCACGTACTGGCTGGAGTGGAGCGGCGCGTTCTCGATGCTCGGCGACGTCGTGTCCCGGGCGCCCGGCCGGGTGACGCGCAAGGTGCTGCGCGGCCCGATCCCGTCCGTGGGCACTCCCGGCTGGTTCGGCAACGTGCCTCCCGGCGATCCCCGGGTCGCCTGGGGCATCGACCACACCGAGATCATGGTGCCCACCGAGCTCGGGCCCGCGCCGGCCTGGTACGTGCCCGGCAAGGGCGCCACGTGGGTCGTCGCCGTTCACGGGCAGAACGGGCGGCGCAAGGCGGAGCTGAAGGTCCTGCCCGTCGTGCACCGGCTCGGGCTGCCCTTCATGGACATCAGCTACCGCAACGACGAAGGGGCGCCGCCCTCGCCCGACGGGCTGCTGCACCTGGGCGACTCCGAGTGGCGCGACCTGGAGGCCGCCCTGCGCCAGGCACAGACGATGGGGGCACGGCGGTTCATCCTGTACGGCAGCTCGATGGGCGGCCAGATCGTCGGGCAGTTCCTGGGCAGATCACCGCTCGCGAACCTGGTCGACCGGGTGGTCATGGACGCCCCCATGATCGACGTACGGATGACCGGGGAACAGGGCGCCAAGAACTTCCATCTGCCCGTCTTCGTGGCCGGGCTGTCGAACCAGGTCATCGAGTGGCGCACCGGGGTCGACCCGGACAAGCTCAGCCTGATCCGCCATCCGCCGAAGATCAGGCCGCCCCTCCTCCTGATTCACACCGTGCCCGACACCGAGCACCCGATCCAGGAGGCGCGCGACCTCGTCGCCGCGGGCACGCGCCTGGGCTGGCGGATTCAGTTCGAGCCGTTCGCGCAGGGCGGCCACACCGAGGCGTGGAATGTGGATCGCGCCCGCTACGACCGGCTCGTGCGTGACTTCCTGTCCCCGGCCTAGCAGGGCGACGACCGGCGGCGGGTCACGCCGGTCGTCGGGTCCGCGGGCATCGAGGAGAGCCGGACCGGCTGCCCGCGACAGGTGTGCGGGCAGCCGTCCGGCAGGTGCCTCTACAGCGTCAGGGTCCAGCCGTTGATGTAGCCCTTGTCGCCCTTGGCGAGGTCTTCCGCTTTGAGTCTCCAGGTGCCGTTGGCCGGTGAGGCGCTGGCGTTCACCCAGTAGCTCTCGTCGATGTTGTCGGTGCCGTCCTTGGCGTCCGGGGCCCGCAACGGGTAGACCTTGCCGTCCGGGGCGATCAGGTCGATCTTCAGGTCACCGCGCCAGGTGTGCTGGATCTCGACGTGGACCCGGGCGCGGGTGGGGGCGTTGCCGTTGATCCACGCCAGGACGATGCCGGATTCGGCGGCGCCAGGATCGGGGATGGCGGTGTCGTCCCAGTTGCCGAAGCACGGCAGGCGGATCGACCAGCCGTCGATTTTGCCGGTGTCGAGGTATTCGACGTCCTGCACGCGTAGTTTCCAGGTGCCGTTGGCCGGGGACGCGCTGGCGTTGACCTGGTAGGTCTCGTGCAGGATGTCGGCGCTGTCGTTGGGGTCGTTGGCCTGCAGCGGGTAGACCTTGCCGTCCGGGGCGATCAAATCGATCTTCAGCTCGCCGCGCCAGGTGTGGTGGATGTCGACGTACACCTCGGTGGTGGCGGGCGCGCTGCCGAGCAGGCCGGTGACCGCGATGTTGGACGTCACGGTGCCGTGGTCGGGGATCGCGGTGTCCTTCATGTTCTCGAAGTACGGGACGGGCCAGGCGCCGGGGTCGGGGGACTTCCCCAGTACGGCGGCGTCGACCTGGATCCGGGGGGTGGTCACACCGTTGTAGGGGATGCCTTTGCCGGTCGTCTTCAGGGCGGTCTCGAGCTGGGCCAGCGAGGCGTCGGGCATCGCCTGGCGCAGCACGGCCAGGGCGCCGGTGACGTGCGGGGCGGCCATCGAGGTGCCGTTCAAGGAGGCCCATCTGCCGCCGGGAACGGACGAGACGATGGACACGCCGGGGGCGAAGAGGTCCAGCAGCGCGCCGCGGTTGCTGAAGGCGGCCACGCCGTCCTGGTCGGTGGTGGCGCCGACGGTGATGGCCGAGGACACGCAGGCGGGGGCGGCCACGGCGGCGCCGTAGCCGTCGTTGCCGGCCGCGACCACGGTGGCCACGCCGGCGGTGCGCAGGCTGTCGATGGCGGTCTTGCGCGGGTCGCCGTCGCAGGCGGCGGTGTACTGGCCGCCGCCCAGGCTGAGGTTGGCGGCCACCAGCGGCACCCCCTCGTCCTTCAGCTCCAGCACTTTCTCCAGGCCGGCGAGCTGGGCGCTGGTGAAGCTGAGCACGCACGGGGCGGCGCCCGCTCCGCACAGGTCCTCGGAGGCGAACTTGCTGAACACCTGGATGGCGACGACCTCGGCGCCGGGCGCGACGCCGGCCGGCGGGGCGCCGGTCACGCCCTGGCCGTCGCCGACCGCGATGCCGGCCACGTGGGTGCCGTGGTCGCAGTCCAGCGCGGGGTCGGCGCAGGGGCCCTGGTCGGTGTCGGCGGCGCCGGGCCCTTCCTGCTGGGCGGTGCCGTCCGGGCACAGGCTGGTGGAGGAGTAGTCGGCGTCGATGGGGGAGAAGCAGGCCTCCTCCAGCACCCGGTCCTTGAGGAAGGGGTGGTTGACCGCGACGCCGGTGTCCAGCACGGCCACCACGCTGCCGGCCCCCGTCTTGCCCGCGGCCCTGGTCCTGTCCGCGCCGATCAGCGGGACGCTCTCGGCCAGCACCGGCGGCACCGGCCGGTCCTCGCTCACGCTGACCACGCTGGGCAGCTTGGCCAGGCGGTCCAGCCCGGCCTGGTCGACGTGCAGGGTGACCACGGGGAAGCGGGACAGTTGCTGGACCACCTGGCCGCTGGCGGCCGCGTCCGGCAGGTCGGCGCGGGTCTTGCTGACGACGTTCACTCTGATCTTGCCCGCGGCGGCCGCCCGCTCGCTCAGCCGGGGCTCGATCCAGGGGGCCGCGGAAGTGGCCTGCTGTGCGGTCGAATCGGCCGCTGCGGGAGTCGTGGGAGAGGCCGGTGCCGCGTGGGCCGGCCCGGTTGCGATCGCCGTGGTCACCAGCGCTGTGATGACACAGGATAAGAGTCTTGATCTCATGACGTACCGCGCTTTACAGGAAGAAGGTGCAGGGTGGCTACGTCGGCATGGGGGGTGGCCGGACGGCGGCCGAAACCGCCGCCCGGCCGAGGGGAAATCCCCGAACAGGTCAGAGCTCAGGTGTCACGTCGGGCTCGCGCCGTTTTCAGGGGTTGCCGTACCTTTTGACGAACTTGTAATAGGTCCATGCCCATGCCCTGCAGTCGGGCCGGAACAGGATGAAGTAGCCGCCGCACACCTTGTCGCGCATCGTGATGTAGAACCGGTTGTCCACGTCGAGCTTTCGCGTGCGGGTGTTGTCGAGGTAGTACTTGTAGTGCTTCTTCCGGTTGGCTATCAGGCCGTACCCGTAGTCGTGGGAGTCGCAGGCCGGCCGCATATCGAAATTGTGCGGCTTGTCCGGAGAGCTCGTGCAGTGGTCGTAGACGATGCCCCTGACCTTGAAGCCGCTGGCGGTCCGCTTCCAGTCGGGCTTCCGCCATTTGCCGCCGTGGAACGCCCAGGCCGAGCAGCCCGACTTCGTGTACCACATCCAGGTGACGGCCGTGTTGCACTTCTTCGGGTAGGACTGCGGGGGATCCACGCCGTCCGGCAGGAAGTCGCTGGCGGGCGGCTCGGTGGCGTTGGGGTCGTCGAGTCCGGCCGCGCCCTCGGTCGTCCCGCCGTTGGCCGGCAGGTCGGTGCTGGTGAGGGTCACCTGGGGAGCCGCGACACCCGCGGGGAAGGTGAGCTGCCACCCGCCGTTGGTGACCGACTCGATCGACGACAGGCGTCCCACCGTGTCGTAGGCGTAGGTCCCCTGGACGGCGCCGACGCTGGGATCGCTCACGGTGCGCAGCATGCCGTTCAGGTCGTAGGCGTAGCTCGCCTCGGTCTGCGGTGTCTCGGTCCCGTAGGTGACCGAGACCTCCTTGAGCCGGCCCGCGTAGTCGCCGTTGGAGGTGCCGGTGGCCGTGGTCGCCGTGGCGTAGGTGAACCTGGTGACGGACGCGGGCTCCGCGGCGCCGGCCGGCTCCTTCACGGTGCTGACGCGGCCCTGGGTGTCGTAGGTGATCGTGGACTTGCCGAAGGCGGCGCTGCCCACGTCGACCACCCGCCAGGGGTCGGCGCTCGGCGCTCCGGCCGGCCGGGCCCACGTGTAGGTGAGCTGGAGGTCACCGTTGCTGATCGGGGCGCCGTCGGGGGTGACGAAGGTGTCGTCGTCCGCCTCCACGGGGCCCGGATCCGTCAGGATCGTCTCGGTCGTCGTGGTACGCATCGCTCCGATGGCCGCGTCCCACTTGGTGGTTTCGGTGATCTTCGATCCGTTGTCGGCCTGGTACGTCTGGATGCCGCCGCCGTCGGGGAAGGAGACGCTGCTCTTCAGGGGGTAGCGGGTCGACGTCCCGCCCTCGAGCTCCGTGACGACGAGGGTGCCGTTCTGGTTCTCCAGTTTCCGGTTGATCTGGCCGCCGGCGAACTCGGCCTGCCAGCTCGGCCCGAAGACGCCCAGCTCGGGGCGGGTGGCCGGGGCGGACTGCGGCCGGGCCAGATCGCCGGCGGTCAGGGCCACGCCGTGCTTACGGCTGATCGCCCCCGCGGACACGTCCAGCTCGGTGAGCTTGAAGGTCTTGGTGTCGGAGGAGTACTGGCCGGGGCCGATCTCCTGAACGTCTGCCGGCGGCGGATCGGTCAGCGCGGCGGCGGAGGCTTCCGGGGCGAGGAAGGGAAGGAGCATGGCCCCGACGGCGACGGCGAGTGGTAATCGGCGCAAGTGGTGCCTCCAGGTGAAGCGAGAAAGTGATCTGATCACCTGGAGAGTAAGTGCTGATAAACCTGTTGACAAGATATGGACAATTTAGGTGAAGGGTGCTCAAATCGCGTATGGACTGCGTCTCCGCTGCGATTCACCCATCTTTTTTTTGCACAGGTCGCGAGGCCTGTCTGGTGGCTTATGCCGAATTTATGGCCAAATTATGGCGAAAATGTGGAGGTCCGGCGAGGGTATGAAAACGCGTGGACGTTGCCCCATTCCGATTTCACCGCGGACCGCGGCGGCGCGAGAGGGCCGGATGGCACCCCGGCACCGCCGCGGTCCTGTGATCACATCGGATAGCCGGGCGTGAACTCGACCGGCAGCGACTCCAGGCTGCGCATCTGGATCGACGACCGCCATTCCAGCGCCTCCGGCGGCACCGCCAGCACCACGTCGGGCAGCCGGTCGAGCAGCATCTCCACCGCGATGTGCGCGATGACCTCCGCGAGCTCCGGCGCGGGGTGCGGGCAGCCGTGCGCGCCGTACCCGAACGACATGTGCGCGTGATTGCTCACGGAGTCGCCGTAGAGGTCGGGGCGGACCTGCGGGTCGAGGTTGGCGGCGGCCAGGCCGCAGACGAGGAGGTCACCGGCCTTGATGCGGCGGCCGCTGAGCTGGGTGTCCATGACCGGCCACCGTCCGATGGCGATCTGCCCGGGCGCCTCCTTCCACAGCACCTCGTTCAGCGCCTGGCCGATGCTGCGCCGGCCGCCCGACAGCGTCATGGCGAACCGGTCGTCCGTCAGCATGAGCTGGATGGTGTTGCCGATCCAGGTGGCCGTCGGGTCGTGGGCCGCGGTCAGGGTCAGGAGCAGGTCCTGGGTGAGCTCCTCGTCGGTGAGCCCGGCGGGGTGGGCGAGCAGCCGGGAGGGCATGTCGGGCCCCGGGTACTGCCGTTTCGTCTCCAGCAGCCGGCTCATGACGGCCTGCACCCGCTGGTACGCCTCCATCGCGGCCGGCCCGCCGTTCAGGGTCGTGGCCACCTCGCCGACCAGCGCGCGGGTGTCCGGGTCCGGCAGGCCGAGCATCGAGGCGAGGACGAGCAGCGGGATCGGGTTGGCGTACTGCGCCATCAGGTCCGCCCGGCCGGAGCCGATGAAGGTGTTGATCAGTCCCTCGGCGACCCGCTCACAGCGCGCCCGCAGCTCGAACTGGTCGGCCGCGGCGAGCGCGTCGCTGACCGCGCCCGCCCGGCGCTCGTGCGCCGCGCCCACCTCGAACAGCATGGACGGCTGGTAGGCGACGTACGCGTTGAGGGGCCAGTCGGGCGGGATGTTCTTCCACTGGTTCCAGTGGCGCGAGTCGCGGACGAACAGCTTGGGATTGCTGAGCACGTACCGCAGCTCGCGGTAGCCGAGCACCAGCCAGCCGGGTACGTCGCCCTCCAGCAGGATCGGGACCACGGGGCCCTGCTTGCGCATCTCCTCGAAGGCGCGGGCGGGATTCTGGTGGTACGCCCTGCCGTACATGGGGAAGGCGCCCTCGAACGCGCTCGGCTCGGGGGCTGCGGGAGGGGCGGCGAACCACTGGACGGGTTCGGAGGGATGCGTGGCGTCGGTCATGAGGTCACCTGCCGGGCGGAGGACAGAGCATAGAGGTGGTTGACCAGCGTGATCAGCACTGCCTTGCTGGACTCCCGCTGCCGCGCGTCGCACGCGATCAGCGGCACGTCGCCGGAGAGGTCGAGCGCGTCACGGATCTGGTCGAGCGTGTGGGTGGACTCGCCGAACTGGTTGTGGGCCACGATGAACGGCATGCCGTGGTGTTCGAGCCGGTCGATGGCGTACCACGAGTCGGCCAGGCGGCGCGTGTCCACCAGCACGACGGCGCCCAGCGTCCCGGTGAACAGGCGGTCCCACAGGAACCAGAACCGCTCCTGACCCGGCGCGCCGAACAGGTAGAGCACCAGCTCGGCGTTCAGGCTGATCCGGCCGAAGTCGAACGCCACCGTGGTGGTGGACTTCGCCTCCACCCCGCGCGCGTCGTCCACCCCGATCCCCGCCCGCGTCATGGTCTCCTCGGTGCTCAGCGGACGGATCTCGCTGACCGATCTGACCAGGGTCGTCTTACCCACGCCGAAGCCGCCGACGATCACGATCTTGAGTCCGGTGGTCGCGGAGCTCGGCAACGGGGTGCGCGCGACCGGTTCAGAGGTTCTGGAGTCCAACGAGTACCTGCTTCAGCATGTCGGGATCGGGCAGACGCGTCGCGGCAGGCGCCGGACGCGGGTTCCTGGCGGTGATGCGTCCCGTGTCCAGCAGGTCGCACAGCAGGATGCACACAACGCTGACCGGCAGCCGCAACTCCGCCGCGATCTCCACGACCGCCGTCGGGCTCCTGCAGAGCCGGAGAATGCGGGCATGCTCGGACTGCATGCCCGGAGTGGGATCGCACTCGCTCACGATCAGCGTGACCATGTCGAAGGCGTCGTCCGTCACGCTGCTGCGCCCGCCGGTCACCATGTAGAGGCGGTCCGGATTCTCGTCCTCCAGGCGCGGCGACATCAGAGCCGGCTGCTCTGCTGCGGTGCGCGGGGTGGCGCGGTCAGGTATTCGCCGATCTGCTCCACCAGCTCGTTCATGTTGTGGCCGATGACCCCGGGATCGGCGTCGTCGCCGGCCACCACGGCGAGGTGCGCGCCCTCGCCCGCCTCCACGATGAACAGCAACCCGCCGTGGAACTCGGTCATGGACTGCCGCAGCCCGCCCGTGCCGTCGCCGAACTCGATGGACGCGCCGTATGACAGGCTCTGGATACCGGAGGCGATCGCGGCGAGTTGGTCGGCGCGGTCCACGGTGAGCGCGGCGGTGTGCGAGAGGCGCAGGCCGTCTCTCGACAGCACCAGCGCGTAGCGGGTCTGCGGGGTCCTCTCCAGGAGGTTCTCCAGCAGCCAGCCGAGTTCCTGATCTGAGCTTCTCATCGAGGTCCGTCCTCTCCAATCTGTCGTGCCCTGCTCGCCTGGTGGAAGGCCGCGAACTTGGCTGCGGCGTCGGAAGGTGGCCGCGTGGGCCGGGTCTCGGGGCCGGCGGCCGGCGCCGGCGATGTGGGTGTGGCGGCCGCGAGCGTCTGCCCCCGGCGGCGTCGCGGCAGCCCGTGCAGCTCCGCGTCCTGTTCGGGGGCCGCCGGCGGCGCGGCCTGCCGGCTGTGCGGGGCCGCCGCGGGGGAGTGCGTCACCTGCGGGGCCGGAATGTTGTGGCTGATGAGCTGCTGCGGGATCATGACCACCACGCCGGTGCCGCCGCGCGAGGACGGGCGGAAGGACACGGTCAGACCGTGCTTGCGGGCCAGACAGCCGACGACCGCCAGCCCGAGCCGGGAGCCGGACAGCGTCGTGAAGTCCAGCGGCTCGGCGGACACGGCGCGCTCCGCCCGGGCCAGCGCGGCGGGGCTCATCACCAGGCCGCAGTCCTCGATCGTGATCACGATCCCGGTGCTCACCTCCTCCACGTACACGTGGACCTCTTCGGTGGGCGGGGAGAAGCTGGTGGCGTTGTCCATCAGCTCGGCGAGGGCGTGCATGACACCTTCCGCGGCGTGCCCCGCGATCGCGACGGTGCTGACCGAGTGCACCCGGACCCGCTGGTAGGCGCTGATCCTGCCGATCGCCCCGCGCAGGATGCTCTCCATCACGATCGGCTTGGTCCAGCGCCGCCCCGACCTCGCCCCGGTCAGCAGGGCGATGCTGTCGGCGAGCCGGCCGGCCTGCGCGGTGGTGTGGTCCAGCTTCAGCAGGTCGCCGAGGGTGATCCGGTCGTGCCGGTCCTCCATCTCGCGCAGGTCGGCCAGCATGCTGGTGGCCAGGGCCTGCACCCGCCCGGCGGCACTGGCGCACGCGGCCGTCGTGGCGGCACGTACCCGCTGCTCCCGGCTGACCTCGTTGACGAAGACGTACAGGAGGTGCTGCTGGGCGGTGCTCGCCGGCCGGGGAGTGCCCGCGAGCACGGACTCCGCCGACATCCCCTCCCTGATCCGCGCCACCGTTCCGGGCATCGTCTCCGTGGCCATCCGGATGAGCTCCGCGTCGCCCGCGGCGAGCCGGCTGCGCAGCAGCCGGATCTGCTGGCTGCCGTACGTCGCGGACGTGACCGCACCGCACACCAGGACGGCCGCGACGCCCAGGGTCCAGGCCAGGAATGTCCGGGCCGAGAGGGGGGCGGTGAGCACGGCCGTCAACGCCGCGGCCCCCGTGATGACGGCCGTGGCCGCCAGGACGACCAGGGATTCCCCCAGCGGCAGGCGCGCCGCGCGGTGGCGTGTGTGTACCTGTACTGACATCGATGAGCTCCTCGTCGGCGAGTGGAGCCCGGTCATCGCGAACGCGACGCGACCGGGGCCGAACGCGCGACGACGGACCTGTTCCGGCCGATCACCTTGATCGCTGGGCGAGCGACAAAAGATCTTACAGCACTTTACTCTGCGTCATAAGACAGCATCTGACGGCAACGCGTCCGATCCTCCCCGAAACTCGACATGTTGATCAACCCTCCAGTACGGTGCCACTTCCTATCGCCTTGACACACGACGGGAGTCGGCTCTCCATGGCAGGTTCACTACTCGATGGCAAAGCGGCGCTGATCACGGGCGCCGGATCGGGCATCGGAGCCGCCACGGCGGTGGTGTTCGCCCGGCACGGAGCCAGGGTGGTGGTCGCCGACATCAACGAGGAGGGCGGCAAGCGCACGGTCGCCGAGGTCGAGGCGGCGGGTGGCGAGGCGGCCTTCGTGTGGGTGGACGTGCGGCGGTCCGACGCGGTCAAGGCCATGGTCGACTTCACGGTCGAGCGGTTCGGCCGCCTGGACTGCGCGGTCAACAACGCGGGCGTGGACACGGCGGGCGAAGGCCGGCTGCACGAGGTGGGCGAGGAAGCCTGGGACGCCTCGATCGGGGTCAACCTCAAGGGCGTCTGGTGGTGCATGAAGCACGAGCTTCCGCAGATGCTGGAGCAGGGCTCGGGCTCGATCGTCAACGTGGCCTCGGTGGCCGGCCTGGTCGGCATCGAGGCGCCCTTCGTCTCGCCGTACGTCGCCGCCAAGCACGGGGTGGTGGGGCTGACCAAGGCGGCCGCCCTGGAGTACGCGACCTCGGGAATCCGCGTGAACGCCGTGTGTCCCGGCGCCGTGCGCACCCAGATGGTGGACGACCTCATCCAGCAGGGGATCATGACGCTGGACCAGACCGCCGCCTACCAGCCGCTCGGGCGGTACGCCAACCCTCCGGAGATCGGCGAGGCGATCGCCTGGCTCAGCTCCGACGCCGCCTCCTTCGTGACCGGCCTGCCCATGGCCGTGGACGGGGCCATGACCACCCGCTGACAAGGCCGCTCGGCGGGCGGTCCGGTCAGTGGGCGGTCCAGCCGCCGTCCACCGGGGGATCGCGCCGGTGACCAGGGCGACCTGCCCGCCGAGGTCGGTGCCCGCGATCATGAGGGCCGGCCCAGGTACTCGGCTCCGTTGACCCAGTTGCGGGTGAGCCAGCGCGCGGCCTCCCCGAGGTCGTCGTCGCGGATGGCGGCGACGATGCGCCGATGCTCGGCGAGGCTCTGCTCCGCCCCTTCCTGGCCGCCGAAGTAGAGCACGTCGTACCGCTTGACCAGGGGCTTGGTCTGGGCGATGAGCCGTGTCAGGTGGTCGTTGGCGCAGGCCGAGAGCAGCAACGCGTGCCAGGCGTCGTCGAGCGCGGCCAGATCGCCGCCGGTGTCGAGGGCGGCGCGCATGTCGTCGTTGAGCCGGTCGAGCCGGTCCGTGACGCCGAGGAGGGCCTGCGGCGGGGACCAGCGCAGCGCGAGCGCCTCCAGCTCGCCCACCAGCGGATAGAGCTTGCGGGCCTCATCCGGGTCGAGGGGCGGCACGCGGAAGCCGCGCCGGGGCTCGGCCACCAGGAGGCCCCGGTCGGTGAGCTCCACCAGCGCCTCCCGCAGGGGAGTGCGGCTCACGCCCAGCTCGGCGGCCAGGCGGACCTCGTTGACCCGCGCGGTCGCCGGGAGCCGGCCGTCCAGGACGCGCGCGGTGATCTGCTCGGCCAGATCCCGGCGGAGGGGGCTCGCGTTGTCTGCCACATCCCCAGCGTATTGCATGCAGTCACGAATTTCTGTATTCAGTTTGTATGAACTGCATTCAAGATGTGGACGTCGCACGGGCGCGGGCGGAGACTCCCGGGTGCGCCCGGGTGACCCACCTCGACAACGCGGGGGCCGCGCTCCCGCCCGCGATCGTGACCGACACGGTGATCGCCCACCTGCGCGAGGAGGCCCTGCGCGGCGGCTACCGGGCGGCGGCCGAGGCCGCGCCGCGGCTCGACGCGGTCCGCGGGTCCGTCGCCACCCTGCTGAACGCGCACAGCGACGACATCGCCCTGACCGACAACGCCACCCGCGGATGGCAGGCGGTGTTCTACGCCCTGCCGTTCGGCCCCGGCGACCGCATTCTGACCAGCCGGGCCGAGTACGCCAGCAACGTCATCGCCTTCCTCCAGGTCGCCGAGCGGACCGGGGCGCGCGTCGAGGTGGTCGGCGACGACCCGAGCGGGCAGCTCGACGTCGAGGACCTGCGGCGCCGCCTGGACGAGCGGGTGCGCCTCATCGCCATCACGCACGTCCCCACCCAGGGCGGCCTGGTCAACCCCGCCGAGGAGGTGGGCCGGATCGCCGCGGCCGCCGGCGTGCCGTACCTGCTGGACGCCTGCCAGTCGGCCGGGCAGCTCGACCTCGACGTCGAACGGCTGCGCTGCGACGCCCTGAGCGCCCCCGGCCGCAAGTACCTGCGCGGCCCCCGGGGCACCGGCCTGCTCTACGTCCGGCCCCGGCTGCGCGAGCGCCTCACGCCCGCCGTCCTCGACCTGCACGCCGCCACCTGGACCCACCCCGACCGGTACGAGGTGGAGGAGACGGCGCGGATGTTCGAGACATGGGAGCGCGACGTGGCCGCCGTCCTCGGCCTGGGCGCCGCCGTCGACCATGCGCTGTCGTGGGGCCTGCCCGCCATCGAGCGGCGGGTCGGCGCGCTGGCGGGGCGGCTCAGGGACGCGCTGCGGGAGGTGCCCGGCGTGCGGGTCCACGACCAGGGGGTGCGGCGGTGCGGCATCGTCACGTTCACGGTGGAGGGAAGACCGGCGGCCGAGGTCCACGGCCGGCTGGCCGGGATGGGCGTCAACACGTCGGTCTCGCTGCGGCGCTACGCCCGGTACGACCTGCCCGCGCGTGGCCTGCCCGACCTGGTCCGGGCCTCGGTGCATTACTACAACACCGAGGAGGAGCTGCACCGGCTCGTCGAGGCGGTCGGCCGGATGGGCGGGTGAGTCCCCGGCGGATGGTTCACCTTCGAGAGAAAACGGACTATAGTCCGGCTATGGCGCGAGACAACACCGGACCAAAGTCCGATTCGGCGAGACCGCTGGAGTTGCTGCTGACCCGCCCGCCCAAGGAGCGGGCCGACGCCTCCCGCAACCGCGCCGCCGTCCTGGACGCCGCCGCCCGGCTGTTCGCCGAGCACGGGGTCGAGGCGGTGTCCATGGACCAGGTCGCCACGGCGGCCGGCGTCGGCAAGGGCACGCTGTTCCGGCGCTTCGGCGACAAGTCGGGGCTGGCGGCGGCGCTGCTGGACGCGCGGGAGCGGGTGCTGCAGGAGGCGATCCTGTACGGGCCGCCGCCGCTGGGGCCCGGGGCCGCGCCCGCCGAGCGCCTGGCCGCCTTCATGGACGCCTACCTCGACTACCTGCTGGAGCACCTGGCGGTGATCCGCATGTCGGAGACCGGCGCGCCCGGCGCCCGATACCGGATCGGGGCGTACCGGTTCTGGCACCGCCACGTGGCGATCCTGCTCGACGGCACCCCCGACCCCGACCACTCCGCCCACGCGCTGCTCGCCGCCCTGTCGGCCGTGCACGTGACGGCGCTGCTCCCGGAGCTCGGCGAGCGGCGCATCCGCGCGGGGGCCCTCCATCTGGCCCGCTCGCTGAGCTGACCCGGGCGTCCTGCCGCGGTCAGGCGGGTACGCCGGCGTCCGCGCCGAGGGCTGTCGCGCAGGCCCGCAGGTCACGCGGCGCCGCGTGCGCGATCTCGGTGTACGGTTGCCGGTTGCCGGGCTCCGCCCAGCGCGCGAAGGCGGTGGCGAGCGCGAGGGCGCCCATCTCGGCGGCCAGGCGCGCGGTGGTGTCGTCGGCTCCGCGGGCGCGCGGGGCCTCGGCCATGGCGGAGGCGAGACGGGCCTGCTTGAGCAGCTCGCGCTCCTGCAGCTCGCTGTGGGCCGCGATCACCGCCTGCCGCTGCCGGGCGAGATCATGGCGGTCCGCGGTGAACGCGAAGGCGAAGGACTCCAGCGCCGCGGCGAGGCAGCCGGCGGTCGTCGTCCCGGGCGGAGCGGCCCGGATCGCCTCGGCGAAGCGTTCGGCCATCCCGTCCCGCCCACCGAACAGTACCTCCCGCTTGTCGGCGAAGTGCCGGAAGAACGTGCTCCTGGTCAGCCCGGCACGGTCGGCGATCTCGGCCACGGTGGTGGCGTCGTAGCGGCGTTCGTCGCCCACGGTGTGGCCGCCGCCGCTTGGCGCAAGCCGCGCGACTGAGCCGGCGGCGCTCCGGGAGCGGCGTCAGCCGAGCACGAAGTGCAGGCGGGTGGTGGTGCCGTCGGCGTGGCCGTGGCGACGCACCAGGTCGCTGAGCTCGTTGACGAGGATCAGGCCGTGGCCGCGCGACTCCAGGTCCACCGGCGGGATCCGCCCGGCCATCGGCTCGGCGAAGTGGCCGGCGTCGTCGATCTGGTACACGAGCGTCGCGGTCTCGGTCCACACGGTGATCGTGCAGCCGCCCGTGGCGTGCTCGAAGGAGTTGGTGGCGACCTCGTTGACCGCGAGCACCACGCGTTCGACGCGGGAGTCGGGCAGGCCCGCCGAGCGGGCGAGACCGGCGGTGAAGGCGCGCACGTCCTCCAGCTCGCCGACGGTCTTGAAGGTCCGCTGGTACGCGGTGAGCGGGGGAGCGGGAAGGGGCTGGTCGAACATCGCTGCGGTGTCCAAGGGATCGGCGTAGAGGCCGCTGGCCCAGGTACGGTCTGCCTCGGCCATGACGGGATGGGTGCGGTAGGAGTCCTCGACGGCTCGCGCGCCGAGGGCACCCGTGTCGTACGGGCACAGGATCGCCGCGTCGCGGCCGGCGAAGGCGGCGTTGATGAGCGCCTCGTGCGCCGCGCAGGCGGGGTACTCGACCTGGCTGCGGCCGGCCCAGATCGGCTCACCGATGATCCACACGCGCTGCCCGGAGTGGCGCCGGGCGAAGGCCAGCAGGACGCGGGGGATGATGCGGCCGGGATTGCGGCCGGCCACCGCCATGTCGGCGAAGACCACCCCGGAGGCGGCCCCGCCCAGACGGGACCGGATGAGGTCGCCGTTGCCGCCCGGCACGGCCACCATGGCCGGCTCGCCGGCGTCGAGCGCCCGCCGCAGGAACGCGGCGCACCCCTCGGCGTAGGCGTCCGGCGTGTCGTAGAGCAGCCCGATGTGCTCGAACGGATCGGCGACCGAGCCGGAGGGGGAGGCCGTGACGCTCACACCGGGCTCCCGGTGACGCACCGCGCGTGGGCCTGCCCCGGGTCGATCACCGACAGCATCTCGTTCAGCGTCGGGCGGACGCCCCGCAGGAGCAGCCGGCCCCGCGCGGCGGCGACCGCGCCGGCCAGCAGGCGGGCGATGGCCGTGTCGGCGAACCTCAGCTCCGCCACGTCGACCACCAGCGGGGCGGCCCCGTCGGCGATGCGATGGGCGTCGGCCACGACGTGGCGCAGCGTGGCCTCCAGGGCGTCGCTGTTGCTCCGGTCGGCCGCGCCGGCCAGCGCCAGCCCCTCGAAGGTGCGGCGGATGCGCAGCATCGGCGCCCACTCCTCGTGGCTGCCCGCCCCCGCCCGCGCGGTCGCCGGGTGGGCGGCGCCGATCCGGTCCAGCTCGGAGCTGGTGAACAGCCGCCGGTCGTAGCAGCACAGCGCCATCGCGTAGCCGTCGGCGAAGATCCGGTTGGCCTGCGCCTCGTACCAGGCCAGCCGCTCGACGCCGGGGCTGGCGCGGACCGTCCAGCCCATGTCGGCCGCCACCCGCAGCGCGCTGTAGCCCTGGCCGCGCGCCTCGCCGATGGCGGTGTGCCAGCCGTCCAGGGCCCGCTCGGCGTCGAACGCGCCGCCCGCCAGGTAGGACTCCTCGGCGGTGGTCACCTGGAGCTGCCCGGTGCGCTCGGGCTCGCGCACCTCCAGGCCGTACGCCTGCGCCGCCGCGAGGAAGGCGTCGGGCAGGAAGGTGTCGGTGAAGTACAGGACCTGCTCACCCCGATCGAGACCTCCGCGAAGGTAACGAATCAGAGCCGACAGATGTCGTTCATGGTCGTCGAATGTCCAGCAGACGT
Source organism: Nonomuraea sp. NPDC050733 (assembly GCF_040654215.1). NCBI lineage: Bacteria > Bacillati > Actinomycetota > Actinomycetes > Streptosporangiales > Streptosporangiaceae > Nonomuraea > Nonomuraea sp. NPDC050733. Next base: position 29,901 of record NZ_JBFAHO010000005.1, on the reverse strand, counting down.
GATCCCCTGGGAGGAGATGGTCCACCGTGGTGGGATGTGCCATGTACCGCTTCTCGTCTTCGGGGATGCGGCAGGAGGTCCAGGCGTCGAGGGATGGAGGGGGCGCCGCGCGTTCCTGCCCGCCCCTCCACAGTAACAACTTCCAGCGGCTCCGCGCCGTTTCGCGGTGACCCACGTCACAGAGAAGGGCGCCGTCCCCGCGGGACGGCGCCCGGAGAACGGGGCGGTCAGGAAGGCACGACCACCTCGGCGTAGCGGGCCTTCATGGTGGCCAGCACCTCGTCCGGATCGGCGACCCACACGTCGGCGTTGAAGATCTCGACCTCCACGTCGCCGGTGTAGCCGGCCGCCAGCACGGCCCGGGTGATCGGCGCGAAGTCGATCACCCCGTCGCCCATCATGCCGCGCCCCAGCAGCACGTCGGCGGGCAGCGGGTGCAGGAAGTCGCACACCTGGTAGGAGGCGATCCGCTCGCCGGCGCGGGCGATCTGCTCGAACAGCCGCGGGTCCCACCACACGTGGAAGGTGTCGACCACCACCCCGACCTGCTCCACCGGGTACGGCAGGCTGAGGTCCACCGCCTGCTCCAGGGTGGAGATGACGGCCCGGTCCGCGCAGTAGACCGGGTGCAGCGGCTCCAGCGCCAGCTTCACGCCCCGCTCACCGGCGTACGGCGCGAGCTCGGCCAGGCCCTCGGCCACCCGCTCCCGAGCGGCGGCGAGGTCCTTCGACACGGACCCGGTCAGCGGCTCGCCCGGGACCACGCCCGGCAGCCCGCCGACGACCATCACCAGACAGGCCGCGCCCAGCTCGGCGGCCTCGTCGACGGCCCGCCGGTTGTCCTCCAGCGCCGCCGCGAACGCCCGGCGGCCGTCCTCGCCGGGCCCGCCCGACGTGAGGAAGCCGCCCCGGCACAGCGACGACACCCGCAGGCCCGCCTCGCGCACCAGCTTGACCGACTCGGCCAGGCCCTGCTGGGCGACCTCCTGCCGCCACAGGCCGATGGCCTCCAGGCCGTGCCGCACGCAGCCGTCGACGGCCTCGGCCACCGTCCAGCGCCTGGTGGTCCACTGGTTGAGGGAGAGACTCACAGGCCGTTCACCGCCAGCAGCGCCCGCATGCGGCGGACCGCCAGCTCCTGGTCGGCCAGCAGCCCGGCCCGGTCGGCCAGGCGGAACACCTCCGACAGGTGGACCAGCGAGCGGGCCGACTGGGCGCCGTTGACCATGGCGAACGCGTCCTGGTGGCCGTTCAGCCAGGCCAGGAAGACGATGCCGGTCTTGTAGTTGTACGTCGGCGTCTCGAAGATCTTGCGCGACAGCGCCACCGTCGGCGCCAGGATCTCGTCGTAACGGGCGAGCATCCGGTCACGGCCGGCGTCGTCGGAGGCGGCCCGCGCGGCCTCGGCGGCGTCGAGCGCCTGCAGGGCCGCCGCCGCGGCCGGCGCGATCGCGTCGAAGATGCCGAGCAGCGCGTGCGAGCCGCTCCTGATCAGCGACGGGTAGTTGAAGTCGTCGCCGGTGTAGAGCCGGACGCCCTCGGGCAGCGCGGCCCGCAGCCCGATCTCGTGCTGCTCGTCCAGCAGCGACACCTTCACGCCGTCCACCTTCGGCGCGTGGGCGTGGATCAGCTCCAGGAACGCCTCGGTGGCCGCGGCCACGTCACGCGAGCCCCAGTAGCCGGCCAGCTGCGGGTCGAACATCTCGCCGAGCCAGTGCAGCACCACCGGCCGGTCGGCCAGGCCGAGCAGCTCGCCGTACACCTGGTGGTAGTCCTGCGGTCCGGCCGCCACCCGCGCGAGCTGGCGCGAGGCCATGACGATCACGCCGGCGCCGGCCGCCTGCACGGTCTCGATCTGCTCGGTGTACGCGGCGGTGATCGCCTTCAGGTCGTCCGCGCCGGGGGCGTGGTCCGTGCCGGCGCCGCAGGCCACCAGCTCGGCCGGGTCACCGAACGCGCGCGCCTCGTCGGCGCTGCGCCGGATGAGCTCCTTCGTCGCGGCCCAGTCGAGGCCCATGTTGCGCTGCGCGGTGTCCATCGCGTCGGCCACGCGCAGTCCGTGCGACCACAGGTGGCGGCGGAAGCGCAGCGTGGCGTCCCAGTCCACGGCCGCGGGGGAGCCGGGCGTGTTGTCGCCGAGCGGGTCGGCGACCACGTGCGCCGCCGCGTACACGACGCGGCTGACCGCCGGGCCGTCCGGCCGCGGCCACGTCACCGGCTCGCGCAGCTCGTACGCGCCGCCGGGCAGGTCGATCCTCACAGCTCCGGCACCTCGATCCTGCGGCCCTCGGCCGACGAGCGCAGGCCCAGCTCGGCGAGCTGCACGCCCCGGGCGCCGGCGGCGAAGTCGTACGGGAACGGCGCGTCCTCCAGGACGTGCCGGACGAACAGCTCCCACTGGATCTTGAAGCCGTTGTCGAACTCGGCGTTGTCCGGGACCTCCTGCCAGCCGTCGCGGAAGCGCGCGGTGACGGGCAGGTCGGGGTTCCACACGGGCTTGGGCGTGGCGGCGCGGTGCTGGACGCGGCAGTTGCGCAGGCCGGCGACCGCGCTGCCCTCCGTGCCGTCCACCTGGAACTCCACCAGCTCGTCGCGGTTCACGCGCACGGTCCAGGAGGAGTTGATCTGCGCGACGACCCCGCCCTCCAGCTCGAACACGCCGTACGCGGCGTCGTCGGCCGTGGCCTGGTAGGCGTGCCCCTGCTCGTCCACCCGCCGCGGCACGTGCGTTACGGCCTGGGCGTAGACCGAGCGGACCCGGCCGAACAGGTTCTCCATGACGTAGTGCCAGTGCGGGAACATGTCGAGCACGATGCCGCCGCCGTCCTCGGCCCGGTAGTTCCACGACGGGCGCTGCGCCTCCTGCCAGTCGCCCTCGAACACCCAGTAGCCGAACTCCCCTCGCACCGAGAGGATCCGGCCGAAGAACCCGCCGTCGATCAGCCGCTTCAGCTTCAGCAGGCCCGGCAGGAACAGCTTGTCCTGCACGACGCCGTTCTTCACGCCCCGCGCCGTCGCGGCCCCGGCCAGCGCCACGGCCTCCTCGACCGACTCGGCCGTGGGCTTCTCGGCGTAGATGTGCTTGCCCGCCTCGATCGCCTTCAGCACGGCCTTCACCCGGGCGGAGGTGACCTGGGCGTCGAAGTAGATCAGGTTGTCGTCGTCGGCCAGCGCGGCGTCCAGCTCGGTCGTGTAGTCCGGGATGCCGTGGCGGTCGGCGAGCTCGGCCAGCTTGGCGGCGTTGCGCCCGACGAGGACGGGGCGCAGCTTGACCCGGCTGCCGTCGGAGAGCGTGACGCCGCCCTGCTCGTTGATGGCCAGGACGGATCGGACCAGGTGCTGGCGATATCCCATCCGTCCGGTGACGCCGTTCATCACGACGCCGATGCTGCGCACGCTCATGGGGATCCTTTCACGGAAAGCGCTTTCCCGAACGGTAAGGCCGAGCCGCCGGAGGCGTCAAGTGCCGGTCGTGTCTAGAGCTCGCCCTTGGTCTCCAGCCTGGCCAGGGACCTGGCCAGCGGGTGGGCGGTGAGGGCGAGCTGCCAGTCGCGGGCGCCGAGCTCGCGCAGCCGCTCGGCCACGGTCTCGTCGGTGATCTGCTTCGGCGGCTCCCAGGTGAGCCTGCGCACGGCGTCGGGCTGCAGGAGGTTCTCCGTCGGCATGCGGTGCTCGTCGGCCAGCGCGGCGATCACGGCACGGGCCGCGGCCAGCCGCTTGGCGGCGGCCGGGTCGCGGTCGGGCCAGCGGTTGGCGGGCGGCGGGCCGTCGCCGGGCGTGCTCGGCTGCGGCAACTGCACGTCGGGCAGCGCGCGTGCCCGGCTGACCGCGCTCAGCCACTCGCTCATGTAGCGGCGGGCGCTGCGCCCGGTGAACGGGGCGATCTCGGTCAGCGCCTTCTTCGTGCGGGGCACGTCGAGGGCGGCGGCCACGATCGCCGAGTCGGGCAGGACCCGGCCGGGCGCCAGGTCGTTCTCGCGGGCGATCCGGTCGCGCATCAGCCACAGCTCGCGCACGATCGCCAGCGCGCGCACGTTGCGCACCTTGTGGATGCCGGACGTACGCCGCCACGGATCCGACCGGGGGACGGCGGGCGGCGTGCCGAGCACGGCGGCGAACTCCTCGCGCGCCCACTCCAGCTTGCCCGCCTCCTCCAGCTCGGCGTGCAGCACGTCGCGCAGCTCGACCAGCACCTCCACGTCGAGCGCGGCGTAGCGCAGCCAGTCTTCCGGCAGCGGCCTGGTGGACCAGTCGGCGGCCGAGTGACCCTTCTCCAGCCGCAGCCCGAGCACGGTCTCCACCATCGTGCCCAGCCCCACGCGCTCGTAGCCGAGCAGCCGGCCGGCCAGCTCGGTGTCGAACAGCGCGCGCGGCCGGAACCCGACCTCCAGCAGGCACGGCAGGTCCTGCGAGGCGGCGTGCAGCACGACCTCGGCGTCCGCCACCGCCGCGTCCAGGCCCGACAGGTCGGGGCAGGCGATCGGGTCGATCAGCGCGGTGCCCGCGCCGGCCCGGCGCGCCTGCACCAGGTAGGCGCGGTTGCCGTAGCGGTAACCCGAGGCGCGCTCGGCGTCGACGGCGACCGGGCCGCTGCCGCGCGCGAACGCGTCGACCACCCGGGCCAGCGTGGCCGCGTCCGCGACGACCGGCGGTATGCCCTCACGCGGCTCCAGCAGCGGCACGACCGGGCGCTCGCCCGTGTCCGCGCCGTCGGCCACGCTGTTGGCCGCTGGGCCGCTGTGCACGGTTCTTTCTTCTGTCATGAGTTCACCGCTCTCATGACGCGGATGACGTCTCGACTGGTGCCCTCACTTCGTACGGTCACTCTCCGGATCTTCGCGCCTGCGGGGCAGGGACGCCACATCGGGCGGCAGCGGCGGGATCCCCGCGGCCACGCACATGAGGTCGCACCAGGCGGCCACGTGACCGGAGAGGTCTTCCTGGGTGGGGGACCAGGACGCTCGCAGCTCCAGCTCGGTGGTGACCGGATCATCGGCCTTGTTGCCGAAGCCCTCGGACACCGCTCTTGTCACGGTACCGCCGGCCGCCGAGTAGTCGGCGTGGTGGGCGTCCAGGGCCTCCGTGAGCCAGCTCCAGGCGACCGGCCCGAGCAGCGGGTCGGAGGTGATCTCCGGCTCCATGTCGGCGCGCACGTAGGCCACCAGCCGGAACGGGCCGTCCCAGCCGCGCTGGCCGTCGGGGTCGTAGAGCAGGATCAGCCGGCCCACGGCCAGCTCGTCGTCGTCGCGGTAGACCGACGCGCCCACGGCGGCGGAGTAGGGGGCCAGCCGCTGCGGCGCGGGCAGGTCCTCCAGCTCGATCTCCGGCCTGACCTCGGCCGGGCGCAGGCTCTCGGCCGCGCGCCTGAACGCCGGGGGGGCCGGCGGCCGGTCACTCGAGGTCATGGTCGCAGCGTAGGCCGCAGCCTCGGGGAAGGGGACCACGGGGGTGCTCATCGTGCCTGCTCAACCCGCTGCCGCAACCCGCTGGCGGGCGGACGCGAACGGCACGGCGCGAGTCCCGTCACGAGTCGTGTCATGAGTCCCGTCATGGGTCCCGTCATGGGTCCGGGAGGGAGTCCCGGAACGAGCCGCGGTACGGGTCGCGGGAGCGGTCACAGGCCGTGGCACGGCACTGAGCACGGCGCCTGCGGCGGCGCCTGTCGTCGCACCTGTCATCGCAACGGGGCCTTTCTTCGGATCGTGGCTCCGACGTTGGCACGCCTGACCGACAATTCCCCGCAACGCGCTCGGCGTGTCCCGAAAGTGGATGCTGAATCGGTGCCGCGCGGTCGCTTGGCGAACATTTGGTCCAGTCAAGACCGGCTTTCTGGTCGCCCATGGGGTGTGTTCGACCCGCGTGAGCGCCGAGGGCCGGGTCGGCCGGTAAACCTCCATCCGACTATTCGATCATGATTTGGGGTGTTCAATGCATACTTTTCCGACACCTCGTGCCGATGCGGCGCCGATGAGGGGACCGGCGGGAGGTCATGGCACCCTTGGAAGGTGAATCTCGCCGACTCCGCGTTCCTGCGTGCCTGCCGCCGTCAACCCGTCCCGCACACCCCCGTCTGGTTCATGCGGCAGGCCGGCCGATCGCTGCCCGAGTACCTCAAGGCGCGCGAGGGCGTGCCGATGCTGACGGCGTGCGCCACCCCTGACCTCGCCGTCGAGATCACCATGCAGCCGGTCCGCCGCTACGGCGTCGACGCGGCCGTCTTCTTCAGCGACATCGTCGTGCCGCTCAGGGCCATCGGCGTCGACCTCGACATCAAGCCCGGCGTCGGCCCGGTCGTCGCCCAGCCGATCCGCGACGAGGCCGGCCTCTCCGCGCTCCGCCCGCTGGAGCCCGACGACGTCCCCTACGTCACCGAGGCCATCCGGGCGCTGACCGGCGAGCTGGGCGGCACGCCGCTCATCGGCTTCGCCGGCGCGCCGTTCACGCTCGGGTCCTACCTCATCGAGGGCGGCCCGTCCCGCCACCACGACCACACCAAGGCGATGATGTACGGCGAGCCGCGCCTGTGGCACGCGCTGATGGACCGCCTGGCCGGCATCGTGCTCGCCCACCTGCGCCTCCAGGTCGAGGCGGGCGCCTCGGCCGTCCAGCTCTTCGACTCCTGGGTGGGCGCGGTCGCCCCCGCCGACTACCGGGAGTACGTGCTGCCCTACACGCGCCGCATCTTCGAGGGCCTGGCCGACCTCGACGTGCCGCGCATCCACTTCGGCGTCGGCACCGGCGAGCTGCTGGGGCTGCTCGGCGAGGCGGGCGCCGACGTGGTGGGCGTCGACTGGCGGGTGCCGCTCGACGAGGCCGCCCGCCGGGTGGGCCCCGGCAAGGCGCTGCAGGGCAACCTCGACCCGGCCATCCTGCTGGCCCCGTGGGAGGTGGTCGAGCGCAAGGCCCGCGAGGTGCTGCGGGAGGGACGGCAGGCGGAGGGCCACGTGTTCAACCTCGGGCACGGCGTGCTGCCCTCCACCGACCCCGACCAGCTCAAGCGCCTCACCGACCTGGTCCACGAGGCCTGATCCCGCCCGGCCGCTTCGGCCGGCTGCCGCGACCGTGCGCGCCGGCTCTTACGGCTCCGTGGGCGCCGGGGGCTGGGCCCGCTCGGCGGCCTCGGCCGGTTCTGCGGTCTGGGTGTGCGGCTCATGCGGAGTCTGCGACCCCTGCGGATGCTCGGGTCCCTCCGGACGCTCCGGCCCTTGTGGACGCTCCGTTCCCTGCGGATGGCCTGGGCCCTGGGGACCCTGCGGACCTTGCGGGCCGTACGGGGCCGGTGGGAACGGCCGGGTCGGCGGGGCGGGCCGCCGGCGCGCGTTCCGGCGCGTCAGCCACACGATCAGCGCGGCCAGCGGCACTAGGATGAGCATCCAGGGCAGCACCACGCCCAGCACGGTCAGCGCCACCTTCACGAACGCCACCAGCCCCGACCACCCCTTGGCCAGCCCGCCGAGGAAGCCGGCGGGCTCCTCCGACGGCGGGGTCACGACCGCGACCGGTCCGACCACGGTCAGCGTGAGCGTGGCCATGCTCACCTGTCCCGCCAGCTCTTTCTGCTGGGCCTGCAACGACTCCAGGTCCGCCTCGCGGGTGGAGATCTCCCGCTCCACCTCCAGCACGTTGCCGATGGTGTCGGCCTTCTTCAGCAGCGTGCGCAGCGAGTCGAGCGCCTGCTGGGCCGACTTGATCCGGCTGTTGACGTCCGCCACCTGCGCGGTGACGTCCTCGGTGCCCTGGTTGAGCGAGATCTGCTCGCCCAGGTCCTTGCCCATGCTCGCGAGCACGTCGGCGTACCGCGCCGGCGGGATCTTGAACTCCAGCTCGGCCGAGCCCTCGCCGCCGTCGGACGAGCTGGACTGCTCCTTCGACAGGTAGCCGCCCGCGCCGCCGACGATCTGCTTGGCCTTCTGGGCCGCCGCCATGACCTCCTTGGCCCGTACCGTCATCCTCCCGACGTAGATGACCTGACGGTCCTGGGCGGTGACGGTGACGTCGGAGGCGATGTTCTTCCCCGCGGCGTCCTGGGCCGAGGGCTGACGCCGCGCCCTGGCGGTGGAGGCCTGCGGCGCCGAGGCGGGCGCTCCCGCCGACTCGCCGCGGGAGGCTGTGTGCAGCTCCGTCCCACCGCCGCCGCACCCCGTCAGGCCCGCTAAGAGCAGGGCCGCGCAGGCGGCCGACAGCGCCGTGCCGTACTGGAATCTCCTCATGCCCTTACGACGGACCAGGTGCTGGACGGGTTTGATCGGATCCGTCACGGTACGGTCACGTGCGGGTGTCGGCGGCCGGAGCGCACGCGACCCGGAACGCCGTGCCGGCCGCACGGGTCCACGCCCCGGACGGCCGGGCGGGCCGCGGAGACGGTAGCGTCTGGAGGCGTGGAAGGGAAACGGGCGCACGTGGTCGTCGTCGGGGGCGGGATCTCTGGTCTGGCCGCGGCGTGGCACCTCCGCCAGGCGGGCGGCGATCGGATCAGGGTGACGGTCCTCGAAGGCGGCCCGCGCATCGGCGGCAAGCTGCACGCCTCCGAGGTGGCCGGGGTCAGCGTGGACGCGGGAGCCGAGGCCGTGCTGGCCAGGCGGCCCGAGGGCACGGAGCTGGCCAAGGCGGTCGGTCTCGGCGACGACCTGGTCAGCCCCAGCTCCGCGCGGTCGTCCATCCTCAGCAGGGGCTCGCTGCGCCCCATGCCCAAGGGACAGGTCATGGGGGTGCCCGCCGACCTCGCCGAGCTGGCCAAGTCCGGCATCGTCTCGCCCGGCGGGCTGCTGCGGGTGCCGATGGACCAGATCCTGCCGCCCACCCTCGTCCGCACCGACGTGTCCGTCGCCGCCTACATCCGCGCCCGCATGGGCGGCGAGGTGCTCGAACGGCTCGTCGAGCCGCTGCTCGGCGGCGTCTACGCGGGCCGCTCCGACCGGCTGTCGCTGGAGGCCACGATGCCCCGGGTGGCCGCCGCCGCCCGCTCCGAGCGTTCGCTGCTGAGCGCCGCCCGGCAGATCGTCCAGGAGGCGCCCAGCGCCGGCGGACCGGTGTTCGCCACGCTGCGCGGCAGCCTCGGCAGCCTGCCCGAGGCGGTCGCCAAGGCGTCGGAGGCCGAGATCCGCACCGGGGTGACCGTGCGAGAGCTGCACCGCACCGCCGAGGGGTGGCGGCTGGTGACCGGCCCCGTGCCCAGGCCCGAGGTGATCGAGGCCGACGCCGTGATCGTCGCCACGCCCGCCCCCTCCGCCGCCCGGCTGCTCAAGAGCGAGGCGCCCAAGGCGTCGGCCGAGCTGTCGCGCATCGAGTACGCCAGCATGGCCATCGTCACGCTCGCCTACGCCGCCGAGGCGTTCCCCGAGCCGCCCGGTGAGAGCGGCTACCTCGTGCCGCCCGTCGAGGGCAGGCCGGTCAAGGCCGTCACGTTCAGCTCCGTCAAGTGGCCCCACCTGGCCGCCGACGGCCTCGTGCGGCTGCGCTGTTCCATCGGCCGGGTCGGCGAGGAGCACCTGCTCCAGCGCGACGACACCGAGCTGGTGGCCCTCGCGATGGCCGAGATGGCCGGCGTCATGGGCGTGCGCGGGCTGCCGATCGACACCCGCGTCACCCGCTGGGGCGGCTCCCTGCCGCAGTACAACGTGGGCCACCTCGACCGCGTGGCGCGGGTGCGCGCCGCCGTCGCCGTGCTGCCGGGGCTCGCCGTGTGCGGGGCCGCCTACGACGGGCTGGGCGTCCCCGCCTGTGTCGCCACGGCCCGCACGGCCGCCGCCCGGATTCTGGACCACCTGTCGCTGCGGGGAGAATAGGGGCATGACAGAGGGCGCACCGCGGCTCAAGGCCCGCGATCTCAACCAGGTGATCCGCTACACGATGTGGTCCGTCTTCCGGGCGACCGGGCCGCTGCCCGCCGACCGCGAGAGTCTCGGCGCGGAGGTCGACGAGCTGCTGGAGCAGGCGGCGCTCAAGGACGTGGTCACCCGCGGCCTCTACGACGTGGCCGGGTTCCGCGCCGACGCCGACTACATGTTCTGGTGGCACGCCCCCACCTCCGACGACCTGCAGGACGTCTACTCCCGCTTCCGCCGCACGGCCCTGGGCCGCCACAGCGAGCCCGTCTGGTCCGCCATGGCGCTGCACCGGCCGGCCGAGTTCAACAAGTCGCACATCCCGGCCTTCCTCGCCGAGGAGGAGCCCCGGGCGTACGTGAGCGTCTACCCGTTCGTGCGCTCCCTGGAGTGGTACCTCCTGGAGGACTCCGAGCGGCGCGCCATGCTGGCCGAGCACGGGCGCATGGCCCGCGAGTACCCCGACGTCCGGGCCAACACGGTCGCCTGCTTCTCGCTCAACGACTACGAGTGGATGCTCGCCTTCGAGGCCGACGAGCTGCACCGGATCGTCGACCTCATGCGCGAGCTGCGCGGCGCCCAGGCCCGCCGGCACACCCGTCTGGAGATCCCCTTCTACACCGGCGCCCGCAAGCCGGTGACCGAGCTGGTCGCCGCCCTGCCGTAGAACGGTCAAAGGGAAGTCCGCGATCCCTCCGCATTGATCTACCTGCTCAGTCACACTCAGTGGTGACGGCGGGTTGTCACGTTCCAGGGGGGAGCATCGTGACCGCGGACTCGAGCAGGCACGGCAGGCATCCGTACGGTGACGGTCCGTGGGAGGACTTCCCGTACGGGCTCATGCCGGAGGACTTCCCGTACGGGGACGACGAGGCGGTGGCCCGCGCCTGGGAGCACCTCACCCTGGGCTGGCAGGAAGCCGCCGGTCGGGCCGCCCCGGACGGCGGCGCGGACGGCGGCCCGGACGGCGGCGTGCACGGTGTCCCGGACGGCGGCGCGCACGACGTTCCTCACGGTGGGTCGCACGGTGGTGCGCAGGAGGGGCCGCGCGAAGCCGGGCCGGGGCCGGACGGTGAGGCGGGGCGGCACGAGCGGCCGGCCACCGGCCGCGTCGGCGCGCGTGTCGCGGGCCGGCTCTCCCGGCGTGCGGCGGGCCGGGCCTCCCGGCGGATCGCCGACCGCATCTGCAGGAGGATCGCCGAGCTGGGACCCCGAGGACGCGGGATGCACGCGGGCGACGGCGACGAGTGGACCTCCGGCCATGACGAGTACGCGGCCGGCGGAAGGCCTGCGGCCGCCGGTGGGCATGCGGCTCGCGGTGGCCACGCGGCCGATCGGGGAGGGCGGCCGGAGCGGCGGCACGCGCGGGTGCCCGAGTCGTGGATGCGACGGAGTGCGGCGCACAAGGCGTGGCTCGTGTGGGTGTCGGCCGGCTCGGTGGTGCTTGCGGGCGGGGTGACGCTGCTCGGTGGCGGTCCCCTCGGCGGGACGTTCTCCGTGACTGGATCGGCCGGAACGACCGGATTAGGCGGATCGGGGGGATCGGCTGGATCGGTTGGATCGAAGGGAGCGGCTGGATCGGCGGGATCGGCCGGAGCGGCAGGATCGGCGGAATCGGCGGAATCGGCCGAGTCGGAGGGACTGGCTGGATCGGGTGAATCCGGGAGGTCGGCTGGTTCGTCCAGCGAGGCCGTCGAGGTCGGAGAGGCTGGAGAGGCTGACGGGAGCGACAGGGGCGGTGGGGACGACGGCGTGACCCGTACCGAGGTACGGGCCAAGGGTGTCACCCCCGGCGCCGTACAGCCGCCGACCGACCCGACGCCCCGCTCGACGACCGATCCGGCGGCTGACTCCACCCTCCGGTCCACGACCGACCCCACGCCCCGGTCCGTACCCCGACCAAGTGGTGGCTCGGGGGCGCCGGTCGGGCGCTCGGGTGACAGCGGGGCCGGGGCCGGGACCGGGGCGAGGGGTGCCACTGGAGCGGCCGGAACGTCGCAGGGCGCCGAGCTCACCGCGGTCGAGTACTTCCGCGCCCGTTGGGGCTCCGGGGACAGTGCGATGCGCCACGTCAGGGATGTCCGCACCATCGGTGGATATCTGCGTATCTACACGGATCTGCCGGAGTCGGCGGCCAACTCCGCCGACGCCCTGACCCTCTGCCGGCGCGGCCTGGAGTACCTCCGCCGGGACGGCGCCGCGCACCCCGTGGTGTTCGTCCAGGCGAGGTTCGGCGAGAACGGAAACCCCGTGCTCGCCAACATCCTCGGCCCCGCCGACACGAGCTGCCGCGTCACGCACCCGGACCCCGGCTGACCCTGACCGGCCCCGGCGTGCCGAAGGGCGGACGCTCGTGGTCGATACAGCTAGCGGACGCGGACGCGGGTCTTCCAGCACAGCCGGCAGCGCTGCGTGATGATCCGGCCGATCGCCTCGACCGTCACCCACCGGTGACGAAGATGCACAAGGCTCACCTGGCGCTCCTACCCCTGGTGACCGGCCGGTACGCGCTGTCGCCGACCGTTCACTCCTTGGGGAGGAGCCGCAGCGAGACGGAGTTGATGCAGTAGCGGTCGTCGGTCGGCGTGGGATAGCCCTCGCCGTGGAAGACGTGGCCGAGATGGGAGTCGCAGCGGGCGCAGCGCACCTCGGTGCGGACCATGCCGAGGGTGCGGTCCTCGATCAGCCGCACCGCGTCCGACTCCGACGGCTCGAAGAAGCTCGGCCACCCGCAGTGCGACTCGAACTTCGTGTCCGACCGGAACAGCTCGGCGCCGCACGCGCGGCAGGAGTACACGCCCTCGGTCTTGGTGTCGACGTACTCCCCGGTGAACGGCCGCTCGGTGCCGGCCTCGCGGAGTACGTGGAACTCCTCCGGGGAGAGCTCGACCCGCCACTCGGCATCGCTCTTGACCACCTTGTCCATGTATCCAGCGTACGAGATGTGGCAAAAAGAGATCTCCGTCGGGGGAAGCATCCCTTCTGGGGGAAATTCGCGTCTTTGTAGGCAAGGAGGCGTCATCGCCTCCTGCTCAGGGTGGGATCACTCGCCGGATCGCCCCAGCGGCACAGCCCACGCCCGTGCTGGCGCCGCGCGGGGGCGGTCCGCGGATCGTCCGGGTGGCGCGCCAGCGCCCGTGCGAGCCGCGTAGGCGGGTGGTCTTCAGGTCCGTCCCGTCGAGCCCTCGGTCCGCCACCGAGGCGCGCTCCGGGACGGACCCACCCACCCGAGCCCCGCCCGATGCCCGCCCGATGCCCGCCCTGGGTTCCTGGGATTGTCGGTCGTGCGGGGTAGGTTCGGGGGCATGGCATCGCCGTTCATAGAGCTCGAGGTAGGGGAGCGGACCGTCAAGGTCACGAACCCCGACAAGGTGTACTTTCCGGAGATCGGCGTCACCAAGCGCGAGCTGGTCGAGTACTACGTGAGTGTCGGGGACGGCGTGCTGCGGGCGCTGCGGGACCGCCCGACCAATCTCAAGCGCCATCCCGACGGCATCCACACCGAGGCCATCTACCAGAAGCGCATGCCGCCCAAGCACCCCGACTGGCTGGAGACCGTGACGGTCACCTTCCCCAGCGGGCGCAAGGCCGACTCGCTGCGGGTCACCGAGGTCGCCGCCGTCGCGTACTGCGCCAACCTCGGCACGGTCGACTTCCACCCGTGGCAGGTGCGCGCGGCCGACGTGGAGCATCCTGACGAGCTGCGCATCGACCTCGACCCGCAGCCGGGGCTCGGGTTCGACGCGGCGCGCCGGGCCGCGTTCCTGACCCGCGAGGTGCTCGCCGACCTCGGCATGACGGGGTTCGTGAAGACCTCGGGCAACCGCGGCGCGCACATCGCGGTCCGCATCGAGCCGCGCTGGGACTTCGTCGAGGTGCGGCACGCGGGCATCGCCCTCGCGCGGGCCGTGGAGGAGCGCGCTCCCGACCTGGTGACCACCGCGTGGTGGAAGGAGGAGCGAGGCGAGCGGGTGTTCGTGGACTTCAACCAGAACGCCCGGGACCGCACGGTGGTCAGCGCCTACTCGGTGCGGGCCAAGCCCACCGGGCCCGTCTCGGCACCGCTCACCTGGGAGGAGCTGGAGGACGCCGACCCGGCCGACTTCGACATCCGCACGATGCCGGCCCGCTTCGCCAAGGTGGGCGACGTGCACGCGGCCATCGACGACCGGGCGTACTCCATCGAGCCTCTCCTGGAGCGCTACGCGGAAGACAGCCGGGGCGACATGCCCTATCCGCCGAACTATCCGAAGATGCCCGGCGAGCCGCGGCGCGTGCAGCCCAGCAAAGCCCGTCCGGACGGGGACGTCTGAGGGGTCCCGCGCTCGCCGTCCCGCACGGCCGGCCCCCTCCGATCGCCGGGGCGTTCGGCTCCACCGGCCGTGCGGCCTTTCCGCCGTGCCCGGAGTGCGGGCACGTGCCTGGAACGTAACCCCGCGTCCAACGTCATGGAGGTTCGCCTGGGTTGAAAGAACTTCTACCGAGGAGGGCAATCCTTGTCCGCTTGGTGGAGGATTCTTCCACCTGGTGGTGCAGGAGCCCTCGAAGTGGTTCAGGAGTCCCCGAACTCCAGCCGCAGCGCCCGGGTGAAGTCCGCGACCGCCTCCTCGTGGCGGTCCAGGTCCTGGAGGACCTCGCCGCGCACCCGGTACGCCCAGACGTACTCCGGGTCCAGCTCGATGGCCCGGTCGAGGTCACGCACGGCCGCCTCGTCGTCGCCCAGCTCGCTCAGCACCGCGCCCCGGCTGCCCAGCGCCCGGTCGTTGTCCGGGTCCAGCTCGATCGCGCCGTTCAGGTCGGCCAGGGCCTCGTCGTAGCGGTCGATCATGCGGTACGCCTCGCCGCGCCTGCTGAGCGCCCGCACGTAGCCCGGGTCCACCCCCAGGGCCCGGGTGTAGTCGTCGATGGCCTCGGCGTACAGGTTGACCCGCTGGTACAACTCCGCCCTCGCCAGCCACGGGTACGCCTGGCCCTCGTTGAGCGCGATGATGCGGGCGTGCACGTCCAGCGCCTCATCCAGCCGGCCCAGGTCGGCCAGGGCGTCCGCCTTGCCCTCCAGGACCCAGAACGACTCGGGCGTCAGCGTCAGCGCGTGGTCGAAGTCGGTCAGCGCCTCCTCCAGCCGGCCCAGCGCCGCGTACACCTGGCCGCGCGAGCCCAGGGCGTACGCGCTGTCGGGCTCCAGGCGCAGCGACTGGTCGAAGTCCGACAGCGCCGCGTCGTACCGCTCGATCAGCCGGTGGCTCTCACCCCGCAGCCGCCACGCGCGGGCGCTGTCCGGCGCCAGGGCGATCGCCTCGGTCAGGTCCGCGATGGCCGCGTCGTAGCGTGACAGCGCCACGTACGACTCGGCCCGGCTGCGCAGCACGGACGCCCGCGACTGCGCGGCCTCTTCCGACAGCGCCGGCAGGGCGGACGCGCCGGCGGGTTCGTCGCCGATCTCCTCGCTGATGATCCCCTCGCTCATGGCCGGGAATCTATCTGACTAAATCTGAATGATGGCAGCCTTTTCCCGGGTGTACTCCAGGACGCCGTCGTGCCCGTAGCCGCTGTCCTTCACGCCGCCGAACGGCAGCCCGGGCGGCATCTGCCGGAACGTGTTCACCCACACCGTCCCGGTCCGCAGGTCTCGCACGAACCGGTGCGCCCGTCCCAGGTCACGCGTCCAGACGCCGGCCGCCAGCCCGTACGGGGAGTCGTTGGCGATCCGCAGCGCCTCCTCGTCCGTCTCGAACGGGATCGCCACCGCGACCGGCCCGAAGATCTCCTCCTGGCAGACGCGCAGCCCGTTGTCGCTCGTCGTGTACAGCGTGGGCGACACCCAGTAGCCGCCGGGCAGGTGCGGCACCACCTCGGCGCCCCGCCGCCCGCCGAAGACCAGCTCGGCGCCTTCCTTCTCGGCCAGGTCCAGGTACGACGTGACCCGCTCGTACTGCCCGCGCGACACGATCGGCCCCATCGTGGTGTCCAGGTCGAGCGGGTCGTCGAGCACCAGCCCGGCGGCCAGGCGCTCCATCCGCTCCAGCATCTCGTCCCAGACCGACCGGTGGATCAGCATCCGGGAGCCGGCCACGCAGACCTGTCCCGCGTTGCCCGTGTAGACGGAGTTCACCGTGAGGCCCAGGGCGGCGGCGTCGAGGTCGGCGTCGGGGAAGACGATGTTCGGCGACTTGCCGCCCAGCTCGAACGTCATCGGCTTGAGTGTGTCCGCCGAGGCCCTGGTGATGACCCGGGCGGTCTCCGTCGAGCCGGTCAGGCTGATCTTGTGCACGCCGCGGTGCCGTACCAGGGCGTCGCCGACCTCCTCGCCCACGCCGCTGACGATGTTGAGCACGCCGGGCGGGAGCACCTCGGCCAGCAGCTCGCCCAGTCGCAGCACCGACACGCTCGCCTGCTCGGCGGGCTTGACGATCACCGTGTTGCCCGCAGCCAGGGCGTAGGCGGCCTTGGCGGAGAAGGTGGAGATGGGGGAGTTCCACGGGATGACGCACAGGGCGACGCCGTACGGCTCCCGCCGGGTCATCCCGAGCGCGTCGGGGCCCAGGATGACGGTGTCGCCCTTGACGGCGTCCAGGCACTGGCCGGCGGCGAGCTGCCACAGGTGCGCCATGCCGGGCAGGTCCTTGGTGAGGGTGTCGCGCAGGATCCGGCCGTTGTCGGTGGTCTCCAGCCGGGCCAGCTCGTCGGCGTGCTCGGTGAAGACGGCGCCGACCTGCCGCAGGACGTGCGCGCGGGCCAGGGCGGGCAGGGCCGACCAGCGGGGGAACGCCTTCCCCGCCGCCTCGACGGCCGCCTCGGCGTCCTGCGGGCCGCTCGCGGGGACGCGGGCCCACACCTCCCCGGTGGCGGGATTGACGGAGTCCATGGTCCGGCCGCCGGCCGCCGGGACCAGCCGGCCGCCGATCAGGTTGCGATAGTCGGTCACGTCACCAAGCATATGCTTGCTTGCCAAGCGAGAGCCAGCGAGAGCCAGCGAGAGCCGAGCGAGGGTCGAGGGTCGGGCGGATGCCCGCGAGAGCCGGCGAGCGGCGGCGGAGGGGCGGCGACGCCTGCGAGGGTCTGCGGGGCCGGTGTGGGCCGGCGGCCCGGGAGCGGGCCCGGCTCCCCCTAGGATCAAGGGCATGGAGCTGGCCCCGGGTGTCCACGTCGCCGTCACCGACCGTCACGGGGGCGTGAGCACGCCGCCGTACGGGTCGCGCAACCTCGGCGGCCTGGTGGGCGACGATCCCGCGGCCGTCCGCGCCAACCGCGAGGGCGTCGCCGCCGAGCTGGGCGTGCGGGCCGTGGTGTTCATGCGTCAGGTGCACGGCGCCGACGTCGCGTACGTGAGCGAGCCGTTCGGCGACGACCCGCCCCCGCTGGACGGCGTCTTCACCACCGAGCCGCGCCTCGCCCTGGCCGCGCTCGGCGCCGACTGCCCGGCGGTGCTCGTGGGCGACCCCGTGGCGCGGATGGTGGGCGCCGCCCATTCCGGCCGCCCCGGCACCGAGCTGGGCGTGGCCGCGGCGCTGGTCGAGGCCATGGCCGCCAAGGGCGCGTCGCCGGAGCGGATGGCGGCGCTCGTCGGGCCGGGCGCGTGCGGCCGGTGCTACGAGGTGCCCGCCGAGCTGCGCGAGCGGGTCGCCGCCCGGGTGCCGGAGACCTGGTCCACGACGTCCTGGGACACTCCCGCCCTCGACCTGCGCGCCGGCATCGAGGCCCAGCTCCGCGCGGCGGGCGTCGCGGACGTCCGCCACGACGCGCGCTGCACGATCGAGTCCGAGGAGCTCTACTCGCACCGCAGGGAGCAGCCCGGCGGGCGCTTCGCCGGCCTCGTCTGGCTGGCCTAGCGGCATCGGGCCCGTCGGGGCCGGCGCGGCGGCTCAGGGCCTGTCGAGGGCCGGTGCGGCGGCTCAGGGCCTGCCGGAGTCGTTCGCGGCGGCTCAGGGGCCCGACAGGGCGGGAGCGGTGCGCAGCACGTCGCGGGCCAGCCCCAGGTCGCCCTCCAGCTCCGCCGCGAACGACTCCGGGTCGCCCCGCCCGCCCAGCAGGAAGCAGAACTCCACCACGTCGGCCGTGATCCGCGCCTCCGGCTCCCGCGCCCCGGTGCCGGCCGGTCCGAGGGGAACGTGCCACTCGCCGCCGCCCGGCCCCGTGAGCGTGAGGTGGACCGCCCGGCCGCCGCCGTCGAGCCCCGACACCAGCATCGTCAACGGCAGCAGCCGCGCGCACAGGTCGGCCGCCGGGTGGATGTGCTCCGGCACCGGGTGCGGCAGCCGCAGCCGGGCCGCCCTCGCGGCGTCGTCGGCGTGGATCCAGGTCTCCAGGGCGCGGGCGAGCACGTGGTCGCGCACCGCGAACTCCACGCTGTCGAGCGTCGCCGGCGTCCCCGGCGGGAGGGACGCCAGGTGCCGGCAGAGCGCGTCGGCCTGGGCCCGCCAGTCGCGCCGCGTCTGCTCCGGGCTGCGGGCCCGCTCGTGCGCCTGCACGTCCGCCGTACGGCCCAGCGAGTCGGAGGCCGTGATCGGCGGCCCGAGGACCGGGGCGCCCACCGAGGCGGCGAGCAGCCCGTCCTTGGCGGCGAGATGGGCGACGAGCTCCTGAAGGGTCCAGCCCTCCACGACGACCCGCGACCAGTCGTCCTCACCGGCCGAGGCGAGCAGCGCGTCCATGGCCGCCACCCGGCCCGCGTACGGCTCGGCCCAGCCGGCGGTCGGGGCCGCCGGGCGGCGCCGGGCACGCGCGCCGGCGAGCAGTTGCGGACGCAGGGAGGCGGCCGGCACCTCCGCGTCCTCCATCAGCGCGTCCAGGTAGAGACGATCGACGGGTTCCATCACACCTCCTCCTCCGCCAGCGCGTCGGCCAGGCGCCGCAGCGCCAGCCTGATCCGCGACTTGGCCGTGCCCTCCGGCACGCCCAGCTCCTCGGCCACCTGCCGGTAGGTCCTGCCCCCGTAGTAGGCGAGCTCCACCGCGTGCCGCAGGCCGTCGGGCAACGCCGTCACCGCCTGCCGTACCCGCCGGGCCTCGTCGGCGGCGAGCACCGTGTCCTCCAGCCGCGCGGGCGGCGGCTCGAACATCCGCGGGCCGAGCGTGGACACGCGGCGCCGCTCCTCGGCCCGCACGTGGTCCACGGCACGGCGGTGGGCGATCGTGGCCAGCCACGCCCGCAGCGGGCCCCGGCCGGGATCGTAGGCGAGGGGGCGCTCCCAGAAGACCAGGAACACCTCCTGCGTGATGTCCTCGGCGATCACCCGGTCCCTGGTGACCCGCAGCGCCAGACCGAAGAGCAGCGAGGACAGGCGGTCGTACACCTCCCCGAGTGCGGCCTCGTCGCCGCCGACCACCCGCTGGTGCAGCAGGTGGTCGTCGTACGGCGCGTCCACTGGCACCACGCTCCCGATGACGGCTCCCGTTGGTCCGGACGAAGGCGGCGGGCGCGCCGCGACCCGAGCATGCCATTGTTCGCCGCGGATGTTGAGCCCGGATGAACCGGCGCGGCCCCGGTCCGCCCGGACTTCGCGTGGAGGCCCAGGTCCGGTCCGGACAGCGGCCGGACGAGGGTGTCCGGGCTCACGATAGGGTCGAAGTCCGACTGACCAGAGGGAGGAACCGTCATGGCCACCACCCGCACCGCCACCACGCAGTGGAAGGGCGCCCTGCTCGACGGCTCGGGCACCGTGTCGCTCGACACGTCCGGCGTCGGCACGTTCGAGGTCTCCTGGGCGTCACGCGCCGAGGCGGCCAACGGCAAGACCTCGCCCGAGGAGCTCATCGCCGCGGCCCACTCCTCGTGCTTCTCGATGGCGCTCTCCCACGGCCTGGCCGGCGCCGGCACGCCGCCCGAGTCGCTGCGCACCAGCGCCGACGTGACCTTCCAGCCGGGCGAGGGCATCACCGGCATCGTCCTCACCGTGCAGGGCCAGGTGCCGGGCATCACGGCCGAGCAGTTCCAGGAGGCCGCCGAGACCGCCAAGGCCAACTGCCCGGTGAGCAAGGCGCTGACCGGCACGACGATCACGTTGAACGCGCAGCTCCTCTAGCGAGATCGTGATCGCGGTCGCCCTGGTGTGATCGCGATCGCGTGGGACAATTGAGTCACATGCGAGATGTCTGGCCGGGCGAGCCGTATCCACTCGGCGCCACCTGGGACGGCGTGGGCACCGGATTCTCGGTGTTCTCCGAGGTGGCCGAGCGGGTCGAGCTCAGCCTCTTTCACGATGACGGCTCCGAGGAACGCGTCGACCTGCCGGAGGTCGACGGGTTCGTCTGGCATGCCTACTTTCCCGGCATCGTGCCGGGACAGCGCTACGGCTACCGCGTCCACGGGCCCTACGAGCCCTCCCGCGGCCACCGGTGCAACCCCGCCAAGCTGCTGCTCGACCCGTACGCCAAGGCCATCGACGGTGACCTGACGTGGAACGAGTCGCTGTTCTCGTACGAGTTCACCGACCCGGCACGGCTCAACCTGGCCGACAGCGCGCCGTACATGCCGAAGAACGTGGTGGTCAACCCGTTCTTCGAGTGGGGCAACGACCGGCCGCCGCACACCCCGTACCACCAGACGGTGATCTACGAGGCGCACGTGCGCGGCCTGACCATGCGGCACCCGGCGGTGCCCGAGGCGCTGCGCGGCACCTACGCGGGCGTGGGGCACCCCGCGATCATCGACCACCTGCTGTCGCTCGGGGTGACGGCGGTCGAGCTGATGCCGGTCCACCACTTCATGCCCGAGCACTTCCTCGTGGCCAGGGGGCTGACCAACTACTGGGGCTACAACACGATGGCCTATCTCGCCCCCCACGGCGGCTACTCCAGCTCCGGCACGCGCGGCGAGCAGGTGCTGGAGTTCAAGGCCATGGTGCGGGCGCTGCACGAGGCGGGCATCGAGGTGATCCTCGACGTGGTCTACAACCACACCGCCGAGGGCGACCACATGGGCCCGACGCTCGGCTTCCGGGGCCTCGACAACTCCGCCTACTACCGGCTGCACGACGGCGACCGCCGCTACTACCTCGACTACACCGGCTGCGGCAACTCCCTCAACGTCCGCTCGCCGCACGCGCTCCAACTGATCATGGACTCCCTGCGCTACTGGGTGCTGGAGATGCACGTCGACGGCTTCCGGTTCGACCTGGCCTCGGCGCTGGCCCGGGAGCTGCACGACGTCGACCGGCTGAGCGCCTTCTTCGACCTCATCCAGCAGGACCCGGTGATCTCGCAGGTCAAGCTCATCGCCGAGCCGTGGGACGTCGGCCCCGGCGGCTACCAGGTCGGCAACTTCCCGCCCCTGTGGACCGAGTGGAACGGCAAGTACCGCGACATCGTGCGCGACTTCTGGCGGGGCACGCACTCGGCGCTGCCCGAGTTCGCCTCGCGGCTGACCGGCTCGGCCGACCTGTACGCCACCTCCGGGCGCCGGCCCGTGGCCTCCATCAACTTCGTCACCTGCCACGACGGGTTCACACTCGCCGACCTCGTCTCGTACGACCGCAAGCACAACCTCGCCAACGGCGAGGACAACCGGGACGGCACCGACGACAACCGCTCCTGGAACTGCGGCGCCGAGGGCCCGGTCGAGGACCCGGAGATCGTCCGGCTCCGCCACCGCCAGCGGCGCAACTTCCTGACCACGCTGTTCCTGTCGCAGGGCGTGCCGATGCTGTCCCACGGCGACGAGCTGGGCCGCACCCAGCGCGGCAACAACAACGCCTACTGCCAGGACAACGAGATCGCCTGGATCGACTGGTCGCTCCTGCACACCGAGAACGACCTGCTGGAGTTCGTCCGGACGCTGTCGCGGCTGCGGCGCGAGCACCCGGTCTTCCAGCGGCGCCGCTTCTTCCACGGCCGCAACCCCGAGAACGGCCGGCGCGACCTGGTGTGGCTCACCCCCGGCGGAGCGGAGATGACCGCCGGCGACTGGCACACCGGCTACGCCAAGTCGCTGGGGGTCTACCTCAACGGCGAGGCCATCACCGAGCCGGGGACGCGCGGCGAGCGCATCGTGGACGACTCGTTCCTGCTGCTCATCAACGCCCACCACGAGGACATGACGTTCACGCTGCCGGGCGAGGAGTTCGGCCCGGCCTGGCTGCCGGTGCTCGACACCAACCACGACACCCGCCAGGACGAGCCGTTCCCGGACGAGCGGTGGCAGCCGGGCGCGCTGGTGGCCGTCACCTCCCGCTCCATCCAGGTGCTGCGCCAGCCGCGCGCGTCCTGACCCACGCGGGTCATCCGCCGGTGAGGGCCGCGGCGACGAGCGCCAGCGCGAACGTGACCACGCCGCCGAGGCCGTGCAGCGCCACGGCCAGCACGGGGAAGCGGCGCTCGGCGCCCCGGGCGTGCCGCCCCCCGCCGAGCCAGCGGGTGAACATGGTGAAGCCCAGCAGCGCCGCCACCGCCAGCACCCCGAACGCCGTCCACGCCAGCGCCCTGACGCCCGTCACCAGGTGGGCCACCCAGCAGGCCAGCGCCGCCGTGGCGAGCACGGGATGGGAGAAGATCAACGTCACCGGGAAGCGGGTCACCTTGGTGGCCTGCTGTCTCAGGCCGCCGCCCGAGAGCCACAGGTAGAGCAGATAGATGCCCACGATCGCGGTGCACGTCCACGTCACGGCTGTGGCCAGCCCCACCCGGGCCTCCTTCGGTCACCGATCCCAGACGACACGTTAGGCGCATCACTCCATGTATGCCATTGGTTACCGCAAAGTGCTGTGTCTACGGGCAAAGGTTGCCGTCGCGGCGGGTTGTCGGAGGCGTGTGCCAAGGTAGAGGAGTGCGTCGCATCTACCCGGACATACAGGACGAACCACCCATCGAGCAGGCGTACGCCTATCCGGCCGGCCGGCCGTGGCTGCGCGTCAACATGGTCGCCAGCGCGGACGGCGCGGCCTGGATGAACGGCCTGTCGGGCGGGCTGTCGAGCAAGGCCGACCGGCGGATCTTCGGCGTGCTGCGAGGGCTCGCCGACGTGGTCGTCGCCGGCGCCGCCACCGTGCGCGCCGAGGGCTACGGCCCCGCCCGGCCGCGCGAGTCGTGGCGGGCGCTGCGCGAGGGCCGGCCCGAGGCGCCGCCCGTCGCGGTGGTCAGCCGCAGCCTCGACCTCGACTTCGGCGGCCCGCTGTTCGCCGAGGCGATCGTCCCGACGATCGTCGTCACCTGCGCCTCCGCGCCGGCCGACCGCCTGGCCGCCGCCAAGGCCGTCGCCGACGTGGTGGTCGCCGGGGACGACGTGGTCGACCTGGAGGCGGCGGTGCGGGGGCTGCACGAGCGCGGGCTGACCCGGGTGCTGTGCGAGGGCGGGCCACGGCTCAACGCCCAGCTCGCCGCGGCCGGGGTGCTCGACGAGCTCTGCCTGACGATCAGTCCGCTGCTGCTCGGCGGGGGCGCGGCGCGCATCCTGAACGGCGAGGCGGCGCAGGTCGGCCTCGTCCTCAGTCAGCTGCTGGAGGAGGACGGCGTCCTGTTCTGCCGGTACACGAGGGAGCCGAACCATGTCTGACCCCATCGACCCGACCTCCGCCGAGCCTGAGGGGGCTCCGGGGCCCGAGGTCGAGCCGGAGCCGGTGCCCGACCTGCCGGTCCGCCCGCCCCTGGCGCCCATGCTGGCCAAGCCCGTCAAGGCCATGCCCAAGCAGGACGGCACCCTCTTCTACGAGCCCAAGTGGGACGGCTTCCGCTGCATCGTCTACCGCGACGGCGACGAGGTCTACCTCGGCAGCCGCAACGAGCGGCCGTTCACCCGCTACTTCCCCGAGCTGGTCGAGGCCGTCAAGGCCGAGCTGCCCGAGCGGGTCGTGGTCGACGGCGAGATCGTGCTGCCGCGCGGCTCCCAGCTCGACTTCGACGCCCTCCAGCAGCGCATCCACCCGGCCGCCTCGCGGGTCAAGATGCTGTCGGAGGAGACGCCGGCCGCGTTCGTCGCCTTCGACCTGCTGGCGCTCGGCGACGAGTCGTACCTCGACCTGCCCTTCTCCGAGCGCCGCGCCCGGCTGGAGGGCATCTTCGGCAAGGCCGGCCACTCGGTGCGGCTCACGCCCGTCACGCGCGACGACGGGCAGGCGGGGGACTGGTTCGAGATGTTCGAGGGTGCGGGGCTCGACGGCATCATCGTCAAGCCCGGCGACCAGCCGTACGTCCCGGACAAGCGCACCATGTTCAAGGTCAAGCACGAGCGCACCGCCGACGTGGTGGTGGCCGGCTACCGCGAGCACAAGACCGGCCCGATCGTCGGCTCGCTCCTGCTCGGCCTCTACGGGCCCGACGGGCGGCTGCACCACGTGGGCGTGGCGGCATCGTTCCCGATGGCGCGCCGGGCCGAGCTGGTGGAGGAGCTCAAGCCGTACGTCGCCGACCTCGGCGAGCACCCCTGGGGCCACTGGGCCGAGCAGGCGGTGGCCGGTGCCGGCCGGCCGGCCGCCGGACCGGCGACGGGCGGGCAGCGGGTGCCCGGCGCGATCTCGCGGTGGAGCGCGAAGAAGGACCTGTCGTTCATCCCGCTCCGGCCCGAGCTGGTCATCGAGGTGGCCTACGACCAGATGGAGGGCGACCGGTTCCGGCACACCGCCCACTGGCGCCGCCCGCGGCCCGACCGCACCCCCGAGTCGTGCACGTACGAGCAGCTGGAGCGGCCGGTCTCCTACAACCTGGACGACATCCTGGCCCGCTGAGCAACCCGTCCGTGCTCATGCTGTGCCTTGCCGGGGCGGCCAGGACACGCTATATCTCGACACATGAGCACCGGTGATGAGCTCCGAGCCGCTGTGTCCGCCCGTCGCGACCTCGGCCCCGACTACGAGGACGCGCTCGTCGAGTCCTTCCTCGACAAGATGGGCCAGGAGGTCGACCGGCGGGTGGACGAGCGCCTCGCCGCCGCCCCGAGGGCCAAGGACCTCGCCAGGCAGTCGAGGGCGGCCGACGGGAAGCGGCTCGCCCTGGCGATCGTCTCGCTGGCCCTGGGCACGTTGGCGACGATCGCGCTGAGCGTCGGGAACGTCTCCGGGTGGGTCATCCCGGTGATCTGGTTCGCCATCGTCGCCGTCAACGGCATCTTCGCCACCGAACGCCGCCCCTGACGGTCGCCGGACCTCAAAACCGGACCTCAGGGCCGGGCTCCAGGGCCGGGCTCCAGGGCCGGACGTCCCTGACGCCCGGCCCCGGAGTCCCGTGCCCGGTGTCAGGAGTCGGGGGTCAGCTTGGCGCGGGCCTCCGTGACGAGGTCCCGGGCGTAGTCGTCGTCGCTCTCGGCCAGCACCCGCTCGACGCCCCGTGCCCCTCGGGCGTCCCCGCGCTCCGCCAGCCCGCGCGTGGCCTCGGCGACCGTGCGCAGGTCAGTGTCGTCCAGCCGGGCGGCCAGCGCCTCGCGGATCTCCGGCGTGTCGGCGGCCAGACCGGCCAGCCCCGAGGTGGCCCAGTCGCGCACCTCGTCGTCGGCGTCGCCGGTCATCGAGATCAGCACGGCCAGCCCCTCGGCGTGGTCGGGCGGCAGCACGTCGGCCAGCGCGATCGCGTCCGTCATCGTCCGTTGGTGTCCCTCCCGGCCGATGATGCCGAGCACCTGCGGCAGCGCGCGCGGGTCGCCCTGGTGGCCGAGTGCCGACAGCACCGACCGCAGCACCTGCGGGTTGCTCTCGGTGGTGGCCATCCGCTGGAGCAGCGGCAGCGTCCGCTCCAGGTACGGCTTGCCCTCCTCGGTCACCCCGAACTGGGCGATCGCGTCCACGCCGAACTCCCGCTCCCGGGCGTCCTCGCTGGCGCACAGCCTGGCCAGCGCCTCGTACGTCTCGTCGTCGCCCCGTCGCGCCAGCGAGTCGGCCACGATCCACCAGGTCTCGGCGTCCTCGTCCGTGTCGCGGTGCGCCAGCGCGCGCGCCACCAGCCGGTCGACCGGGGTGTGCGCCCCGGTGGCGTCCTCCAGCAGCGTGACGATGGCCGCGTGCCCACGCTGGGCCTGGACCTGCTCGGTCTCCGAGCCGTCGGCGGAGCGGCCCGCCACGGTCACCAGCTCGGTGCCGTCCTTGGCGAACTGCCTGGCCACCACGTACTCCCAGTCGTCCTGCCCGATCTGGTCGAGCAGCGCGCTCTCCAGGTGCACGCCCACCCAGTCGGCCGCCACGTCGAGCGGGGTGTCGCCGTCGCCGTCGAACTTCTGCGGGTCGGCCCCGCCGCTCAGCAGCACCTGCACCACGCCGAGCGCGCCCCGCCGGGCGGCCAGCGTGAGGGGCGTGTCACCGTCGTCGTTGGCGGCGTCGACCTCGGCCCCGGCCTCCAGCAGCAGCCCGGCCGTGTCGGCGTGGCCGTTGGCCGCCGCCCACAGCAGCGCCGTCCAGCCGCCGGCCTCCCGCCCGTTGACGTCGGCTCCGGCGGCCAGCAGCGCCTGGGCGGCCTCGACCCGGTCCCAGGCGGCGGCCGCGCACAGCGGCAGGCCCTCGTCCTCTCCCTCGCTCGGCCGGTTGGGGTCGGCGCCCCCGGCGAGCAGCTCGCTCACGGTCTCCGACTCGCCGTTCAACGCGGCCCGGTAGAGCTTCTCCTCATGCATGCAAGGGACACTAGCCCAGCTCAGCCCCCGCCCCGGCCGGTGCCGTCACATGCGCAGGCCCGACTCCAGATGCGCCAGCGCCTCGTCGAGCTCGGCGGGCCCGTCCAGGGACGGGTCCCGCGCCCACTGGAGCCAGACCAGGGTCACGACCCCGAAGACCGCCCCCATGGCGTTGCGCAGGCGCGGATCGTCCGCGTCGTGGCCCGTCCTGTCGGCCAGCAGCTCCCCGACCTCCCGCAGGAAGCCGGACGCCTTGCGCAGGTTGGCCGCCACCAGCTCCGGCACGGTCGCCGCGAACACCTCCCGTGCGTGCCCCGCCGCGATCTCCTCGGCGGTCAGGGAGGCGAACGCCGTGCGGAACGCGCCACGCAGCACGGTGACCGGCGCGCCCGGCGGCTGCGCGGCCAGCGCCTCGACGAGCGGAGGAAACCGGTCGAGTGTGACCAGGTCCTCCTTCGCCGGGAAATAGCGGAAGAAGGTGGCGGGGGAGACCTCGGCGGCCTCGGCGATCTGCTCGGTGGTGGTGGCGTGGTAGCCGCGCTCCCGGAAGAGCCTGAACGCCTCGCGCAGGATCGCCTCCCTGGTCCTGGCCTTCTTGCGCTCGCGTAGCCCGCCGTTCTCCATGTGCTCATTCTGCCGTACAGAAAAGTGATGGTGTACTCTCAAAAGATAGTCTGCCCCCAGTTTCAGGAGACGATCCGATGAGCGACCAGAACGCCGGGACGCCGGTGACCCTGCCCACCCGGCGTGACCCCCGATGCCCGTTCGCGCCGCCCCCCGAGCTGGAGCGGTACCGCGACCGTGGGCCGTTGACCCGCCTGGCCTTCCCCGACGGGCACGTCGGATGGCTGGTCACCGGCTACGGCCTCGCCAGGGCGGTCCTGTCGGACCCGCGCTTCACCGCCCGGCCGGAGCTCCGGCACTCGCCGCTGCCCCGCCCGAACGTCCGCCCCGGCGGTCACGACGCGCCTGCCGCGCCCGGCTGGTTCCCCGCCATGGACGCGCCCGAGCACACCCGGTACCGGCGCCTGCTCGTCGGCCGGTTCACCGTCCGCCGGATGAGGCGCCTCGAACCGCGCGTCGCCCGGATCGTCGCCGACCGGCTGGAGGCCATGGCCGCGGCCGGGCCGCCCGCCGACCTCGTACGGGCGTTCGCGCTGCCCGTCCCCTCCCTGGTGATCTGCGAACTGCTCGGCGTCCCCTACCGCGACCACGCCTTCTTCGAGGACCTGACCACCGTGATCGTGGACATGGACAACAGCACGGCGCGGGCCCTGACCGCGATGGGCGACCTGGCCGGCTACCTGGGCGAGCTGGTCCGGCACAAGCGCGCCCACCCGGCCGACGACCTGCTCGGCGGGCTGATCGCCGAGAGCGACCTGAGCGACGAGGAGCTGACCAACATCGCCCTGCTGCTCCTGGTCGCCGGACACGAGACCACCGCCAACATGCTCGCCCTGGGCGTCTACGCCCTCCTGCGGCACCCCGGGCAGCTCGACGCCTTCCGCGGCGACCCCACGCTCACCGACGGCGCGGTGGAGGAGCTGCTGCGCCACCTCAGCGTCGTCCACCTGGGCGCGCCCAACCGCGCCGCTCTGGAGGACGTCGAGCTGGGCGGCACGCTCGTCCGCGAGGGCGAGACCGTGGTCGTCGCACTGCCCGCGGTCAACCGCGACCCGGGGCGCTTCGCCGACCCGGACGTCCTGCGGCTCGACCGGGCCGAGGCCAGGCACCACCTGGCCTTCGGGCACGGCGTCCACCAGTGCCTGGGGCAGCAGCTCGCCCGGATCGAGATGCGCATCGGTTACCGCGCGCTGTTCGAGCGCTTTCCCGCGCTGCGTCTGGCGGTCCCGGAGGAGGAGGTCCCGCTGCGCGAGAGCGCGATGGTCTACGGGGTGTGGCGGCTTCCGGTCACCTGGTGAGGGTGCTCCGAAATGAGCAGGGCGTGGGCCGCGGTTCCTCCCGCGGAAGGAGGAAACGGACCCGGAAACGCGATATGTTGCGTCTTATGACTGACCCTGGCGAGGTCCGCGCGTCCGACGCGGAGCGCGAGGCCGTCGTGGAGCAACTGCGCGTGGCCTCCGTGGAGGGCCGGCTCTCGCTGGCCGAGCTGACCGACCGCACCGAGGCCGCCTACACCGCCTCCACGCAAGCCGAGCTGGTCCTGCTCACCCAGGACCTGCCGGCCGCCGGGCCCGGGGCGTTCCCGGCCGCCCAGCACGGGCCCGGACCGGGGCCCGAGCGCAGGCGGCGCTGGTTCGTGGGCGTGCTGGGCGACACCAAGCGGCGCGGTGCCTGGCGGATCGACCAGGAGCTGGGCGCGGTGGCCGTCATGGGGGACGTGCTGCTCGACCTGCGCGAGGCCGAGGTACGCACCGGCGCGGTGGACATCATGGCCGTCTCGGTGATGGGCGACGTGAAGATCATCGTCCCCGACGGGGTCCACGTGGACCTCGACGGGATGGCGGTCATGGGCGACAAGCGCGTGGACGTGCTGGAGGCGGCCCCGGGCATGAACGTGCCGGTGGTCCGGGTCCGCGCGTACGCGGTCATGGGCGACGTGAAGGTGCTCGGCGACTCCCGGGCCCAGCCGCTGAAGCGGGGCCTGGCGGCCTGGCGCGAGCAGTGGCGGCGGCTGCACGGCGACGACTGGCGCGACGGCCACCGCCGCCTCCACGGCGACGAGGACCGCCGGGGCCTCCACGGTCACTGACGACGGGACAACCGCGGCTAGGAGGCCGCGGCTCCCACGGGGACGCGCAGGGCGGCGTCGTAGCGCTCCAGGAGCACCCGCGCCACCTCGGGCGCGGGGCCCAGCACGTCCGCCACGACGTCGGCGCCCGCGGCGAGCGCCGCCCGCCGGACCTTGTCGGCGAACAGGCCAGGAGCCAGCAGGTACGGCGCGACGGCCACCCGGGGCGCGCCCGCCTCGCGCAGCAGCGCGACCGCCTGCTCCGGCGTCGGGGACGCGGCCGACGCGTACGCCGGCACGGCGGCCCACCAGCCGCCGTCACGCGCCCAGGCCCCGGCCATGCGGGCGACCACGGCGTTGGCACGGGCGTCGCTGGAGCCGGCCGACACGAGTACCACGGCCGTGCCGGGGTCGCGCGGAGCCACCCCCGCCTCGGCCAGCCGCCGCTCCAGCGCCGCCATCAGCAGCGGGTGCGGCCCCAGCGTGGCGCCGTAGCGGACGCGCAGCCGCGCGTCGCGCGCCCGCGCCTCGCTCAGCGCCGCCGGCAGGTCCACCCGCGAGTGGTACGCCTCCGTCAGCAGCAGCGGCAGCACCACGGCCTCGTCCAGCCCGCCCAGCGCCTGACCGAGGCTCGGCGCGGCGTGGTCGAGGTAGGCCGTGCGCACCGGCAGACCCGGGCGGGCCCGCCGGACCTCGTCCAGGAGCGCCTCCACGACCGCCGCGGCACGCGGGTCGCGGGAGCCGTGCGCGACCGCCACCAGAGGCGGGTCCTGGTCGGGGGCGCCCGCGCGCGGGGGGGCACCGCGGGGGGGTGCTCGCGCGCATCGCGGGCGAGCCGGCCGCGGGCTCCTCCGGCTGAGCCTT